>NZ_JOPF01000034.1:0-9496 GCF_002153595.1 Gluconobacter sp. DsW_056
ATAGGAAACAAATGGAAAGGTAATTCGGCGTAGTTTTGTCGAAGTTCACTTTTATGTGATATTAAAAACGCAACCTCATGCCTAAATAACGAAACAACGTATCTACACATCAGTGTGAGGCATTCGCGGTAAGCGTCCGCCCCTCACGCCCTTGAGGTCTCCTTCCGCTACCATCTTGGTCGTAAAGTGGATCGCTTGGGGCTTCGATAAGCAGACATCCTATGGCGACAATGCGAGCGAGGCCGCCACGCTTTCGGACCGTCAGCGCTTCTTCGCGGTACAGATCGGCCGCCGTGGCGCCCGCCTGATGCTCCTTCGGGATGCCAATGATCTGGTCCTGTGAAAACGCGCTGTCTTCATCGCCTGTCTCCAGTGGACAGACCTTACTTCAAATCGAGGGCATTTCAGGGCGCAGGGTCATCACCCCCCCCCAAAAAAAAGCTTCCTCTAGTTTTAAGCTTACAGATCCAGATTTCATTGCCGATTAGACCCTCAGGTATCATGTATTGGTGGGCGTGCGCGCATCGTCAGCCCCACCGGGTTAAGCAGCAGGATTTGCAGATAAGCACGGCCATTACGATGCTCGGCCTACCAATTAGGGCAACGTGATGAATTCAACCTACCTGTCGATGAATACGTTGCTGCCTTGTCCATGATCTCGCGGGAGCGGGTCGCGATCAAGGCGGGGTCGATCGTGACGGCGACGTGCGCCCAGGCGATGAGAATCTTATCCGCCAGTTGATTCACGCTGCCCCGATTCAACCCCTGAACCAAATGGCGATAATCATTGCATTACAGGCGGCCGTGGAAAAGGCATAGCACGCCTGAATGCCATAATAAAACTCGTAGTTTACGATTCTGGAGGGAATGGGATATTGAGGGAAACCGAAGAGTATAATAGCCAGAAACATAAGTAGAAAATAGGTTTATCCTTTAAGATCGAGGGTATATCGAAGTTAATTACTATCTTGAGATGATATTTAATGTAATACCATATATAAATTGTTCAGTCTTAAATTTGATTGCGCTACAAAAAAAGAACAAGAAAATCTTCAGATTGATCGCAAAATAAATATATATTCTTCCAATATAAACGTTTTATTTATCTCTATTCGTATAGTAGTTTGGTGGCAATCTATAATTTTCACTTTATACACGAATCAATGTGAATACAGCAGGCTAAAGCGGTAGTGCGAATTATTCACACAATTAATAATTCCCAATCTCGATGAATGCTGATTGCTCAGAGGGGGAAACGCATATAGCTAATGCGAAGCGTTCTCATATACAGCTAGAAAAAATGCTTCACCTTCAGAATGTTTTTCGTCTCTGTTCCTACTCTTTTATTTTTGGCTGTCTCGCCGGTACGATAATTGAAAGCTGTGCTTATGCGGCTGAAGTTAAAGATACAAAATCTCAAGATGCAAATAGCAAGCTAGCAGTCACATCGAAAAAAACAACAGATACAGGAGCGAAAGCTCTTAATTACAGCGGGAGTACACAGACAAATGACCAGGAAAAGCTGACAGTCTGGGGAAAGACTCATTCTCAATTGACTGGTAAGTCTCCAAACCGAAAATATACGGCATCCTTGCTTGATACACCTCGCTCGGTTTCTGTTGTGACGCAGGAGCAGATGAAGCTGGTGAACGCGACGTCGTTTGAAGAAGCCATGCGGACCGTTCCAGGAGTGAGTTTTCGGGGTGGAGATGCGTATGCCATTCCCGGCGGAAATTATCCGGTGATCCGTGGTTTTGGCTCTTACAGTAACATGTTCATCGATGGACTACGGGATAGCGGTGTCAGTCAGCGTGAAGTGTTCGATGTTGAGGAGATGGAAGTTCTGAAGGGACCGGGCTCAGTCTATGGCGGTCGTGGGGGGCTGGGTGGACAGATCAACATCACGACCAAGAAAGCCCAGCTTGGTAATAGTCTCTCCGGTCAGATCGGCTTCGGAACGGCGGCCTATAAACGAGGGACGATCGACATCAACCGGCAGATCGGATCTTCGACGGCTTTTCGTCTGAACGCTATGCGAGACGATGGTGATACGGCTGGCCGCGAGCCGACTGGTGGGCATAAATGGGGTGTCGCTCCGTCGATGTCTTTCGGATTGGGGACACCGACACGTCTGACGCTTGGGTATTACCACCTCTATTCTTTCGATATGCCTGATTATTCAGCGCCGTATAGCAAGATTACCCACGAGCCACTTGAGATTCCGCGCCATACGGTGTTGGGATTGAAGGATCGGGATTTCGAGCGCAGTACGACAGATCTCGGTCAGATCATCCTTGAACAGGATTTGTGGCGTAATTTTGTATTTCGCAACACACTTCAGTGGACGAGCACGCAATATGATTACATTGCGACCAACCCTCAGTGGCAGAGTACATCTCTCACCAATCAGAATATACTTCTGGAAGCGAAATCCGGAAAATTCCATACGGACAATTTTCAGGAACAGGCGATGGTATCCGGAACGTTCGATACCGGGTTCATTCATCACTCTATCAATACCGGTATCGAGGTGTCGCGTGAGCGCCTGACTCGCAATGAATATTACATTGTAGACTCAACCGGACATAATTTGCGCAATGGTGGTTCCTGCTCTGTCGCTTATAATTGCGTTTCTGCAACGAGCCTGGGAGGCTGGAGTTCGCATAATCCCTGGACTGGCTCCTACTCACTGGGTGAGCCCGGTATCGCGCCGCTTAATACAAATGTCACGACGGGATCAGCTTACGCTTTCGATACGATGAGCATGTTCAATGATCATTTGCTCATCAATGGCGGAGTGCGGTTTGACCGATTCATGACGTCTGCCGTGCAGGGAAATGTTGGGCTGAGCAATAATCAGAGCTTCATTAATTATCAGGCAGGCGCGGTCTATAAGCCCATCAAGCCGATCAGCATCTATTTCTCTTACGCGACAGCTTCCAATCCGGTTGGCGTGGATGCGGGTGCGGACGGACAGATCGCCTTGTCGACAGCGAACAACAAGCTCGCGCCACAGAACGGTAAAAATATTGAGGTGGGCGCAAAAGCCGAGTTGTTGGACGGTCGTTTTTCCATCACAGGATCTCTGTTTGATGGAAAGATGACCAATGCACAGGTGTCCGATGGCTTCGGCAACCAGATCGACGCGGGAACTCAGCGCGTCCGTGGTGCTGAAATCAACGTAGAAGGTAATATAACACCACGCTGGGAAGTCTTTGGTGGGTGGACTTATCTGGATAGCACCGTAATGGACGGTGGCCCGACCCATGCGAACGTTGGAAAGCGCTTTCCTTACACGCCCGGAAATTCCGTAGCTCTCTGGAGCACGTATAAAATACTACCGCAGTTCAAGGCCGGCGGTGGCCTGACCTATATGAGCAAGCGCTACACAAATGTGAACAATCAGACATGGGTTCCCGAGTATGTTCGCCTGGACATGGTTGCGGATTACCAGATTACCAAAACGCTGGATTTGCAGGCCAACCTACAAAACCTGACGAACAAGCGATATTATGATCGTGTCTATGCCAATTATTCCCGGATTGCTGCCGGGCGAGCGGTGACGTTCCAGTTAATTTTCAAGATGTAGAGCTTGGAGCTTTCGGGAACATCATTTCACAACGGAGGCCAGGCTCGTTGTCCAGAAGGCGGATCTGCCCTCCATGAAGCCGGACAATTGCCCTCACCATGCTGAGGCCAAGTCCTGTTCCCGGCACGGAGCGGCTCCTGTCGAGCCTGACCATTTTCTCAAAGACATGCTCCCGTTCGTGAACGGGAATGCCTGACCCGTTGTCGGTGACTACAATGGTCACTGTCTTGGGGGAAGCGGAAGCCGAAAGAGTGACTTCGCTCCCCGCAGGGCAGTGATTTGTAGCATTTTCAAGAAGGTTGGCAAGCATCTGTGTCAGAAGCACTCTGTTTCCATGAAGGTGCATGGTATGAGTAGAGACGTCGAGACTGAGGCGCTGGTCATGGTCTTCGAGGATAGGTTGGTAAAGGTCTGAAATCGTGACAAGAAGATCATGCACGTCTAGTGTCTGACTGTCGGGCACACGATCATCGGCCTCGATCTGAGCGAGTTTCAGCAAAGAAGAGAAAATTTCCAAGGCTTCGTTCAGATTATGCCTGGCCTGATTCAGGGCTTCTGTTTTAGCAGGAGGCAGCGAAATTCCTGACAGATCATCAAGATGGTGGCCAAGATGGGCAAGCGGACGTCTCATGTCATGAGCGATGTCATCGGTGACCTGACGTATACTGGCAACGAGGGTCTCGTTTCTTTCAAGCATGGCGTTCAGGCTGACTGCAAGATGATCGAACTCGTCATTTGCGGCATTCAAGGGGAGCCGGCGAGACAGGTCGCCACGCATGATGTCACGAGCGGTCTGGCTGATGGCTTCAATCTTGCCTAGAACAAGGCGACTGAGAACAAAACCGCCGGCGACACCGATGAGGATAAAGCCGATGGCGCTCCAGCCCAACATGAACCAGAGGTCTCGACGGAGGGTCTGTACCGGCTCCGCGTCGATCCCGACGAACAGGTATCCGCCGTCCTGTAATACCGAACCGTATCCGATGACGGGGCGATGGTCAGGTGGCAGGGAACGATGGGTCCAGGATAGCGTTCGCCAGCCTGGAACAGGTCTCAGGTGAAACATGTTGCCGACAACAACGTGTCCCGGCGCATTTTGAAGAAGATAATAAAACCCCGGCTCGTTTCGTACGAGTTCGCTCATCACGGGTTCAAGGTGCGCGATATCCTTAATGCGCGCCTCAGAAAGGGCCTCGTCACGCTCATTGGCCACGGACTGCTTCATCTGTTGGGAAAGAAGGTGCAGGCTATGGTAGCCGGAGAAAGCCATCACTGTGACACCACTGATGACGAAGCAACTCGCAAACATGGCCACGATCCGAAAAGACGAGCTGCGAAAGACGGACGGTCCCTGAGAGGGTGCGGCTGTGTAATTTCTCATATTTCAGGGTTCCGCAGGATATAGCCTTTCCCTTTGACAGTATGAATCAACTGCGGGGCGTCGCGGCCCAGTCGCTCTCTCAGTCTACTGATATGCGTTTCGACCAGATTGGTGCGGATCGGAAAATTGATGTCCCAGACAGTTTGCAGAAGCATTTCACGAGAAAAAATTACGAGTGGATGTCTCATGAAATATTCGAGCAGCTTGAGTTCCTGGGCCTGAATGTACAACTTCGTCCCGGCGCGACGGACTTCACGGGCGAGAAGATCTATCTCGATATCCGCGAATATGAGGCGGGTATCGTTTGAGAGTGCCTTTGACCGTCGGAGGAGGCTTTCTACTCTCGCTGAGAGTTCCGTTAAAGCGAATGGTTTGACCAGATAGTCGTCTCCCCCGCTTCGCAGCCCGCTGACGCGATCATGAATGCCGTCCATGGTCGTCAGAAAGAGAACAGGTGTCTGAATGTTTTCAGCTCTGATTTGCGTTAAAATTGTCAAACCGTCCATTCTAGGAAGGCGGCGATCAAGAATAATGCAATCCCATGAACGGGATGTCGCAAGGTCCCGGCCACTAATGCCGTCAGTGGCCGTTGTAATATGGACATGTGAATTTCTGAAAAAGCGCTCGATATAGCCGACAGTATTGACGTCGTCTTCAACAAGGAGGAGGTGTGCGACAGAATGCGGAATTTCTTGACTCATGATGGGGTGCCCAGAGAGGGATGTTGACGCGCAAGGACGCGCTTTGCCATGACCGAGAGGTGATCGAGAGCGACATACAGGGCCGGCGTGGTGTAAAGTGTCAGCGCCTGACTTAATGCGAGGCCTCCGAGAATGGTAATGCCGAGTGGCAGACGCATCTCGGCACCATAGCCATGTCCAAGAACCAGCGGCAGAGCGCCAAACGCCGCCGCAAATGTCGTCATCATGATGGGACGAAAGCGCAATTCACAGGCCTGCAGGATTGCATCCCGGGTTGTTGCTCCATGTTTTTCGGCCTCAATCGCAAAATCAATCAGCATGATCGCGTTCTTCTTGACAATTCCGACCAGAAGAAGCAGGCCGATCATCGCCATGAGAGAAAATTCTTCACGGCACAGCCATAAGGCCAGCATCGCCCCCACACCTGCGGATGGTAGAGTGGAGAGAACCGTCAATGGGTGGATCATGCTCTCATATAATATGCCCAGCACGATATAAATCGCCAGAACAGCGCATCCAAAGAGAAGTGGTTCGCTTCCCACCGAACTGCGTAGTTGTGCGGCATTTCCAGCATAGCTACCTTGAATCGACGGCGGAAGCTTGATGCGCGCGACTGCTCTATCGACGGTGTTCATCGCCTGGCCCAATGAGACACCTGGCGGAAGATTGAACGAGATCGTCGCGGCGATGGCCTGGCCCTCGTGATTGACCGCGAGCGCTGTTGCACTTTCCTGGCGGGTAGACACGACGGATAGCGGCACCATTGTTTCCATCGTTGTCGATACGGCCGAACCAGATGATGCTGATGCTCCTCCTGCGAGACTGTTCGCCAGCAGATTATCGACGCTCTGGGATACGCCGCGCCTGCTGGCGTTGGAACCAGTGGATCGGACACGAATGCGATTTGATTGCGACGCCCCCGAAGGAGAGCCTCCAGACGTACTGATCCATGTCTGGGTCAAGGTCTCGGGGGACTGCCAGAAGCGTGGCGCGACCTCCATAACGACGCGATATTGGTTGAGCGGATTGTAGATGACGCATGCGGCGCGCTGGCCATAGGCATCATAAAGGACATTACCAAGCAGCTGAGCCGTGATTTGTAAGCGCGCAGATGTGTCACGATTAACATGGACGTCCATACTGCTGCCTCCCAGAAGGACATCTGAGGAGACGTCAGTCAGCGTTGGCTCGCTGACCAGAGCGGTTAGAAGGCGCTGTGTGTAGTCGTACAGCACGTGAGCATCGTTTGCCCTCAAGCTATATTGATAAGCCGCATTACTGGGGCGCGCGCCAATCCGGATGGCGCCTCGCTGAAGTGCGAAGAAGCGCGCATCTTTCAAAACGCGCGTGCGAGCATCCAGATGCTTCATGGTCTGGGCAACGCTGTTGTGGCGTATCGCCTTGTCTGTGAGGCGTATGAAGATATTGCCCTGATTGGAAGAGCCCCGCCCCCCAAGAAAGCCCGCAACGGATGCAACATCAGGATCTTGCAGAAGTAGAGCCTGGACAGAGTTCATGTTCCGCTCCATCGACTGGAACGAGATTGTCTCGCTTCCTAGAATGCGTCCCAGGAGCATACCTGTATCTTCGTCGGGGAAGAGGCCTCGTGGCAAGTTTTGGTAGAGTAACAGTGTCAGACCAATCGTAGCCGGTATGGACAGCAGGACCATGATCGGATGACGAAGAGAGGTCATCAAGGTGCGCTGATAGGCATGCAGTACGCGGTCATGGCATCTGTCCAGAGCCTGAGTAACCGCACTCGCCGGACCTTGTGTACCCAGATGTGCACAGATCATTGGCGTGAGGCTCAGAGACAATAAGGCTGAAACGCACAGACAGATTGAGACGGTTATGGCGAATTCATGGAACAGACGACCGGTCAACCCGCCCATAAGCAGGATCGGGAGAAAAACCACAATCAGTGATGCTGTGATCGAGATGATTGTAAAGTTAACCTCGCGCGCACCACGCTTCGCGGCCTCCAAGGCAGAGAGGCCCCCGTCTTCGTGCCGTGCAATATTTTCGACGACGACAATAGCGTCGTCAACGACAAAACCGGTGGCGATCGTCAATGCCATCAGCGACATGTTATCGAGGTCATAACCGAGCACCCACAGGAAACCGAGCGTTCCCAAAAGAGATACAGGGATGACGATGGCCGGAACGAGCACCACACGGGGAGACCCTAAAAACAGAAGAACAATCAGTATGACTAGCACGATTGAGATGCCGAGAGTCATGCGTGTATCCAGAAGAGAGGCGCGAATGACGACGGATCGATCCATGACCACATGAAGGTCAATGTCGGGTTTCAGACTGCGCTGCATCTGCTTGTATTGACTGTGTACCTGATTCATCGCCGCGACGATGTTCGCACCGGCCTGCATGTATACCTGCATCACAATAGCCGGCTGGCGATTATAGTAGCCGGCATTACGAACGTCTTCGACGCTGTCAACGATCTGCGCAACGTCAGCGAGATGAACTGGCCGACTGTTGCGCCATGCTACGATGAGGTTTTGATAGTCGGCAGCATGGTGAATCTGATCATTGGTCGCTATCTGAAAGCGCTGATCGTGTGTATCAATAACCCCTTTAGGCGTATGGGCATTGGCCGAAGCCAGCGCCGCGCGGACATCTTCAAATCCCAGGCCATATTTGTATAAAAATAGAGGATCTATTTCCACCCGCACTGCGGGCAATGCGCTGCCACTGATCTGTACAAGTCCGACGCCACGGATATGCGATAACAGTGGCATCAGATTGTTGGATGCCTGATCGTATAATTCTGGCAACGTATGGTTATGCGACGTTAGTGCAAGGATCAGGGCCGGGGGGTCATTAGGATTGGCTTTCGAATACGTCGGATTCTGTCTTAGAGTGCGCGGCAGATCAACGCGAGCTGCCTGCAGGGCAGCGGCAACATCACGAGCCGCTCCATTGATATCTCGCGAAAGCGAAAACTGAAGCGTAACCCGCAGCATTTCACTACTGGACTGCGATGTCATTTCCTCCAAACCAGCAATGGATCCCAGTTGGCGTTCGAGAGGTTCCGCAATGGAACTTGCGATCTGCTCAGGTGTTCCGCCAGGTTGAAGGGCCTGCACCTGAATAACTGGAAAATCAATATTGGGCAGATCGGCAACAGGCAGTGATATATAGCCCATTATACCAAACAGGCAGAGCGCGAGTGTGAGCAGTGTCGTTGCTATGGGCCTGGATATAAACCAGTCTGTCATTCGGCTTAATCTTTGTCCTGTTCTCATGCAGTCCAGTATCTGGGATGCTTTCTGCACACTCGAGGAAGCATTCCAAACTCGCAAGGGAATATAGGCAATATTGGGTATTATTAATTAAAATATTACGGTCTCCAATCGGACGTATTTGCTATTATTTTTACGGCAATCGAACTTTTTTGTTTCGATTTCTGAGTGCGGGTGTGGTCTGATGTGGATATGGCAAATTATCTTCTATAAAATGGTTGTATATTTTGTTGGCGTTTGCGGCCGGTTGAGAGGGGATTGATATATCCAGCGAATTTATCGCCAACACATCGGGTCATTTTCGCTTGTTATAAGAGACGGATAAGACGGAGTGCCGAGAAATGGCTGGCTGGTTTCTCTTATTTGGCATCGCATGCATTCATTGCATTTGCTCTGAGTGCTGTTTCCGGGGGCGGCGCGGGGCTGGTTCTTATGCCAGTGCTCGGTCTCTTACTGCGTCCAGAGGGCGTTCCTGTGGCGCTATCGATCAGCACGGCAGTCAGCTCCGTGTCCTGTATCCTCCTTTTTTTCCGAAATATCCGCTGGCATGTCGTCCTGCACT
>NZ_JOPF01000035.1:0-911 GCF_002153595.1 Gluconobacter sp. DsW_056
AAAAACGGCGAGAACCCGAGCAGAATGGCGAACAGTCCGGCCACAGCGAAGGTCAGCGTCGAACAGACCCGCGACAGCGCCATGACGCCGATATTCTCGACATAGGTGGTCACACCCGTGCCGCCGAGACTGGCCGCCAGCATCGTCGCCAGCCCGTCCCCGAGGAACGCACGCCCCGTCAGGTGATCCAGGGGGCGCCCCGTCATGGCCCCGATCGCCTTGAGATGCCCAAGATTCTCCGCCACCAGAACCAGCGCGACAGGTGCCAGCAGAATGGCCGCATGGCCGGTAAAACGTGGTGCCGTCAGATGCGGCATCCCGATCAACGGGGCGGACAGAACTTCGGAGAAATCCATCGCCGGCGCCAGATGCAGCCCGTTCGCCACCACGACATACACAAGCGTGGACACAATCAGGGACAGCAGGATCGACAGCCGCCGCAGATACGGACCGCCATAGACTGCCAGCAGCGCCGTACACAGCAGCGCAAAAATGCCGCAGGCCGTCCCGGCCCCGCCATGCCCGAGCCCGCGCGACGCCACAGGCGCCAGGTTGAGCCCGATCGCCGCGCCAATCGCCCCGGTGACGGATGGCGGCATGAGGCGCTCGATCCACCCCGAGCCCGTCATCCGGACCAGAACCCCGATCAGCGCATACACCACGCCCGCGACGAAAATTCCGCCGCAGGCCAGTGCGATATCGGGGTTCGGACCATGCCCGGAATATCCGGTCAGCGCCACGACGAGGGCGATGAAGGAAAAACTCGATCCCAGATAGCTCGGGATCCGACCGCCGGTGATGAGGAAGAACAGGATCGTCCCCAGCCCCGAGCACAGGATCGCCACATTGGGGTCAAACCCCATCAGCAGCGGCCCCACAACGGTCGATCCCGTCATCGCAAGGACATGCTG
>NZ_JOPF01000036.1:0-468 GCF_002153595.1 Gluconobacter sp. DsW_056
GGTGTTAAGCGCTGTATCTCACCTCATGAACGCCCCTGGCCAGGGGCGTTCATGAGGTCATCATAACAGGTTGGAAACACATAAGGTGTTTGGTCCCGTGTTTTGATGGTTTGGATTGATGATGAATCTGTCTGGCTCTGAAGTCCAGATTTTGCAGACGTATTCGTAAGGGGTGAGGCCGTTCAGGGTCTTGAGTCTTCGCCCGAAATTATAGGCTGCCGTGAAGTCGTTGAGGTGTGTCCTCAACTGCTCATGACTGTCGTAATGGAAGCGTTTGACGGTTGCTTCCTTGATTGTCCGGTTCATCCGCTCGACCTGACCGTTCGTCCAGGGATGATTGGGTTTCGTCAGACGATGTTCGATCCCGTGAGCTTCGCAGATCATGTCGAAGCGCATGGGGCGAGACCAGGCCGTATTGCGGTTACGGGGCTGATCAGCGAACTGGATGCCGTTATCGGTCAGAATGGT
>NZ_JOPF01000037.1:0-4255 GCF_002153595.1 Gluconobacter sp. DsW_056
CCAGCTTGGCGAACGCACCCGCGCCAGACACCGCATTGTTCAGCGTACCGTCGCCCGCCTGATCCACAGCGAGTGTCGTCCCCTGAACCGTGCTGATCGCACCCGTCCCAAAGCTGGACGTCGTCCCGTGCAGCGTCCCAGCCTGAATATCGGTGCCACCGGCATATGTATTCACGCCAGACAGGGTCAGGGTATTCGCCCCCATCTTCGTCACCGATCCAGCCCCTGAAATATTCGGAGAAACCGTCACAGTGTCATCCCGATATACGGTCAGGTTTGACGATGCATTGAGCAGCTGGATTCCAGAGCTGTTATTGATCGAACCGATGATGCCGCCATAATAGCCCAGCTCAAGCGTTCCTGCGCTGACAACCGTGGCACCCGTATAAGTGTTAGTGGCTGTCAGGGCGACTGTTTTGCTGCCATCCTTGATCAGATCACCTGTACCCGTAATGATATTGCTGACCATCTCGGGCCAGACCGCCTTCTGGCCTGTATAATTGTCCTGACTGATACGCAGCGTCGCATCATTCTGAATCACCCCGGCACCTCTCAGACTGAGCGGAGACGCTGCCAGGGTTCCTTGCTGGACGATCGTGTTGACGACCGGCCCTGCACCGTGTGCGTACTGGTTGTCCCCCGTCAGGGTCAGGATGCCGCTCCCTGTCTTGACAAGATTGCCCCCCCCCGTAATGGCGCCGGTCAGACGAGTGTTGAAACTTCCCGTATCAACCGTCGAGGTGGTGCTGCTTCCAAGACTTATATTGACCGCACTGGTCAGATCAGAAGTGACGTCCCGCAACGTGCCACCGGACAGCGTGAACGTGTAGTCCTTTGACGTCCCCGTCGCCTGGATCCCGTCCGTACCACCGACTTCCAGAGCACTCCCGCTCCCAAGCCAGACGGTATTCGCCCCAAGACCGTTAACGGCATCCGGCTGGCCGATGGTGAGTTTTCCATCAACATGCACAAGAGCGATGCCACCGGATTGCCCCGTGGCATTCAACGCAGCATTGCCGCCCCCTGAACCAAGCGTCAGGTCCTGCGTCACAAGGCTGCTTCTGTCCGACGCGCCATAAGATGTGAGATTGATGGTCCCAAGGGTACCATCTCCCAGACCGGCGGTGACGGACGCGGCAGAGACATGGGCATTTGAAGAAATATTAAGGGTCGTTCCGGTATAGGCATCAGGCGCTGCACCGATGACCAGCGCCTGTTCCGCACTCAGAGAGGAACCAGAACCAGAAACCATGATCAGGGCAGCACCTGCAGGCGGCGCGCCGGCAGTAATGCTCTGGGCTGAAATCTGCGCTCCGCTGCCAATCGTCAGAGCCCCGGTGGCAATAACCGGAGACGCATACGCCTGACTGGCCGCCGGGCCCTGAAAACTTCCCCTGATTGTCTGGGTCGCTGCGGAGGCTCCGGCGGCTCCGGCGGCTCCGGCGGCTCCGGCGGAAGCAAAACTCAGGGTCGAAACCGTAGCCAGAAGAAAGCAGTTCAGCTTCCAGCCTTTCTGACTGGCAATATGCGGAAGACCCTGCAGGCAAAACATTAATATTACCTCAATAAAAACATCTTTCTCATGTAAAAAGATGTTGAAAAATGAAACCTTTCGTTATTTTTGCGGAAATCATATCAAACGTAAAGGAGAAAAATTTCTATTCCTCATACATATCATGTATTGAAGACCAGACCGGCGCCCGAAATATAAGACTACTAAAAATGTTCAGTTCATGTACCTTCTTCTCGTTCTCCCTGACACCACACGGACGCAGCTCCAGAAGCTGCATTTCCGTGTGATGAAACAAATGTTGTAATCTGTGAAAATTTCGCTCTCTTAATTCGAAATCGGATTATTCTGACTATCGGTCCATTTGGTGCCGTTGGCATGGTAGAATGCAGCCACACCGGTCACGCCGTTCAGCTTGCAATCCGAACACCACATCTGGGTTCCGTCCTGAGCGGGACGATAGACGTTGTTGAGATCAGACGCGGACATTGACCCCGGCGTGGTCCCCGCATTTGCGCTCAGCATTCCAGTAACGGAGAGGCTGGCATTCGTCCCACCACTATCCTGCAGCTTCAGGGTATTTCCCGAAGGCGCTGAAAAATAGGGCGCACCATTCACACCATCCCCGGTGGCGGGCTCGATCTGCACCGTATGCCCGGGCCCCACGGTGACGTCACCACTTCCGCTGACAGTCAAACCACAATTGGTCCCTGAGCCGCAGAGCGCAACCGAGCTGTCCGACATGCCATACTTGATCGCGCCATTCACATAACCGCTGATCGTGCCATACCAGCTCTGGGTGCGATTGGTGACACTCGGATTGGTGCCGGGCGTTACAACAGGGCCAACGTAGAGGTTCGGGTTCGCACCCGCCACATCCTGCTGAAGCCGCGTGATCTGCCGGTAAGACATCCCGTCTGCGATGGCCACATTCTCACTCAGCGTGAAGGTCTTCCCAACGGCCGTACTGGCATCAAACCTGGAGCAATGACTGGCGACGTAAAGCGACTGGCCATAGATCGCGCTGCTGTTGCAACCACCCCAGAGCGAAATCTGGATCGGCAGACTGCCTGAAACCACAACGCCTGCGCTGTCCTCCGTGAACTCTGTTCCGTCATTCAGTGCGCCATAAGACTGTGGCGACAGGACATAGCCGGAGTATTTCACACTGTGCGGGGTCTTGGCATAGGTCGCAAAGTCGGCTTCTTCAGCCTGGTATTCATGCGCCAGAGAGGTTTCCGCACCTGCCGTCGGCTCGACATAGCTGGCATACACATTCCGGGCAAAAACCTTGCCGGGAGAGCCAATCCAGACCGTCGGTGTCGTGCGGCTGGAGTAGAGCGACGTGTCCAGTTTCGTCACATCCGGAACCGCCCCTGTTCCAGGGGCCTGCTCGAACACCGACCAGCCGTTGACCGTAATCGTATTGCCCGACCAGCCCGTGACATAGCCGCCATAAAAACGGGCGGTCGGGATCTGACCGGATGAACTGCCCGTATCCGTCAGGCTCGTATCAATGGAATTCGACCAGATATACATGCCTGCACGCAGCTGATTGATCTGCTCTGCCGTCAGCGCGGATGCCAGCGTCACGGATGTAGCCGTATAGGCCGTGACCGGAAGGATCAGGCGGGCTGGTGCATTGTCGAGATGCTCATAGAACCCCACGATATCGCCCATGCCCGCGTTGGCGGAAACACCTTCATGCCAGTCGGTGCCTGAAATGGCCGCACGACCCGCACTGTCCGTCTGGGTGCCCCCCGTCGCAATCACGCACAGCGCGCAGCCATTGTTGTAATTACCATAAGGGCGCGCAACAATATTGACGATCGCACTGGTTGCCGCATCCCCAGCCCCACCAGAAACGACCGGAAGAGAAAACCCCCCCAACCAGATCGCATTGATATCACCGGCCAGAGCATCCTGCGCGCCAGCCCCAAGGCTGTCCTGTATGGCAGAAACCAGCGACCCGTTACTTGCCGTATATTGCGCCTGCGTTGAAACATTCGCAGTCACGTTCCCATTATCATTGAGGCCGGCAATACCATTTGGGACGTTAATATCGCTTTGATTAAGACCATTACAGGCGACCGGCGTACCACCACCATCAACCCCGCAGATTTCCTGCACAACCAGAGTTTTCTTCCACACTCCGTTATTGTCTTTGTATGCTTCAGCGTACGGGATTTTTTGTGAATTTTCTTTTGTTATTACTGTGACCTGCTGAAAATCTCCATTCTTGTCTTTATAAGACATCGGATAAGAAAATGCGAAGGTCGGAAATATAAGAAATAAGATTACAATCTTCTTCAATGCATGAATCTCCCAATACGCATAGCGAGACTGACGCCGGTCTAAGCAGGCATCACCGAAATTCAATTTTTTGGAAATACAATGGTATAAATTACCATGCTTTCATAAATTAGCAGAAATTCGGTTATATTGCAAGTTTTTACCGTATCGACCTGTCTGCACAGACTTCCGGATATCTTCACCGCACTTCAGTAAAATCCTGAATTGGTCCTACAAATCCTCAGACAATCCTCCTGCCTTGAGGATCTGGTTGAGGCCGATGGCGGCGATTGTGGCGGTTGCAATGCCGCCCAGCGTCACACCGCCGATTGTGAAAGTGAGGTCTCCCGCCCCGGCCACGAGGGCCACGCCAACAGGAAACAGCGTTGAGGCACGGGAGAAATCGACGCGGTTATCCACCCAGACGCGCACCATCGTCGCCGCGATCAGACC
>NZ_JOPF01000038.1:2500-5412 GCF_002153595.1 Gluconobacter sp. DsW_056
ATACATAGGTGTATGAGGCAAACCCGGGGAACTGAAACATCTCAGTACCTGGAGGAAAAGACATCAACAGAGATTCCGCTAGTAGTGGCGAGCGAACGCGGAGCAGGCCAATGCCTGATCAGGAAGAAGCAAAACGGTCTGGAAAGTCCGGCAATAATGGGTGATAGCCCCGTATGCGTAGTGTTCTGATGAGGATTCGAGTAGGGCGGGGCACGTGAAACCCTGTCTGAACATGGGGGGACCACCCTCCAAGCCTAAATACTCCTTAGTGACCGATAGCGAACAAGTACCGTGAGGGAAAGGTGAAAAGCACCCCGATGAGGGGAGTGAAAGAGACCTGAAACCGGACGCCTACAAGCAGTCGGAGCCTCTTATGGGGTGACGGCGTACCTTTTGTATAATGGGTCAGCGAGTTTCTGTTTGCAGCGAGCTTAAGCCGTTAGGTGTAGGCGTAGCGAAAGCGAGTCTGAATAGGGCGAATGAGTTGCTGGCAGAAGACCCGAAACCGAGTGATCTAGCCATGGCCAGGCTGAAGGTGCGGTAACACGCACTGGAGGGCCGAACCCACGCCTGTTGAAAAAGTCGGGGATGAGCTGTGGCTAGGGGTGAAAGGCCAATCAAACTCGGAGATAGCTGGTTCTCCGCGAAATCTATTGAGGTAGATCGTCGGGTGTTTACCCTGGGGGGTAGAGCACTGGATGGGCTAGGGGGGCCCAAAGCCTTACCAAACCTAACCAAACTCCGAATACCCAGGAGTATAGCCCGGCAGACAGACAGTGGGTGCTAAGGTCCATTGTCGAGAGGGAAACAGCCCAGACCACCAGCTAAGGCCCCTAAATCGTGGCTAAGTGGGAAAGGATGTGGGGATTCCAAAACAACCAGGAGGTTGGCTTAGAAGCAGCCATCCTTTAAAGAAAGCGTAATAGCTCACTGGTCTATTAGAAACCCTGCGCCGAAAATGTAACGGGGCTCAAGCCACGTGCCGAAGCTGTGGGTGCATTCTTTGAATGCGCGGTAGCGGAGCGTTCCGTAAGTCTGCGAAGGAGACGGGGTGACCCTCTCTGGAGATATCGGAAGTGCGAATGCTGACATGAGTAGCGATAAACAGTGCGAGAAACACTGTCGCCGAAAGTCCAAGGGTTCCTGCGCAAGGTTAATCCACGCAGGGTGAGCCGGCCCCTAAGGCGAGGGCGAGAGCCGTAGTCGATGGGAACCAGTTTAATATTACTGGGCCTGCCAGAAGTGACGAATGAGAGATGTTGTCTGTCCTTAACGGATTGAACAGGCTTTTCAATCATTCCAGGAAATAGCTCTGGCGTATAGACCGTACCCGAAACCGACACAGGTGGACTGGTAGAGAATACCAAGGCGCTTGAGAGAACGATGCTGAAGGAACTAGGCAAATTGCTCGTGTAACTTCGGGATAAACGAGACCCAACCGTGGGCAACCATGATTGGGTGGCACAGACCAGGGGGTAGCGACTGTTTAGTAAAAACACAGGGCTCTGCGAAATCGTGAGATGACGTATAGGGCCTGACGCCTGCCCGGTGCCGGAAGGTTAAGAGGAGGTGTGCAAGCACTGAATTGAAGCCCCGGTAAACGGCGGCCGTAACTATAACGGTCCTAAGGTAGCGAAATTCCTTGTCGGGTAAGTTCCGACCTGCACGAATGGCGTAACGACTTCCCCACTGTCTCCAGCATCGACTCAGCGAAATTGAATTCCCCGTGAAGATGCGGGGTACCCGCGGTCAGACGGAAAGACCCTATGAACCTTTACTGCAGCTTTGCAGTGGCATCAGAGACATTCTGTGTAGGATAGGTCGGAGGCTTTGAAGCCGGGGCGCCAGCACCGGTGGAGCCATCCTTGAAATACGACCCTGAATTTTTCTGATGTCTAACCGAGACCAGTAAGCCTGGTCCGGGACCCTGCATGGTGGGCAGTTTGACTGGGGCGGTCGCCTCCCAAAGTGTAACGGAGGCGCGCGATGGTGGGCTCAGGCCGGTCGGAAACCGGCTGTCGAGTGCAATGGCATAAGCCCGCCTGACTGTGAGAGTGACAGCTCGATCAGAGACGAAAGTCGGCCATAGTGATCCGGTGGTCCCACGTGGACGGGCCATCGCTCAACGGATAAAAGGTACTCTAGGGATAACAGGCTGATCTCCCCCAAGAGTCCACATCGACGGGGAGGTTTGGCACCTCGATGTCGGCTCATCACATCCTGGGGCTGGAGCAGGTCCCAAGGGTTCGGCTGTTCGCCGATTAAAGTGGTACGTGAGCTGGGTTTAGAACGTCGTGAGACAGTTCGGTCCCTATCTGCCGTGGGTGTAAGAGACTTGAGAGGATTTGTCCCTAGTACGAGAGGACCGGGATGAACATACCTCTGGTGCACCGGTTGTCACGCCAGTGGCACAGCCGGGTAGCTAAGTATGGACGGGATAACCGCTGAAAGCATCTAAGCGGGAAACCCACCTCAAAACGAGGTCTCATAGAGCCGTGAGAGACCATCACGTTGATAGGCCGGGTGTGAAAGTGCAGTAATGCATGCAGCTAACCGGTCCTAATCGCTCATACTTCTCACATCAAACACATGCACAGAAATCAGCCACACTCTCTTCATAAAAACGCACCAACCTCCACCCTCTCTCAAAAGACAGGGTGGGCTGGAAGACCTGGTGGCCATTGCGAGGGCCCTACACCCGATCCCATCCCGAACTCGGCCGTGAAATCCCTCAGCGCCTATGATACTGCACCTTAAGGTGCGGAAAAGTCGGTCGCCGCCAGGTCCCCCAGCCCACTCACACCACAAAAAATACCCCAACATCAAAAATACCACCGCGGGGTGGAGCAGCCCGGTAGCTCGTCAGGCTCATAACCTGAAGGCCGCAGGTTCAAATCCTGCCCCCGCAACCA
>NZ_JOPF01000039.1:0-6924 GCF_002153595.1 Gluconobacter sp. DsW_056
CGCCGCACCTGCCCAGGACGGCGGGCGCCCACTTCCGCGCGGGCGTAATGACGTAACGGCGTCATTACGTGGATACGTCCTTACGTGGTTACGTCATTATGGGGTTGCGTAATGACGTAACGCCATTATAGAAGGTCTTCATATCAAGGGAGAGATATAGATAAATGCCAATCCTAACTATTGCCTCCTTTAAGGGAGGGCCCGGAAAAACCACCCTATGTCAAATAATCTCCGCGCGTTGCGCAGCAGACGGTCTCGCAGTCGCTGTCATTGACGCCGACCCGACTAAGGCAATGTCGGACTGGCATAGCAACACTTACGAAGGAAAGCCCTTTACGTGCGTGGCGGAAACTTCTGAGCGCTCCATTGCTGATCTCGCTTTGGGGCTAGACGACACCTCTGACCTTGTCTTGATCGACACTGCAGGCTTTGGAAACTTGGCCGGAGCAGTAGCGATGACCGTGGCAGACCAGATCCTCGTTCCGTTGACCGCTGGCGCAGCCGATTTGAACCAAGCTGAAGAGACGATCAAGCAGGCGAAGGGCCTTGCGTCGGCAGCGCGGCGCAAAATCGAGGTTCGCGCGATAATGAACCGCCTCTCTCGCACAAACCTTACAAAGCACGCTGAACAGGAGCTGCGCGACGCAGGTATTCCCACCTTGAAGGCGTCAGTCTCACATCGCACAGCGTTCGGAGAAATTTCCTACTCGGGTACCATTCCGGCTAAAGGTGCGGCAGCCGACGAAGTAACCGCTCTTATAGCCGAGTTGAAGGCGATTGGCTGGATTCCGGAACGCACTAAAGCCCTGAAAGGGGAGGGTATCTAATGGCGCTTAAACCTCGAAAAAGACCGGATGCCAGCGAAATCACTGCTGCAGCCCTTGGCAGGGTCAGCACTGACGGTGGAAAATCGGTGCCAGTACCAAAGACCCGAGCAGACCAGGCACTCGAGACCGCTCGCAGCGTAAACCCGCGGCTTCCGCCAGCGGAGGTCGTCCCAGAGGACAAAGCCGTCAACCACAACATGCGTGTGCGGACGAGCACTCTCCGGGCTTTGGGGAAAGCCGCAGAAGAGCACGGTATGACCGTGAAGCAGTTTATTATGCGAGCTGTTGCGGACAAAGGAGTTGCTGTCGCGCCAACAGATCTCGAGAATGGGAAAATAACCCCCTGGCGCGATCGCTAGGCTGGTTTTCGCGTGAGAAGCCGAGGTTTTACCGGGGGAGGGGACTGATGAAGAATGAGTCCTTCGTCTGTGACCTCTATTTTTGCATCTGGATAAACGGCTAGCGCCAAAGCCAGCGGCTTCTGCCATTTCGCCTTGAAGTGATACAGTTCTTTATAACTAGGGCCGAACTGCGCCTTCAGTGCCGCCCATGTTACAAGACGTTTTTGGGTTAGAACATGGAGCCGGTATGCCAACCATATATATACGTCCAGCGCAGCCGAATTATTAGCGATGGCCCTAACAGCCGCTTCTTGAACGGGGACAGGGTGCTTACGAAGCTGCTCAAAATATCCTTCTGAAAGCTTTGCTACTTCGAGATAACTCTTGTCACTATGCGCTCCGCCTTCAGAAACGAAAAGTGCTCCATCAACAATGGCCTGATTTACGAGAGCGCTTGTTCCCGTTTCATTGTTATGGATGTGGAAGCTCAGGCGACATCTGCTAATGCGTTCGGCTTGGTCTCGGACTGAGCGTGCTGAAGAGCCACTAGGCTGAATACCTATCCGCTTAATCCACTGCCGAAGACTTTTACCTAATTCAATTTCTCGAGAGTTCGTCCTTATCGCTTCAGTTTGCAGGAAAAGTAGAATTAGCCGAGCATGCGCCCCAAAGGGTACGCCTACATGCTCTAATTCATCTGAATTTGGGATAGGCTTTATCCCAGGCTGAATGATTAGCTTTACGCGATCCGAGGACATTTGCCACGCTTCATGGGCGGGCAATCGTCTGTGAGGTAAAGCGCATTGAGCCCACCCTGAGTAAATGAAACCTAGGCCGTTCTCTTCATCAGCCATGTATGCTGATGCGGCTTCGACTACGTCTCGATCTAAACCTAAGGCTAGGACGCCTTGCTTACCTTGAGCTTCTAAAAGCTTATGGATAGTCGTCACACTGCTAGCCCTTGAGCATCCTCATAGAGTTTTTATTGCACACCATCGCATGAATGGAGGTGTGTGTTTTGGTGAGGAATAGAGGTTTGTGGTGTGTGTTTTGGTGAGAGGCATGGTTTTTGCAGATAACCGTAGCCGAAAGCCCGCTTCTAACGCTGCGCCTCCCCAAGCGTGATAGAAAAGTGTGTGTGCTTTGGTGAGCGTTTTCCCAAAACTGCGATATTTAGTGGCTCGTCGGGCTAAACGACCGCTTTTGTGTGATTTGGTGAGACGAACTATTTCTTATTAGTGATTCTATTATTAGTTTCCTCACCAAAACACACGTAGCAACATCAAAAAGTCGCTGTTTCCCGTGCCCACCTTCTCACCAGAACACACGCTATCATCACCAAAACGCCTGACTGGGTTGGGAGAAGGCTCTTTTCGTCCTCACCAAAACACACACATAGGGTCAAATTTAGAACCGACTTCGCCCTGGATGCTTGGTCATGGCGTCCTCGACCTCGATATATTTCTCCACCACGCCGAAGGTCTGGTGGCGCGAGAAACGCTTGAGCGCGACAAGATCCGTGCCGTCACGAGCTCCTGTGGTGATCGCTCCGCGTCGCAGGCTGTGCCCGCTGAAATCCCCGGTCAGTCCTGCATCCGTGCACCGTTTCTGAATGATGCGGGCCACAGACCGGTCAGACAGCGCCTCAGTGCCCATGGAGGGCAGAGCAGGGGGCTTGCCGGGCTCGGACGTTGGCGGTAGCCATACGCGCCGGAAAACAGGTCCTTTGGCTTCGTTCAGTCTGGCTGCGCGTAACCAGGCCTCGTAAGCGCGGACCGGGCAGAGACCGGTAATCCCCCTCGGGATCGCCACTTCGACACCCTGACTGGTACGATCGCCCTTTGAGCGGTCCAGCCGGATCCTCATCCCGTCATCATCCAGCGCCACGTTCTCCAGACACAGCGCCGCCACTTCGGACCGCCGCAGCGCGCCGGCAAAGCCGAGCAGAAGAATAGCCTTGTCGCGGATCCCCACGAGTTCGGTAGTCTCGATCTGTTCGATAACATCGCCCAGCAGATCCCAGGTCAGCCCTTTGACCTGACGGGATGTGCTTCCCGTCGACGTCCTGCGAATGCCCGCAACAGTTTCGGAGACCAGAGCATGAGAGGTCGGGACGGGAACCTGGGCGATATGGTGCAGATAGCGCAGTGCGGCGCGGTGCAGGTCGACCGTTGCGGGTCGCTTCTTCTGCAGCGCAAGATCAGCCAGGTAGGCAGCAACATCCTCGCTGCGGGCGGGTAGGGCAGGGAGTCCATGTCCTGCTGCCCATGCGCACCAGGAGCGCACGGCCGAGCGATAGGTCCGGCGTGTGTTCACGGCCTTCGCCGCCCGGGAATAGGTCTTCGAGGCGCGCTCCGCCGTCAACAGCGTCCCGTCATAGTCAGGGAGGGCCTCATCGGTCAGGGCGTCGAACCACTGCAGGACGGCGGAAGACTGCTGACCCAGAGGAGAGGCCAGAGGAACCAGCGTGACGGCCTGAGAACCAGTTTTGCGTCGCTTGGCCGCTTTCGGCTTGAACCAGGCCACGAAGACAGGATCGGGTTCAAGATCCAGAGCGATTGCCAGATCGTGCCCGGAGGGCAGAGTGGTCACATGGGCACTGGCAATCGCCAAGGCGTCTTCAGCCGTCTCCACCGTGGTCGACAGGATCGTGTCCTCGGCAAATTCGTTGTGCCGGTATTCGATGCCGCGAATGACCAGAGACAGGCGAGGGGAGAAGCGGCCGGTCGAAAGAAGGGCGACTGCTTCTGTCAGATCGCCGGCAGGAAGCTGTTGTCGGGTCTTCCGGTCCAGCCGGTCGAGGAGGGCCTCACGGGCTGCGTCTGCCGAGCCTGCAATGTAAATATGGCTGAGCATAAAAGCCTCCGTGAAACCTGAACCCGGCTCCTGATAGCACGAAGCCGGGGCAGGGCGGAGAGAAGAACAAACACTGACCAACGCAGACCGGAAATGTGTTAACAAAGCCTGAATGCCGATCCGACCGGAACTGAAAGCGCTGTATCCTTCAAACTGGCCTGAGCTGAGCCGAAAGGTCAGGTTCGAGCGGGCAGGGGGGATCTGTCAGCGCTGCGGTCGGCCGCATGGGCTTCACCTTCAGGTGCTGCCGGGAGGTCGATGGAAGCATCCGGACACGGGGCACTGGTTCAATGGCCGAGGTAGGCGGATCTCGCCTCCGGACCTGATCGAGCTTCTACAGGCGCGCCAGACTAAAGTGTCTCTGGCTGCAGCTCATCTGAATCATGATCCCACCAGCAACCGGCTGCGCAATCTGCGCGCGCTCTGCCAGCGCTGTCACCTCCTGCATGACCGGATGTATCATCTGGCCCAACGACGGCTGACGCTGCGTCGGCGTCTGGCGCTCGGGGATCTGTTCGAAGGGCACTATCGGGCCGGGATCACACGCCTGGGGCTATAGATACTCTGATCGGCACATGATCCGGCGTTCTGAGCATCAGATCAGGCGGCGGCCTCGAACGTGACGTTCGCGCTCGCGAGGCGAGGATACCTGACCTCTATCGCTCACCGATTAGATGTTCGATGTGCGTGGCGTGCCTGACTTTAACGCCAACGCGGCTCTGCGCCTGCTGCACGAATTTCCGGTTGCGCTCGCGAGCCAGTGTCTCTCCGTCCTTGATGGGCACAACACTGTAGGTTCGGATGGCCCAGGAGATGTCGCACTGCCAGTCGGTATGGCGGCTGCGCGTATGCCACTGCTTCATGGCCTGGTCTCCACACCGGGCTGCCTCGGAGCGGCTCCAGCCATTCACCTCTGTCATCCAGGCCAAAGCGGCATCCTGTCCGCCCTCGGTCATGGTCTTTCCCCAATGACGCACGCCATGGCAGTCAGGGCAGAGGGAAATCACCCCTTTGAGGGTCTGGATCCGACGCTCGTCGTCATACGCCCATCCTTCGTCAGCCTCGACCGGCCATCGAGGTCCTCGTCCTCCGCATACGCGGCAACGGGACCCGGATCGCGCATAGGCCTCCTTCCGGATCCGGTTCCAGTCTTCGGGCGCCAGGAAGGCGCGCAGATTAAAGCCCCACAGAGCCTGCGGCACCATCCACGGACGGATGTAAGGAGGCTTGCGATCCGGCCTATACCGGTAAGGGACGAAAGGCAGGAGAGCGTCGAGCTTGTCCCGCTGTGCCATCCAGCACTTTTGCTCCCCGTTGAACGTGGCACCGCCCCGCGCTGCCTCCTTACGGCGCTCAAACGGGACGCACAGAGGAATAAGTGTCGTCAAGGCAGTCACCATAAAAGATGCGGCCACGCGGCCGTCGTGGAAAGAGAAGGTCTCGAGGCGCTCGGGATATAATCCGTCAATGCTGGCGGGACGACCCCGGATCATTTTGCCGGCTCGGGGCTGCGCTCGTGTTTCCCTCAGTTACGCCCGCAGAACTGTCCTTCGGTCCCTGTCTTTCTAACGAGACTATGCGACTGCGCGCCTCCGCCATAAGACGCTTTACGCGCGCGACGGCTAAAGCTCCACCATGCTCCATCGTGTTCATCAGCGTTCTCCGTTCAGAATGTCAGCTTCGGGTCGGGCATCTGCCCTGTGACGGACCCTAGCTGGACTATTTGTGAGTGCAGACCGGGAGAGCCCGATTTCTGTGGCACTACCTGCCTCGAAGTAGTAATGTATCTACATAAAAAGCAGGAGGCTCCCGAGGTGACTGTCACTACATTTTCCAGTCGTGAGTTCAACCAGGACACGTCCCGGGCGAAAAAGGCTGCCGTTGAGGGACCTGTTTTCATCACCGACCGCGGTAAGCCGGCCCATGTTCTGTTAAGCATCGACGACTATCGTCGGCTGACGCACCAGCCGCGCAAGATCGCGGATGCACTGGCTCTGCCTGGCGCGGAAAATATCGAGTTCGATCCGGCGCCCATGGCCCTCGGCCTTCGTCCTGCGGACTTTGACTGATGTATCTGTTGGACACGAACGTCGTTTCCGAATTGCGAAAAGTGCGGGCGGGCAGGGCAGACCCCAATGTCGCCAGCTGGGCAGAGCAGGTGGAAGCCGAGACCCTGTTCCTGTCTGCCATCACGGTCATGGAGCTGGATGTCGGCGTCATGCGGATCGAGCGCAGGGATCCCGCCCAGGGAAGCGTTCTGCGGAACTGGCTGGAGAACTATGTGCTCCCGGAATTTTCGAAGCGGGTGCTTTCCGTCGATCTGGCGGTTGCCCGCCGCTGCGCTCAACTGCACGTTCCAGATCCGGGTTCAGAGCGCGATACCCTCATCGCCGCGACCGGCCTGGTGCATGGCCTGACTGTCGTGACACGGAACACGAATGACTTCCGGCATTCCGGAGTGTCACTCCTCGATCCATGGAAAGCACAGCATGACTAATCCCCGGCAAGACTGCGGCATAGCCGATTGTGAAGCCCTGTTCGTCAAGGGACTAAGGCAGTTCGTGGACACTTGCGCGTACATCAATGCCGCGCGTCCAGGACGAAACGCACGACGCCCGCTGGATAGTAACGATGCATCGTCTTGCAGCGAGCGCCGCTGAGGCAGCGGGAGGGATCGAAGAACTGTTTGTTGATGCGCTTGTCTGATGATTTTAGTTTTTTGGCGCTTTGATTGAGGGTTTCCGGGGTGACTTTCGCTCTGCGTTTTGAGCAGATCGCGGCCCATCGCCAGTGGGAGAACTACGCGCTCGCGTTCAATCTTTCGAGGAAGAGGAAGCGGCGCATATTATAGACGATATTGGCAAGGCCGATCCTCATGGTGGCCCGGGTGATACCGACAG
>NZ_JOPF01000004.1:0-318194 GCF_002153595.1 Gluconobacter sp. DsW_056
GGCTACGATGCCGACCAGACCCGGGCCGACATCGCATACACCGGCGCGCGGCCAGTGATCCCGGCCAAACGCGGGAGGCGAAACCCCGCCAGCCACGATCGGCACGCCTACAAGCTCAGAAACCGCATCGAGCGCATGTTCAACAGGCTCAAGAACTGGCGGCGTGTTGCCACCCGCTACGACAAGACCGCGCAGTCTTACCTCGGCTTCGTCCAGATCGCCGCAGCCTTCCTATGGATCAGCTTTGTCCACGAGCGCTAGTGCCTCTGTTCATTCTCTGGTTTGGAATTGGTGAGATCCCGAAGGTCCTGCTTGTGGCTCCTGGAGCGACATTCCCGATCTACCTGAACCTTCACAAAGGCATCCGGACCATCGATCCCAAACTGCTGGAGATGGCCTCAACGCTGGGCCTGACGCGCTGGCAGACCATCAAAGATGTATTTCTCCCCGGCGCCCTGCCGGACTTCCTGACGGGTTTGCGCTACGCGGTTAGCGTTTCGTGGCTGATGCTCGTCGTGGCCGAACAGGTCAACGCGGAAAGCGGCATCGGTCACATGATGATGGATGCTGAGGATTTCCTTCGTACAGACATCATCCTCGTCGGTCTGCTGGTTTACGGCATGCTGGGCCTGCTGTCCGACCAGATCGTCCGCTTTCTCGAAGCTGCACTACTTGCATGGCGCCCGGACAGAAGGAAAGGGCAGCAGGCATGATGAAGAGGGCAGAGGAGGAAATCGGACGCGGCACTGCTATTATCGTTGAGCAACTGACAAAGCGGTTCAATGGCGGGGCTCCCGTACTGGATGGACTGGATCTGGCCATCGCACCGGGAGAGTTCGTAGCCTTGCTGGGACATAGTGGGTCAGGAAAATCCACGCTTTTGAGAACGCTTGCGGGCCTTGATCCGGTGACGGAAGGATCCGTGAAACGGCCTCGGGATGTCTCGGTTTTTTTTCAGGAACATCGTCTTCTGCCATGGAAGCGTGTGTGGAAAAACGTTGTTCTGGGGCAGGAGGACAAAGACATCCGGCAGAGGGCGGAAACCGTTCTGGATGAAGTCAGCCTTTCACACCGCAAAACCGCATGGCCCCTCACGCTCTCCGGGGGAGAGGCGCAGCGTGCGGCACTTGCACGGGCGCTGGTGCGGGAACCAGCCTTTCTGATGCTGGATGAGCCCTTTGCGGCACTGGATGTGCTGACGCGTCTGAAAATGCAGCAGTTGGTGGCGGATCTGTGGGAAAAACATCGTTGTGCAGTTCTGCTCGTCACTCACGACGTCGACGAAGCGCTGCTTCTGGCGGACCGGATAGTCGTGCTGGAACGTGGCCGGATCCGCGTGGATGTTTCCATTCCGCTACCGCGCCCGAGACGACATGCCGATCCCCCATTCGAAGCCCTCCGGACACTGCTTCTGGATGCCCTTGGGGTTCACGCTTCCTGAAATCCGGCACAGCGTTAGGTCAGCGTAAACCCATCATCCCCGATGGGGGGCGAGGAAAATAACTGCGGCGCCTGCCAGACACAGAGTCAGTCCGAAAATGTCCCAGCGGTCAGGACGCACGCCCTCCACGCCCCACATCCAGAGCACCGCAAAGAGAATGTATATCCCTCCGTATACAGAATAGGCGCGCCCTGCTTCCGCGCTTTCAACGCGCGTGAGCAGAAAAGCGAATATGACCAGAGAAATGAGACCGGGAATCAGCCAATAAGGTGATTTAGACATCCTGAAGCATGCCCAGAAGGCGTAACACCCGGCGATCTCTGCCACCGCGGCACAAGCGTAGAAAATGAATGATTCCATGGGCAGCATCCTAAAAGGCAAATTCGCGGATGTCAGGCCTGTAAAAGCTGCTCGCAGAACGCCTGGCAACCATCCGGCATGACGAGACTTTATGTCCTCAGCAACACAGGGACATTATTCATGCCTATCCATGGGTTATCACGCTTTGAAGGTAAAAAAGTCCTCGTTACGGGTGCCGCTTCGGGAATTGGTCGCGCAACGGCGCTCCGGTTCCTCGAAGAGGGCGCGCATGTCGTGCTTGTTGACCGGGACAGGGTAAAACTTGATGACGTCATGAAGACGCTGGACCCGAAATACGCAGTAGCATCACTGACAGATATTTCTGTTCCGGAGCAGGTTGAGGCGCTCTGCACATTCGTTAAAAAGCACTTCCATCAGCTTGACGTTCTGGTAAATAATGCTGGTGTAACGGCTATGGGCACCGTTCTGGACTGTGATCTGGAAACCTGGGGCACTGTCTGCACGACGACCCTGACTGGCACCCTGAACGTCAGCCGCACCTTTCTTCCCCTGCTGATCACGACCAAAGGCAATATCGTCAACACTGCCTCCGTTTCCGGCATGCGCGGGGACTGGAACACGGCCTATTACGATGTTGCCAAAGGAGGGGTCGTAAATCTCACCCGTGTCATGGCCATGGACCACGGCAAAGATGGTGTGCGTGTCAATGCGATCTGCCCCTCCGTCACACGTACGGCCATGACGGCAGAGGCGGTGAAGGACGAAGCCTTCGTGAAAAGCGTTGAAGACCGGGTCCCGTTACAGCGCCTGGGGGAGGCGGAAGACATGGCTGCCGCTATCACATTCCTGGCCAGCGATGATGCCGCCTATATTACAGGCCTCATCATGCCAGTAGACGGGGGCGTAACGGCTTCCAACGGTCAACCCCCGTTCCCGATGTCTTGAGCTTGTAACGCCAGCGGCCAACTTAGCCGGACTGGTGAAATTTTTGAAAAATAATTTTTTAAAGTTTTCGGAGAGGGAAGATCGAGTTTTTTTTACTTAAGACCCGGTCAACCTTTTTCTGAATCGAGATACCCTAGCCTGAGTGCTAAAGCAGATGCGCAAATAATTTCCTTCACCATGACCCCTGTCAGTTCCTGACGAAAATGGATGATGCACTGAAAGCAACACCATTTTGCGTTCCCGCCCCTTCCGCGCTGAAGTTCCCCGCGGCATTGCCTTTCGTGTTGGAAACAGCGCCATACAGGCGGATCGTGCCCTGATGGATGGCGTGGTATCCGTATGCACCGGCTCCGGTATTCTTCGCTCCAGATGCAAGAAACAGGCCCCCGTCAGCGATCACATTGTCGCCCGATGATCGAGTGATGGAACAGCCGTTGCACTCGACCCAGCCGCCATCATGGGAGTTGATGCCTGTTCCCATACCGGTGATGGTGCTGCCTTGCGCTTCAATAGCCCCTCCGGACAGGGCGTAAATACCCATAGCCGAGGCAAGCAGAGGTTTTGAGACAGTGACGCTATGCGCCCATGCCTTGCCATTTGTGAGTGCATAGACGCCGCTCACTGCAGCAGCCGTGCAGGTCGAGCCGTCGATATAGAGCGCGCCGCCGCGTTCTGCATCAAAGCAAAAGCCCAGCTTGGCCGTATTCGGATCGGTCATGTCGCTGGCACGGTTTGCCGTGCAGGATGGGCAGACAATCACACCATTGCCGCGCGCCATGAATGCAACGTCTCCAGCGTCTCCAGCCGCAACACCGCCCAAGCGCGCATTGATCACACCACCATCATCCGCTTCAACGCCATAGTAAAAATGCTCGATATCCAGATGCGAGCCCAGATTGATGACTGAGCCGCCCTGCGCAATGATGCCCGCACCATAAGACTGGTTTTTCCATGTCGTCTGCATGGCGGTATTCGTTGCCTGCGCTCCAACACCATTAATCGTCAGGCCATCAATCAGACCGATCTGGCCGCCACCCACGGCAATGAACCCACTCTGGTTCGTGCTGGCGATATTGGTGAAGTTGATCTGCACTTTGCTCTTATCTGCCAGATTGCCAAGAATCTGCACCGCAGATGAGGCAGGGTCATTGGTAAAGACCTGATCGCGCTCGCGATACGTGCCATCCGCAATCTGGACCGTAACCACACCATGCGTTGCAAGCCTGTGCGATGCATTGAGTGCTGCGTTGAACCCCTCAACCACGCTGGCATAATTGCAGCCTGACGCACAGACGGTAATCGTGCGCTGGTAGACCGTCTGGAGTCTGATATTGTTCACTGCCCGGTCAACATAAGCCGTACTGGCAATCGCCGGATTATTGTCGCCAGCAGGCGGCGTGAGCGTCTCATGGCCGCCGCTCAGAGTGGGGTTAACGGCCATTCCATTCGTGACGTTCATTTTCGCAAGATCGAGTGCGTTCATCTGAGCAGATGTCAGCATTTGAAATGGCGAAAATGTCTGCGCCATCTGTGCATGCGCTACGCCTACCCAACACAGCGGCAAGACAAAAAGGATCTGTTTCATGAGCTTCCTTTTAAAGCAGCAACGTCAAATTGACTGATGTCGAGAATGAAAATGGAGATAAAGCTGTGAGTGAAGTGTTTTGCTGTCTCAGAATCAGATGGAGCGGATTGAACCGTTGAAGGGGAATAGCCGGTATGAAAGAACTAGGCTTGGGCCTCATAGCCAGAAGATGACGGTTGCTGCCAGGCAGATGGCTGAGAGGAATACGGCCGGACATCTGTCATCGCGGGTTGCAACACGCTGCCAGCCCTTGATCCTTCCGAGCATCATCTCATAGCGCCAGTGCTTGCCGCCCGAGGGTGTCACCTGCAGATACAGCCCTCCGCCGTCCGTGAGCTTGAAGGCTTTGTCTTTTGGCTTGGCCGCACGGACCTGCGAGTCTGTCAGCATTTGGCTCTACCCGGTCTCTTCCCAAATTATACCCGCCGCCTACCCGGTTCAGAACGAGACAGGATGAGACAAAACGAGAACGAATAGGGCAAGAGAATGGCGCAAAACGCTGGATATACCAAGGCTTTGAGACAACATGAGACTGATTGAGAAGGGGATCTGGCGGAGAGAGTGGCGGTCGATCTAACTAGCTATCTACTTGTCATAAAATAGATATTTTTGTGCGTCCTTAGGAAGGCGCCCCCACTGGCGCCCCCAAAATAAATTGCTTTGGTTCGATTCCGTGCTCTTCCATCGAATTCACAGGTTCACCTCGCCTTCGAGCAAGCCCGAACCTGATCGCGCAGGCCGATGTAATCCCCGATCCAGCGAATGGTCTGCGGCTGGGAATGGGCCGTCATCTCTCCTGCAAGCGCCTGCTGGTCGGCGTCGGAGTAAGTCACGAGCGTGGGGTAGGGGACATAGCGCACGCTGGTGCAGCTGGTGAGGGCTGCACACAGGAGGATGGCCTTAAGCAGCCGCTCACAGAGAGCATATCCTCCAAGCTGTCAGATCTTCACGCGGGCATGGTCGCCGCGACAGTCCCTGTTGTCGGCTCGCTACACGACCCGGTTGGAGGAGATGGTGAGGGCAAGGAGTTGGTAACCTCTGCTCACGCCTCGTGTCGGACAATCTGTGGCTGTCCTTGTTTTCTTGAGAGCAGACATTGGGCTGCGGGGTCACGCATCTCGGCTGGTCGATGTGCGGATTTGCTTTTTGAGCGCATTTATGGCAAATTGCCATAGAAAGTGAGGAGCTATGTCTGGAACAAATCGTCTCTATAATGCTTCCGGCCCCCCGTCGTCGTCAGAATTGTCACGTGCTCCCAGCGCGCTTACGACCTCAGCGCAAGGACAACGTTTTATTGAACGCCATGAGGAGCAGAGGGGTGTCAGCAACCATCTGCATTGGCCTGGCGGGGCGTCCGGGGTAACGCTCGGGCCTGGCTATGACATGCGCGATCGTCTCCGGGCAGAGATCGAGCAGAAATTGCGAGATATTGGAGTTAACTCCGGTATTGCGGCCCGTGTGTCGGCGGGTGCCGGATTGCGGGGCGAAGCCGCCAGAAGGTTTGCCGAGGTCAACCACAATCTCGTCAGTCTGACAGACGATCAGCAGAAGCACCTGCTACAGGTCAATCTTCCCGGCTACGAGGCGATCGTGCGACGGGGTATCCATGTCTACCTGACACAGAACGAGTTAAATGCCCTAGTCTCGTTCGTCTACAATCCGGGGGCCGGTTGGCGGGGAGTGCGAGCCGCCATCAACAGCGGTGACAAGCAGGAGGCCGTCAGGATCATTGAAAACCAAGTGCGCTCGAAAGGCCAGATCATGGACGGTCTTATCAAGCGACGGCATGACGAGGCCATGCTATTTCTGAAAGGACAATATCAATGATCCGCGTTGTTCTTAGCCTGATTTCCGTCGTCTTTATCGGTGGCACTGCCCTCGCGGGAGCCAGGCCGGAATCGTTGGAGGAGTTAACCCATAACCTCAACATTGTGCTCAACGAGGAGCTTGATGGAAAGGCATCTCTCAATGGGCGGCTAATCGTGCGCGTCGAGCGTGCCTCGATTTGCAAGTCAGCTGTCTGGACAGAGAGCAACGGCGCCGGATCACCATTGCGGCGTGACCTGCTGGAATGGGACGAGATGTTTGATGACAATCCTTGGTTTGATGCCCGGTTTCACTATTGGAAGTTCGTCTATTCTGATCATCGGATCAGCGATGTCATCTCTTTACCGCTCACGGCGCATCCAGACCGTTTTGACGATACGGCAACTATCAACCTCCTATCCTGCCAACCTAAGCGCCATCATCGTTAATGACCTTTCCCGCGAACGAGGACCGATAGAGTCAGGACGTTACTCAATGCCTGTTTGTTGATAGAAGGCTGGAAAAAGCGGACTGTCGCAATTCCCCCCCCCTAGCGGCCATTCCTACTTCTTCTTAACGCCTACGAATGGCCGCATTGTCGCTTCAAGGCAGCGCGGGACATACGAGATCAGCACCTCGACATGTGCTGCCAGCGCAGATCGGCCTGCCTCAATTCGCGCTGCCCCCCCCCCCTGCCGCACAACATCGTTCTGTCCCAGCAGCGCCCCGGCATAACCGACTTCCCGCCCAGCCTCAGCATCTGCCAGTGCCGATAAAGGCACGAACTGCACCTGGACGTTCATCGTCTGGCCTTTCGTCCGGCTGGCATCGGCTTGCAGCCCGAAGACTGGCAGAGCTGATGACGCTGAGACCGAGAACGATCCCGACTGACTGAATGTCCCGGACAGGTCCATCGTGACCGGTCCAGCAATCATCGCCACGACCGGATCTGACGTCTGCTGGGCGCACTGGATGGCCCGGACAACGGTTGCCTCACGACGCGCCTCGAACGCCGCGCGGCCTTCGCCAGCATTGCGCGTCATGAAATAGATATAGCCCAGAGCATCCTGCTGCCGGCCGATCGCATTCCGCGGGTCAAAGCCGTTGAACAAGGCGAGAAGCTGATCGTTGCAGTCGCCAATGATGGCGGTTTCGCTTGTCGCAAGCTGGCCCTGCGGGGTGTTCAGGGCAGGATTTACATTGCCGCCCAGAGCCGCGTTGATGTCGGCCTGAACGCCCGCGAGGATGTCCGGCTAAGACGGGGCAACAAAGCCCGCAGCAGTCATGGAGCAGGCGGGGACAGACGTGGTGGCGTCAGAACTGGACACTCTGCGTCTCTCCTGTTGTGAGCGTTACGGCAATCACCCCGCCGACTGACCGGTCTGCGCGCGGCCCGATCAGGACACATTGAGCTGCCGCCACACCCGGCACAGTCATGGCGGCCTGTTCGGCTTGAGCGCGGAGAAGGGGGATGGACGACGCGCCATTGAAGATGCCGCTGTCGTAGGGCAGGCCAAGGCTGGTGTCGTACCAGCACTCTCCAAGCCATGTCCGAACTGCGGTCGCCACATCCTAAATGACGGAATACGGCTCCGTGCAGACGGCAAGGTTGCCATTCGCGTCGAGGACAAGCCCCCACGTCGAACGGTCGAGAAGTAGCGATTTCATGGGGTATCCCGCGCAGCGCGCTTGTGTGGGGATTTATCTGAACAGTAGTTTGTTCTGGGCCCAAGTACAAGACTATTCAGGGGTAGAAGTCTTGCCTGAACCGGACTGAACGCCGCCGTGGACATGACTTTCCAGCGACACGGAGCCAGCCTGCACATCGCCGGTTGCCTTGATCGTGCCTGTCACATTCAGATTGCAGTTCACGTCCATTTCAGACGCCTGAACCGTGACCTTGCCAGTCGTGACGATGCGGACGCCATCGGTGGTGATCTGGACGTAGTGCGCTGGTGAGGCATTCAGGAACCCGCCTACATAGACACAGTCCGCCATGGAGTGCTGCCGGGAAGGGCAGGGGCTTGCGTTGCCACGACGTTCGACTGGTCCCGGCCAGAAATGATGATGTAGCCGATATCACCAGCCACCGGGTCCACAATGACGGCGCAGGCCCCGCCCTGAATGCGCAGGTACGGCACGCCATAGATCGTGCCATGTGGAACGGCAGTCCCATCGCTTGTCTGCTGGTGGACCATGGGTGTGACGTCCACAGTGCCGACAATGCCGTCACCGGCATGCACGGCGGACACCTTGACCAGGACGTTTGTGCCGAGGGCAGATATGGCCTGCTGAACCATGCCTTTTGCAAATACTGCGGTATGGCCTGTCATGTCGGCTGTGTCCTCAGAACGGAATAGGGAAGGGCGCGCTGGATACCCCGGTGGATTTCCTGGGCAATTTGCTCGCCATTGGCGTTGCCATGCGCTGTGACGTGGATATCGAAGTGGTTGTTCGTCGTAGTGTTGGAGTTCTGGTTTGCTGCCGAAGGCGGCGGGTTTAGAGCCGCCAGCACCGCGTCGGAGTATTTCGTTCCCGCCGTTCCGAACGCGTCATGCCGGACTTCGCCACTATCGAGCCAGCTCCGAGCGCCGCCTGCGCCTTGGTTATGGGCGTAGCCGAGAACGGCATACTGTTTGGCTTCGGACAGGCCCGCAAAAGTGGGGTCGCGCATCAGAGCCTTGCGGTTCTGCTCAGTGAACGCTTGGAAATAGCGCTCCTGCATCTCAGGGTCGTGGAGAAACTGCCCGGTCGTTGGTGCGCTTTCGTGCAGCCATTTTGCGGCGTCGCTGATCGCATCTCTGCTGAGTTGGTATTTCCCGGCATAGGCACCGTTTGCGCCGCCCATCAGGTTATACCGACCGCCGCTTTCGATCCCCGCGACCGCGCCAGCGTATTTTTCGAAGGGGGTTTGCTTGCCAAACGCGCCGCGCGCTCGAAGACGGGCCACAGCAGCGCTTTCACCATTGTTGAGGCCCCCACCATAAAGGTCGGCAAGCTCCCCAATGACTGGAATGGCGCGCAGTCCCTGCCTGAGGGCCCACTTACGGAGAATAAACCCGCTCGCGTCTGCGCCTTTGGCCAGATAGGTCCCAGTTTCTGTAACAATGCGTCCCGCGCCCTTACGAGCGCCACCTTCCGCTGTGCCTTTTGCAGTTTTTTCTGCTGCTGTTAGGGCTGTCGATCCGCCCTTCTTACCATCTTTCGCCACTCCTCCTGGTCCGCCCGCACAATCACACCCGCACATCGCTTCTTTGATGGCACCAAGCTGCTTGAGGTTCTTGAGCATCAGGAGCGGGCCGATAACGGCCATGAGGCCGCTACCCACTGTCGTCAGGACCACGACGCCGCCCGCAATTTCCGTCAGGCCCCCAACGATCCCTTTGTTTGCCTTCTCCCATTCGAGGAGCTTCTGAACGAAAGCATCAATTTCAGGCGTGTATTCCGAAACCAGATCCTGACCGAACTTGCTCGTCTGGGTATGCAGTTCGACCATGTGGTCCGTCAGTTCCCGGGCTCTGTCTATGGTCTTCTGGTCAGGTGCGTTGTCGTACCCGAAATTGTACCGACGATCGAACTCCTTCGGGGCTAATTCTACTGCTGCCTTGGCAGCATCGCTGGAGATCCCAACCTGTGGGAGAAACTGGTTCCGGGTTGTCTGGTTGACGCCCTGCACGCCGCGATTGATCCGCTCGAGAACGTCCTGCCTTATCGTTCCGTCCGCATTCAGATAATCTGTGACGTTCAGATTGCTCATGGCCTTCGACAACGCTCCCCGCTGCGCGGGATCGTACTGCATGGCCTGTATCTGCTTAATCGCTGCGGCCGCATCCTCGGCGTTGCCTCCGACCGTTTTGAAAACGGTTCCGTAAGCCGTCAGTTTGCGCGGGTCCATGTTCAGGCTTTGCGCCGCGTTTCCAAGCTGGGTGTAGGACTGCGTAACGCTCTCAACCGCTGCCTTGATGGATCTGCCGCCCGTGAAGAGGCCCAGAAGCGCAATTGCCTCTACTCTGGCGCGGGAAAAACTGTCGGCCGCCACCTTTCCCGCATCTGCGAGCGTTCTCTGGGTATGGTCGGCGCGGTCTTCAAGCGCCTTGAGCGCAGTTCCGGCCTGTTTCGTGCTCTTTGCGACACCACGACCGTCAACGCCAAGCTGAATGACGAGGGAATCTAGGACTGTTGGCATAGGATTTCTCAGACCGTACGGTTTGCGGGAAGGTCATTTCGGATAGCGGTGACCTGAGTAAACCACGGGCCGTTCGGAATTTCGGAGGCGAGATCGTGCGCGATGAATAACGGGAGCCAGAGGCCGGTAGAGGGCATCTTCGGAATGGTCTGGCCCATCCCGTTATCTACCCAGCCAGCAGGCCGATACTCACTTTCGAGATCAAACGGCGTCCGCAGATCAAGCGCAGGGTTGAACAGACAGGTCAGGCTTACCCCCGCTTGATTGTAGGCGGGATATCCGATCAGGCCTGTCTTGTTGCTGATCTTGATGGTTGTACTGTCACGGCTCGTGTTGTCGTTCTGCTCCCAGACATGAAGGGTGCCCGAAACGTCCAAGGCATAAAAGGCGTGGAGGCTTGTTGCGAGATCATGGATCTGCTGAAGCGCGCTGCCCCAGGCATAATAGTTCGTGACTGTCATGGAGCTCGTCAGGCCATGGTCCACAAAAGCCCCATTCCCGGCCACGGGCGCCGTGTCGGTCTCTTTCAGGCCGGTTGCCTTGCGAGCGAGAAGAGAAAAGATCGTGGATACGAGCACTGCACAGGGGAAGGTCGAGGGGATCGGCAAAAGCTGCTCCGACTGAACGGTGTCAGTTGACGACACGACTAGGGCCACGTTTGGCGCGCCTGTGAAGTCAACAAATGCTTCTGTGATGCCGCCACTGAAGATCGTGCTCATGCCGCGCTCGGTGTCTCCGGCCTGAACTGTAACGGTTGAGGCAACAGCAAGCTGATTGTTTCTGCCTTCGCCGTCCGGCACTCCAATTACAACCGAAAGCCGGTTCATCATGGCCATAGTCATGCCTTCGACGCGGAGATTCAGATTTGCTCCCTGCCACATTCCTTCGCTGGTGATTGTTGCCCGAACGCGATGCTCGGTGAGCGTGACAGTATCCGTGTCCGCAGTCGGTCCTAACGCCCCAGAAGCGACCTGGAACGTGACGTCGATGCGTTTTTTCGTGAAACTGCTTTGAAACGTCGCATGAGATTTTGTTGTGCTGGACATCAGGATGCTGCCGTAAAGGTGAGAACGAACCTGTCACCAAGGCCGTCATAGGTCGGGTCTTCGGCCCCTTGGGTGTCCACGAACACAAAATCTCCACCGAGACCGAGATAGTCCGCATGGATGACTGGGTTCAGGTTCTGGCAGATCGCGCCCGCCACGACGCGCGTGCTGTTCTGCCATACATCCATGAAAAGACCGGTGGAACGCTGATAGACGTCGAGCCGGACAAGCTGCTGGTTCAACACGATGTTCAAAGACTGGCTTGCTGTCGCACTCAACCGCGACCGGAATATCCCACACAGACGGAAGAGTGACGTTTGGGAAGGGCATGACGGTCCTTTCAGGCAATAAAAAAGCCACCCGGTGAGAGGCGGCTTTGAAGAAGTATTCAGAGATCCTGGATGGCTTCCTTAAGCTGTTCGCCTTCCAAGATTATGCGCGGGGGTTCTGCGCCATGATATTCAATAATGTAGCGTGGGTTTCGTCCCATGTCGGACAACCATTTTGCGTGGATCAACACGCTATCCAATTTATTAAACACTGCTCCATCAGTGTGCGCCCCGAGACCTACGCTATACGTGGCGATATTAGTCATGGTGAATACTCCACCGGCAGTTCACTCAGGGTGAATGACTTTCACCGGCGGTCAACCAGTTATCCCTATTTTAGAAATACACCTATAGAGCCTCCTAAAAAAACAGCCGCCCCGAAGGGCGGCTCCGTATTCAGGCGGCTTCGACCTGCCGCGCTTTCTTTTTGCTGAGTGCATCGGCAATCTGGTGCAGCCCGGTCGCATAATTTCCGGCCAGCCGAGCGGAGAGCGTCTCTCCATTCAGCAACCCGTTGTCATAGACCTTGAACGCCCCGACAACAGGACCGAGGCAGATCGCCTCAAAGCTTTCGAGAGTAAGGCTCTGAGGCTCGGCACCAGCGCTTTGACTGATGGTGAGCATCTTGCCTTTCGACTGAACCCGAAAGACCGCCATATGCTCGCCTATAGTTCGAAGCACATACTGGCCATCCCCGATATACCTGGTCATGTCGGAGCGGTAGACCGCTCGGTCATGAGGCAGAAAGTCGGGAGTCATGTTCCGGTCCATGATACTCACCCAGGCCAGATAGGACGGCATAATACCGTCTCGTGACACCAGCGCGCTCATGACACCGGCTCCGGCTTCTTGGCGAAAGGGGGCGCACCTGCCTTCTTCGCCAGATTGCGAAGGCCGGCCTTGGCGTCGTTCTCCGTAAGGTGCGCATAGATTGGATCAAGTTCGGCGCCCGGAACCACTCTGGCGAACCATGCCAGTCCCTTCGCCGTAACCTTGATGGTATTCCCAACCTGCGGCTCACTATTCGCGTCGATGTAAGGGTTCGCCCGGTTTTTGAGATATCCGGCATCAATGCGTTCTTGATAGGCCATCTTGGCCCTACCCTTACTGTACCGGCAACGGTTCTGATCCAGCCAGTCAAAGAATTTTCCCGGCTTCACCTGAATCATTTTTGCCGTTTCGGTCAGGCCAAACTCGCCGCCTGACGCACTGATCCGGTCGAGAGCCGCTGCTTTTGGCTCGGCAATGGCCAGCTGCTCCCGCTGCTTCTCTACAATGGATTGAAGGCCTGTGAGCCCGCGCATTGCAAGCTGTTCATGTGTCTCTGGCGCGGCCATCGTATAACCGCCCGTCTTTCGAATGGACGGTATGACCTCGGCTGTGATCCACTTCTTGAAACGCTTGGCGGCTGCCTTGCTGCTGGTCAGGACGAGCGACCACAGGCCGGACTCCTTAATGATCGTCATTTCCTGCGGGCCGCCAAGGGTGTCGGTAATAGCGACCCCCTTTTCGTCATCATCCAGCCGATCAGCGGCATCGCGAGAATTGCGGATCTCCAGCACCTTGCACACATCGGTCAGAACCCACCAAGGCTCTCCGATCTGATCGAATACGCGGACTTCTGCTCCTTCGAATGAGAAGGGAATAAGGTTTGAGCCTGTGATGGCTTGTGTGTTATTCGTCACGTTCGTGTTCCTTCTTGGTTCACTCGGAGACGGAAGAGGACGCGTCGCCAAACTTGGCCTCTTCCGTCTTTTCTGTTTTCAGAACCTTCCGCAGAATTACAGTAAGTTCCCCGTTTGCGCTTCGGTCATTCATGACCGCTCGTATCTTGAGTGCCCGAAGCAAATCGCGATCAATGCGCATTGTGAGGGTTGTTATTTCTTTCATGTCTTACTCCATGCACTCTTTGGGTGCAAAATAAGCATGACATGAGTGCTTAACTGAGTGCAAGACTTTTTTTTGCACTCACGTTACCTTCAGCTTATGACCGATTCACCCACCCGCTCGATTACAGTTCGTCTCGATGCTGACCTCCTTCAGGCGATTAGAGAGATCGCCGCTAAAAAAGGGCAGTCTATGAACGCTGAAATTGCCCAGCGGCTGGCAGAGAGTGTAGCTGATGATGAGCCTGATGATGCAAAATGGCTCTTGAAAAAATCCAAGGTCAGTCAAGAAGAGCAATCCGAACGGTCGAGAATTGGTGAATTGCGCTCACGTTTGGGGAAAATGGAGTGGGAAAGATCAACGCTACTTCTTGAGTTGGGAGGAGCAACCAAATTTGCACAAGGGCTCATTATTAAAAGGTTGGCCGAATTAGAGGATGCTTTAGACAGAAATTCGGAAAAATTACGTTCAATAGATCCTACCTATACAGGCAGATGATCCGCCGCCTGATCCAGAAGGGGCTGAAAGCAGTGAAGGATTGACGCGACTCTTTTTGAACCCGCACCTTTTCAAAAATGAGGGGGCGTAAGAGATGAAGTGGCCAAGGTTTTTCAAGAAAGAAAATAAAGGCGTTTTTCAAGTAACTATATCGTACTCAGATATAAAAAATGCCCCCGATTATCTCGCCATATCACCGGATGGTCGGTGGAAAATAGATATAATTCATAATGATGCTTCATCAAATTATATCTTATTTCACGATAATAAGCGCGCTTTTTCCTACCCGCAGGATACTTTTGGTCTTCGTTTCCACAAAATTGCCTTATCTAATTCTGGAAATTTTTGTTTTGTCTACACTAATTGGACCAATGAAAATAAGACGTGCGATACGTCGACGCTATATCTTGTGTCTGCCGGCCAGGTGCGTCGCTTAACTCTTTCAGGTTTTTTCAGTTCCTGCGCCATTTCAGACGATGGAAAAGTGGGCGCCATCAAAGGCTCGACTGTTGACCATAAGCGTGAAGTTGCTTTGTTCTCTATAGAGTGTGGGGAGCAGATAGCATTCTTCATGACTGACGACTACAAGTTGAATGATATTCAAAAAATAATCCCCGAACAAAAGAAAATAATCTTGTCAGATCAAGAGTTAGGCTACTTCTCTTTTTCATTTTCTGGTGAGATCGACAACGGAAAATCTTATATTGATGCTGAGCTACATAAAGGAAATCTCTATATTGTTTGTGGTCGTGTCGATAAAATTCTAAAATTTAAGCCAACCATCACCGATACGGCTCTTCTAGAAGAAATGCTTCTCTGCGTAGAAAGCGCTCATCCAGCACAATTCTCTGACGAGAAATGCAACAAAAAGTCAGCCTTAAGTGCCAAGATTGCAATTTTCGAAAGATTGAAGCGTCCAACCGACGCCTACCAATGTGCATCTGAGCTTGCTGGGCTTTTCCCGACCGCTGCAAATCAGAAGAAAGTAGCTTCACTTAAAAGGCGCCTTACCCCCTAAACCTATGATTCACCTTCCCAAGTTTGACCAGACTCCGCCCTTCCATGAATTGGTACCATTTAATGGTTGCACTAGGTGCCAGTTTCCGGTACTAAACTTCACATGAAAGCCAAGCACCGCCGCGCCGCACTCTGGAACTGATCTTCAAGCGCCCCGTATCTGGCAATGTCGCATGGGACGATATTGAGGCCCTGTTCGTGTCGCTCGGTGCGGAAATCTCGGAGCGGGAAGGCTCCCGCGTCGGTGTGTTCCTGTTCGGCGAGGTCCGGGTTTTTCACCGGCCGCACCCGAAACCGAACACCGACAAGGGAGCCGTTGCCTCTGTTCGGAAATGGCTTGAAGAGAATGGAGTGAAGCCATGAACAACACCATGACCATCGGCGGCCATCGGGCCGTCATTCAGTTCGATCCGGATCTCGGCATGTTCAGGGGCGAGTTTCTTGGGCTGAACGGTGGTGCGGATTTCTATGCAGACAGCGTGGAGCGTCTGGTCCGGGAAGGCGAGACTTCACTGCGGGTGTTTCTGGAGATGTGTGCAGAGAAGGGGATCGATCCTGTGAAGCACTATTCCGGCAAGTTTCAGGTCCGCATATCCGAGGACATCCACGCGCGCGCTGTGACGGCTGCCGCTGCCAAGGGCGTCAGCCTGAATCAGTTTGTGCAGGATGCTATCGTTGAGGCGGCGGTTTGATGCCTGAAGAGGATCGGCAGAAGCGCACGATTGCGGAACGCTTTTCTGTAGATGAAGCGCCCGAAACGATCGCCTCCGATCCGGACAGCCCTGAACTAACTGAGGCTGATTTTGCTGTGATGCGACCTTTCGCTGAGGTCTTTCCTAAATTGGCGGAGCGGATGAAGAAGGGCGTAATTCGTTTGCCCCGGAAGGTTTGACCGGACTCCGGGACAGATGCTGTGCTTGTGCCATCTAGAAAGGAGAGATTTCGTGAGCAACACATTTACTCTCCATTTGAAGACCGGAAAGATCGAAGGCAAAAGTTCGGTTCAAGCGACCTACGAGTATAAATGCGAGTGCGGTCAAAATCTAACAGCGACGCTTGAATGGCCAGAAGGACTGACCGTAAATGGCGCAGTCAATATACCCGGGGCAAAGTGTCCGCAGTGTCACCAACCTGGGAGGCTTCCAGCAGGAAGATATCATTTGGAGGGATACACACTCGTCAGGGAAGACGATCTGCCAGAGACCCCGCCATCGAACAATCTCCATTGATATGCAATTCGTTTGTAGAACAGCCTCCGAAGGATAAGGCTTTTATCTCGGCAGGGGGCTCGGGCTTATTTCTGGCGCTGTAAGGTATCCCGTTTGCTTTGAACGGGATACCGAGCAGACGCCCGACTACATGCATAATCTTGAGTTTCATGGCAGATTTTCCTTAGCCATTATACCGCCAAACCATGGCGGTTTCGTCCATCAACAGCATATCCTCGCTATCATAGACCGTCTGAAGCTCATGGAGCGTGGCTTGGCCTGATCCGAGCACGCGCCCCATGATGGCGGACATATTCACGCAGCGGGCGGGTTTTCGGGACTTGTCTGTGGGAACAGGGCCGCCGCGAGCGGGGAAATCTGGAGCGCGGCGGCCTTGAAGAAACCCACATGCAGCTTGAACGCCTCCGTGCGGAGATCGCTCAAGGTCTACGGATCATCAATATCCAGATCCAGAATACGCGCTGGCATGCCTCCCGGCCGCTGGATCTGGACGCAGTCCAGAAGCGCCTGAAAGGCTGCATCGCAGTCGTCATTGTCCATGAAGCCGAACATCTGCATGGCGACGCCGCCCATGCCCACAATCCCCGCTTCCATCGCGGTGTCGGGGATCTTGGCCCCGGCCTTAATTAGAGCTTTGATGGTGTGCCGAGCCCACTTGTCGGCGGCAAAGGCAGGCATGCGGGTGATCGTGAAGCGCTTGCCCAGATCAGCCCCGGAGGCGGGGGTCCACTCAATGACTCTTTATCAGATACCTGCCGGGAAAACATCTTCCCACGTAATCGAGAACGCACGGTCTTCAAGCACGCCGCCGCCGTTTGGCGCAACGCTGCCAGTCCCGAGGCCGCCGTTGATAAAGGTGTACTTTCGTCCCAGGCTCGGCAGCGTCAGCTCTGTCCCGAGGGTATAAATCTGCCGTCCCTTGCGCTGCCCTGTGATGAGAGCCTCAAAATAGGGCAGGCTGGAAGACCCGGCGGAGAAATTGAGCGATTGGGTGACCGGCCGGGGCACGAAGCCTTTATTCAGCTTGCCGTCAATCGACATACGGAACTCAGCCATCTCGACCGCCTCGGTTTCCCAAGCACGGTCTGTCGCCCAGTTCTCGAGCACCAGCGGAGCATTCCATAGAGCCGTGACGGTGAGAACAAAAATTCCGTCAGCCGAAGTGATAATTCCGGACATTACTGCACCTCAACGGAAGCAAGGTTGATGGACTGCACGGACTGGCCGTCGGTGTACCAGAACTTACAGGGGGGCGACGTTCGGGCCACACGATCAGCAGCAGGCGCGGTCGAGGCATTGGGCTGGAAGTACCACCCGCGCGTCTGAAGCGTGCTGGCGATTGGCAGGCAGGCCGGCCGCGTTGTTGACCTCCTGAGCCTCGGCAACCGTGAGCGTCACGCCTGCGCGGATTGCGCCGAAGGCAATCGCTTGGTTGATCGTATCCTGCCCGGCGGCGGAGATCAGGGCGTCTCCCTGCGTGTTGTACGGGATGTTGCCCGCCGAAAGCAGGAGCGTGAGCATGTCAGACTGGAAGGACGCATTCATCCAGATCTGGTTGATATAGCTGTCAGCCCACTTGAACTGACCCGACACCATGCCACCGCGCAGGAAGGTAAACCGGCCCAGTCCGTTGGCGTGCATGCCATAGAAGGAGTAGCCGTTGGCTGCCAGAGTGCTGGCCGTTGCGCCGTCTGTGACGGAAGCTGTGACGCCGGAGAACTGGCAGCCCAACAGGTTCTTTCGCCCGTTCGTCGCGTCAAAGGCCAGCGAGGCCATCCAGCCAAGCGCCCCGGCCGCCACGAGCGGGTCCTTGTAGAAAACGCTGGTACCGTCGAGGTTCTGCGATGCCAGCCAAACGCCAAACGCCCCAGTGCTGTTTTGCGTAGTCGCCTGCGCGTCCGTATCCCACGCGGCATACCAGAAGCGGTCTTTCTGCTCACTGACCCATGTGGCGATCGCCTGCTTATCAGCCAGGACGGGTTCGAATGCCGTCGTGAAACCCGCGAAATCCTGAGACGTGCTGATCAGGGCATTCATATAATCCGGGAAGGCGGTTCCCGCCGTGTACCCAGAGAAATACAGCGTGCTGGGCGTCTCGGTGGCACCGACGTAGCCAGAAAAATAGACTGCGGCCATCTGGGCTTCCGTGAAAGTCGCACCAAAAGCCTTGGCAACGTCAGACGCCAGCGAGTAGGATACGACGCTTTCAGCCGGAACCACTGCGGTGTTCTCGGTGATGATCAGGCCGTTGATGAACGCCACACCACCAGCCGCAGTCAGCGCGCTCGGGGTGACGGAAACCACTTGTGAAATGGGGATGCCAGCCACTGGCTGTTACTCCTGCGTAGGGGGAAGGTCGGCCGCGTAGGTCGTGACCGTGATTTTGTCGGCGAACTGCTGGGGGATGGTGCGCTGGTAGTTGACCTGCATTTTCAGATCGACGGACCAGGCGTCCTCGTACTGAGCCTCACCGTTCACGAAACCAAGCTGGCGCGGCTCTGCGGCGGAGAGGGGCGACAGGATCGGCGCATAGGCCTGGAACCAGTCCGTCGTGTAGAAATCGCGCCAGAGACCGCAGACCTGCTTGAGAGCATCACCGGCGCCCGTGCCGAATGCGCTGACCTGCACCGTGACCTCACGCAATTCCGTGACGACACGAGAAACGTCCGTGTAGGATTAGCCGTTCGTAGCCAGCAGACGCGTGGTGATGAGCTGCATCACGCAGTACGGGCCAACCGGGGAGGGCGTTCTGTTCTGCTGGCCCTGCTTTATCCGGAAAGGCGAGGGGAGCACCGTCTTCAGATACTCACCCAGAGCCTGATAGAGCGCGCTGTCCGTGGGGGTGAATGTTATTCCGGAGCTGGCGAAGTCTGGCGCGTCACCGCAAGTTTCGACCATTGGCCGTATCCCCATTCTTCAAGAACATGAGTCACGAGCCAGTCCGACCCGTAGAAGTGCAGAATATCGCCACCCGTTTTCAGGGCCCTGTTCAGCCCCTTGATGCCGCCCTTCAGATAGACGGCACGCATGTCGGAGGACTGGTTGATGTTCTGCAGGTGCTGGAGGTCGGATGCGCTGAGAGCCTGCACCTTGGGATTTCCAGAGTGCTCGGCGTCACGCTGAAATCGGCGTTGACCGTCTCGGCGTCTGAGACCTTGAGAATGGCCTGAATGGGCGGATTGACCGCGTTCGTAACCGAGTGAGAGATCCCGAAAACGTTAATCACTGACCACCTCGTATCCGACGCTGTTCAGCATGTGTCCGGTATCGATCAAGGGCTTGTCGAAGCCCTTTGAACGAATTGTCGAAGGGGCATTGGGAGGATCGCCGAGGTTCCGAATTTCTTCCTGAACCTGACCGACAATAGCTTCCGCCGCTATATCGAGAGCCTTGTCCAGATCGCCCTTTGCCTGCTTGAGAGCGGCGGCAAGGAGAGCGGGCCACTGGTCTCGGTTATTGGCGATGGCGTTGCGCATGAATGGGCGAGCCGGGATGGTGGTTGTATGGGCCGGAACGGTATGCGTCGTTTCAAAATTGGACGATTTGGCTTTGACGAATTTCCCATTTTTGCGAAAGGACCCATCAGCAGCGACTGAGCGATAGATCTTCTGCTCGCGCTCGGGGACATCAATCTGGCCGCCAAACTCATTCTGATAAGCAATGGCGGCTACTGGCAAGCCATCGGCATATGCAGCTCCAGGGGCAAGCCCGCTTTTATCCCGATCCGCCGATTTTCCCTTGGAATACGTCGCGCCTTCCAGAAAACCAATATTCATCTGCATCTGTGCGCCACGCCTCAGCACCCGTTTCAGCAGCCGGGCCATCCAGTTCTTCTGCACGCCCTGAAGCGATGCCGCCCGGAAAGCCCTTGCCCCAAGTGTAATTGATCTTGGTAGGGAAACCCATCGGGGCCGCTCCTTACGCTTTGCGGCGAGCAGAGGCGCCCGCCAGAGGGGAAACAGTGTCGATGGCGCTGTCAGCCGCGAGACGGGCTGGACGCTCGGGACGCTTGGCATTGATTGCCATGCTGACGAGGGCGGGCAGGGCGCTTTCGTGAACGCTGGCTGCGTCCTGTCCGATCTGCTTGAGGGCGTAGCGATAGATGTCGCCCGCCCGCGCTGTCCATGCCGACGACATCACCGACGAGGGGGCGGACGGCCTCTCGGGCGTCCTGCGCCTGCTTGTTGCGGCGACGTTCCTTAGAGACGGCGTCTTCAATCAGGCGAGAGACGGAAGCGGCATCCATGCCCTTCTTGTCGTCTTTCTTCTCGTCCTTTTTGTCATCATCTTCATCGGCCGCCTGATCGTCGTCCGTGTCGTCCTCATCGCAGGCCTTGGCGTCTTCCGCCTTCTTGCCATCCTTGTCGTCGTCGGACTCGTCCTCGGCCTTCTTCTTGTCGTCGTCGGTTTTATCCTCGTCCATGCACTTCTTGATGTCCTCCTCGGACGCATCCATGGCGAGACGGCCGGACTTGAGAGCGGCTGCAACCTTCGCCGCAGCAGACATGGGCTTGTGGGCAGCCATGCTCGTTTCCTTCATGATGTTGGGGGACGCGCTGTCGCCGATGATGGCGGTCTTCACGCGGGGTTCTTCCACCAGGGCAAGGTGGTTGAAGCGGATATTGACCATCTTCAGCGTGTAGCGCTGACCGTTGATCTCACCGGTCTCAGGGACGGTCTCGTAGGCGTATCCAGCCGACACGCACCGCTTGGAACCGTCCTGAATCCGCTTGATGGCGTCTCCGTCCCAGATCGCCAGTTCCCCGATGAGGTCGGGCGCCTGAAACGTGGCGTTATTGACCGATCCAACCGTGATCTCGCGCAGATGATCGTCCGCACTGACTGGCTGGTGGATCTCGATCAGGGGCTTGCCGTTGATGCTCGATGCGGCTTCCCGCAAGGCATCGGCGTACTGTGACGATAAGGTTTCGTCATTCCTGATCCATCGCCTGATCGTATCCCACGCAGGCATGTCGGCCATCGCCGCAATATCGCGGATTGTCTGTCCTTCTTCGATCAAACAGAGGACGCGGTCCCAAAGCACTTGCGTGAAAATGGAGGGCCGCCCGGTGGGGCGTGGAGCAGGTGCCGGAATGACTTCCGCCTTCTTCCTCGCCATAACTACCTCACCAGATATTTCGGGCACCCGGCCTCAACGCGACGTGCGTCCAGTTCCCGCCCGATCGCGCGTTGAACGCGGGACACAAGGGCAGGGGATAAAACCCCGTCTCTCGTCAGCTTGTGCGCATTATGAAACACGAAAGGCTTGCACCGGATCAGCGCGCCATCAACCAGACCGAGATGCAGCGTGTCAGGAAACTCAATCAGGATATCAGCGCGATGCCTGACCGTCCTTGTCGGAAGAACGGGACACAAAGCCGCGCTGCCTGATTGTATTCCTGCAATCACATGGAGCAATCCGCGCCACCTCACCACATCACCGGCTGTGATGGTGGGTGAGGGCATGGCGGATTGTCCAGAATGTCTTGCGCTACAGGCGCAATTCTTGAGTGTTGCCCAACCGTATCAGGCGCTGGGTCCAAGTAAAAGCGCTTTGTTTCGCTCGATCCTGTCGCTGATTTCTTTGCGGACGCCTGCGTAAGCTCCGCAAAGCTGCTCCAGGATCAGCGCGCACTGGCCGGACACAATTCGCCGCCCATGCGCTGATTTGTCAGGCACCAACGCCTCAGCCATCGCCGAGAATGACAGTTCCTTCGCCAGCATCATTTCCAGCCGAACGTGAGCGCAAAATCCAAGCCGATCGCGGATCATGCCAATTCGTTCAGCAGCGTTCCCGCGGGAAATGACGAACGTGTGGACGTCGCCCTTCACGTAATCGGAAGGCAGCACATCACTCAAAATATCCAGATATCCGTGATTTGCGAACACATAATCGCAGATCCACCATTTTGCGGCGGTGACTGCATCGCCGTTGATGTCTCCCGCCATGTGCAGGGCGCTCACGGTATTCAGCTTGATCCGCTTCTTGCCCTGCCACTCATAATCCTCCTTCGCCATCCGTTCCGGCGTCGGTGAATTGTCCTCCGCTCGGGCTGTAATGAATGCCGTTTTTCGGACCGTCTTCGGTGTCGAAAACTGGCGGATCGTCTCGCCGAGTCCGGCGCGGGATTTCAGGGCTGCTGGCATGAGTGGATGTTAGTACAGGCGTAGGTAGCTGTACAAGGAGGTGTTTGGGCTAGAAGTCCTAAAATAGAAAAACCGCTTCTAAAGAGCGGTTTCCATACTGGATGCTTGATCAATACCCTGCATTCAAGGCGGGTTAGTGCCGGTTTTCCAGCATTCGAGAACGATGCCTGACGCTGTAACAGCACAGGTCTGCCCGTTGGGGTAATTGATATTCACTTGAGGGGCAATTTGCTGCAAACTCAACACCGAAGATTTCTGGGTGTGTGCGGAAGCAGAGAACATTGCAGATGCGACCATGACCAATCCTGCAGAAGCAGCAAGTAGTGTCTTTGCCATCTAAAACCTCCATTGCGCCCAACTTCATTTAGTGGGCCAGTAGAGGATAGCTAACTGAATTTTTGATTGTCTATAATAATTTTGGATACGAATCGATATTCATATTTTATGGGTCAGGCTGGTGAGCCGTTTGGTGTCGAGCGCCGAAACGAAAGGCTCGGCGAGGAACTTTGTAAATTAGACCGGAACCGCCCTTCGGGGCGGTTTTTTATGAAAGATTTTCACAAAACGAAACCAGCAATACATATGACCGCTTATTGTAGGCAATTGTCGCCATTACGTCCTGATCATGGATGGTCCGATTATGAAAAAAGCACTTTTAGCATCTCTCTTCTGCGTTACAGCTCTCTCTGCATGTGAATCTCCTCAACAGATGGTGACCCAAAAGGAAGACCATCTCGCTGCAGCTGGGTTTGTATTGAAACCCGCCTCGACCCCACAGCGAATTGCCATGCTCAATAAGCTGCCTGCACATCACTTTGTCCGCCGTATTCATGGCGACACAGTGAGCTATGTTTACGCCGATCCAACGGTATGCGGCTGCCTATACATCGGCGATCAGGCCGCTTACGGACGTTATCAAGCCTATCGGCAAGAGCAGAATATCGCTGACGAACAGCAGATGACCGCACAGGATTATCAGGACGCCCAGTGGAACTGGGGTGAATGGGGCCCCTGGGGCGGCGGCTTCGGCCCAGGCTACGGATTTGGTCCAGGTTGGGGCTGGTAAGACCCCGTCACGTTATCGCCGTGAGGCCGTACATTTCTCTTGAAGCCGCTGCATGGCATCTGGCGGCATCGGTGCGGTCATCATAGCCCGGTAGTTCATACAGGCCGCCGTTTCATGCTTCGGAGGTTTATGCGACTGACAATTGCACCCAGCGAGAAATACTGCAGTTAGGGATGCGAAAATGATGCGCATTAAGCTCTCCTAATTTTAGTAGCACTTGGTTGAGCGCAAGATCGTCCGTAGAGTTTGAAATCAACGGATTTTATGACTTTGGAGCGCCTTTACACGCCTCAGAACAATATCGGACCTGATTCCAGTCCTTTGCCCACTTCTTGCGCCAGGTGAATGGCCGGTCGCAGACAGGGCAGACCTTCGAGGGAAGGTCCTGCTTGGCCGGTTTGGGAGCGATCTTGCCTTTGCCGCGCGACATTACGCCGCGTACAGCTCCAAAGGCAGATCGTCCGGATCTGAGAAAAATGTAAACAGGCGCCCGGTGTAAGGGTCTGTGCGTACAGGCTCACACTCGACGCCATGCTTGGCCAAGCGCTGCACCGTGGCTCTGACATCTTTTACGCAAAACGCCAGATGCCGCAGCCCACAGGCTTCCGGTCTTGACGTTCGAACCGGCGCATCCGGAAAAGAGAATAACTCGAGCTGAGAATTGCCCACGCGAAGGTCGCACTTCCAAGAGTCACGCTCGGCGCGAAAGTTTTCAGCGATGATGGCGCAGCCCAGCACATCGACATAAAAATGCCGGGAGCGCTGATAATCGGATGCTATGATGGCGACGTGATGGACGCCTATGATATCGTCTGCAGCCTGCTCCATCTCATTTGCTTCCCTGAATTTGATCTCCACTGACGATAGCATCCGACAATGGCTGAGATCTACGATAGCGTCCCTGCAAGGCGGTCATGGGTTCATCCCTTCGCCCGTTGCTGCCTGCAATTCCCGGATCACGGCGTCGGCCAGCGCACCAGCCCGAGCCATCTCCTGTGCATCAGGCCGCTTGCGCTCCGGCTCACGCGGCTTCTCGGCCATAGCGAGGATCTCCCGCAGGCCAGTGACCTCGGATCGGATCTGCTCAGCGAAAGGCCGGAGATGCGCGTAGAGTTCGCCCGGTGCTGGCCAGCGAGAGCCGACGGGGTAGCCGTTGCGGTCCGGCTGCCGGGTCCATGCGATCCGGGTTTCTGGCGTCCATGCTCCGACCGGGATGTCCGAGCAAACCTCGGCGAAAATCGCGGCCTGAGCTGATCGCGCTTCCGGGGCGGGGGCATTGGTGACGAACTGCGCAAGGCGGCCAAGCCAGGTCTTCACGCCAAGCAGCAGGCACGGAAGAGCAGCCACTTCGGCTGCTGCGAGTTGCTGGCGAACGGACGCGACCCGATCGGGGGTCAGGTCAGTGCGCCAAAGATACCCTTCGCGCTTGGCCTCGATCAGGGCCCGTATGTCGCCGCTTGCCGGGGTGTATTCCGCGTCGGGGCGCTTCGAAGCAATGGCGGATGTGCGGTGACCGATCTGGTTCATGATCAAAATCCTTCCAGCATTTCGCCTTCGAGCCATGCGGCCTTGTTTCGGGTGCGTTCGGCGTCTCGGGGCGATCGACCGCTGTGCTGCGCAACGGCGGCTTCGATCCAAGCCGCTGGCTCAGCCGGTCGCAGATCGGCGGCTTCGAGGATGATCCGGTTCCCCAGCCTGTTTCTTCTCGATGGAATGAACAACGTCCAGAGCGATCGGGGCCGTGATGGCGTCGAGGGCCAGGCTACCGATCTTCGGAAAGGCAAAGCGCTCCAGTGTGCCCTGAACTTCGGACCGATGCTGAGGCGTCCACTGCTTGCCGTGCGCTGCTATCCAAGCAAGAGCCACCGTGCGGAACTGATTGTCTGTCCGTACAGCCTCAGCGCGTTTCTGCTGCCGGGTGAGGGAAGGGTCCTGCCCGTTGCGTAACTCTTCACGGGCACTCTCCCGCGCGCGCCTGGCATTGATAAGGCTTGCCTCGGGATAGGCTCCGAAGGACAAGGCCTTCTCTTTGCCCCCGAAGCAATATTTCAGGCGCCAGAGCTTCGTCCCGTTCGGCTTCACCAGCAGATAGAGACCTTGCGAATCACTGAGCTTATACGGCGATTCTTTCGGTGTGGCCTTGCGCACTGCGACGTCTGTCAGCACCGATACTCCCAGCTCTCAAACGATACCCCCACTGATACCCCCATTCGCATTGTGGTTCATGGTTTGTTCTGGTCATTAATGGACACAAACCAGATGGAGGAAAAGGGCAGATTTGGCTGCCCTTGGTCAATAACGGTCACTAATGGTGGGGGTATCGCTGGCGGAGAGAGTGGGATTCGAACCCACGGTACGCTATTAACGTACACACGCTTTCCAAGCGTGCGCCTTAAGCCGCTCGGCCATCTCTCCTGTCGAGCGAGGCGGTGTTTACGAAAGGTTTGACGTCAGATCAAGTCCCTTTCGGGCATTTGCGACAAATTTTTCAATCAGTTCAGCAGATTTGCAGCCTGGGGACGATTCAACCCCTGAAGAAACGTCTACTGCCGGGGACTGACTTTCCTGAATCGCGTTCTGGACATTCCGGGGGGTCAGGCCGCCGGCGAGCATCCAGAATGAAGGAGGCGTCCAATTCTGTGTCAACGACCAGTCAAAGGTGCGGCCGAGCCCGCCCGGACGGCAATCCTGTGGCTGTTTCGGGGCTTCAATAACATATCCTGACAGTTTCGGATCTGTCGGCAGGTCAGAACGTGAGGCAATACCGCAGGCCCGCCAGACAGGACATCCGAAGCGGGACTGGATTTCGAGCGCGCGGTCAGCAGTATCGTAAATCTGAAGGATATCGAGTGGAACCGCCTGAAGAACATGTTCGATCAATCCGTCGTCTGCCTTGACGAAAAGGCCCACCCGCAGCGGACCGTTTTCCTTCGTAGATGGTACACTTTGATGCAATCGTGATGCCTGATCGGCAGTCACAATTCTGGGGGAGGTTTCGCAGAACACGAATCCGACCCAGTCCACTTTCAGACGGGTACAGAGTTCCATCGTCTGGACATCACGGATGCCACAGATCTTGATGCCCGTCATGCGCTGGCGAGGTCTGCCATGATGGCTCTGGCGGCCAGAACGGGATCGGCGGCTTTCGTGATGGGCCTGCCTACGACAATCCAGTCAGCTCCTGCTTTGGCGGCCTGAACGGGCGTCATGATCCGTTTCTGATCGTCCGCTGCGCTACCCGCAGGACGAATGCCGGGGACAACGAGGATGGGGTCATCACCCAGAGCATCGCGCAGAGGGGCTATTTCGTGTGCGGAGCAGATCAGGCCATCTGCTCCGGCCTGAATAGCCAGTTTACCGAGCCTGAGCACCTGTTCCTGAGGCGTCGCATCTACGCCGGTCTCAAGCAGACCTGCGGCATTCATGCTGGTCAGGACGGTGACCGCGAGCAGTCTGGGGCGCTGTGCCTGTTCGGGAAAGGCGGCTTCCAGAGCGTCTCTGGAACGCGAAATCATTTCCATCCCACCACTGGCATGGATGGTCGTCAGGGTCGGTTTCAATGGAGCAAGTGCGGAAAGGCCTGACGCGACCGTATGAGGAATATCGTGCAGCTTCAGGTCCAGAAACAGCCGATGTCCCTCGGACACTGCCTTTACGGCGTCCAGCCCGCAGGCATAGGTGAATTCGAGACCGAGCTTGATGGCGTCGACGTCATTTTTCAGGGTATCTGCCCAGTGCTGGGCCTGAGTGCGCGAGGCGGTATCGAGGGCTGCGATCAGTCGTGTGCGGCGTGACATGCTGGAGATCAGACCTTTGGCTCTGAAGAAACGGCAGAAGCGCCGGAAGAGGGGAGGGGGGCTGTCGGGTTCTGCAGACGGTCGAGACGCTGATGGAGCTCAACCAGCTGGCTTTCCAGTGTGCGGACATGCTGCTCGGCCCGACGCGCGCGTGAACGCTGCTGCATGTCGCCGATAAGGCCAATCAGGAAGCCGAACAGAAGCGCGATTACGCCCACTCCGAGGACCAGCGTTCCGATCGACAGATGCCAGCCAAAAGAGACCAGCCAGATGGGTTCCAGATCCGTATTGCTCAGGGCAAAGACGATCAGGACCGCAAGAAGAATAACGAGAATGAGCAATCTGAGCATGAACATGGTCCTATCGTGCTGTCTGCAGCGCAACAAGGCGTGCGGGCTGGAAGAATGTTTCCCTGTCAGCAGTCATGATGTCCTGTCGCGGCGTGCATCATGCGCCAGTGCTGACCTTGTGCAGGATGGCGATATCATTCCCAGCATATCGCAGAAGATCCATGACTGCACGAGTGAGGAAAGAAGGCCTTCCACTTTTCCGGAAACCCTGTGTTTTTCTGGAAAGAATACTCTACTCGAAAGGCGCCTCTAAAATCGCCCCGCTGGTCAAAACTGAAACATCGTGACAGAGTGCCGGGTGCCACATTTCATTGCATTTCAGTGCAATACGGAATGAAGCAGGTGATGACCGCATGAGGATGCAAGCCAATGGATCAGACATACACCGATACCGTGACGGGCAGTCCGGCTAGCCTTGATGTATCGGATTCCCTGCCTTCTTCCTCATCCCTGATTGTTGGATCGCAGTATCTTCGCACTCTGACCATTGATGTCCAGAACACCCCGGATGTCTACCGCGACCTTCCGTCCCAGCCCCATATCGGCATGACGGTGGATGTCACGGGACGCCAGCTTGGAGATCAGCCGACATTTGAAGTCAGCCTGGTCATTCGGGCGCAGGGTTTCGAGAATGCGCCGACACAGGACGCACCTACCTCCAGAGTACTTTACGAAATCAGTCTGGCTTACGCGGGTCTGTTCGGCCTGACGGGACGCATTCCGCAGGATGCGATCGAGCCCCTGCTGCTGGTTGAGGCACCGCGTTTCCTGTTCCCTCCCGCCCGAAGCGTTCTGCTGAATACGATCCGCGAGGCTGGATTTCCCTCACCGAACATCCAGCCCATAGATTTTCATTCGCTCTGGCAGAGCCGGCGCGCCCAGCAGCGATAAAGGTGGGATAACGGCGTTCAGCGGGTGACTCCAGAGGGTTCAGCGTCAATGAAAGATCATATTCTTGAATCCCCGGCTTTTGCTGGAGACCGCCCCCCGCTCTGGGCTGCATTTGACCCAGAATGGTATCGGACGCGCTATGGACAGCGGCTGCGGCAGGAGGCCAGGGACGGAGCGGATGCGTCAGAGTTAGATCTGAGCGACGACGGGCTGGAGCGTCACTGGAAACAGTATGGTGCCAGAGCTGGATTTTCTCCCAACCGGTTCTTCGATGAAGAATGGTATCTCCGCCAGAACCCGGACGTCCGTGAAGGGATCCGTCTGGGGATTTTTGACAGCGGTTTCCTTCATTATTGCGAAAGTGGGTTTCGGAGCCGCTCTCCACACTGGCTGTTTTCTGAAGAGAACTACTTCAGCTGCAATCCGGATCTGAGTCCGCATATTCTTAAGTCACAGGGGTTCTGTAACGGTTACGATCATTACCTTGCGATAGGCGATCAGGAGCACCGCAAATCCCACGCGTTTTTTGATCCCGAAGTTTTCCGTGCCGCCAGCATGACCGAGCGGCAGCACTATGATTTCGCAATTGGGGATTTCGTCCAGTTCATCAGGTTTTCGTCTGCCGGGCGTCGACGCAGCTCATGGTATTTTGACCCGCAATGGTATCTGAGCCGTTATCCGGACGTAATCGAAGATCTGAAGAACAACCGCTACCAGAGCCCACTCCATCATTACCTGACGAATGGAAACCCGACAGCCTTCGATCCCAATCCGTGGTTCAGTGAAGCTTTCTATGCCGAACATTATCCCGATGTTGGCGAAGTTGTGACCCAAGGGAGACTCCGAAACGGTTACGAACACTTTATCCGGTTCGGAATTTCAGAAAAACGTCAGCCGCAGGCGGGGGTCGATCTCGCGGGCTTCCTGAGGCAGAGCGGAATACAGCGCCTGTTGCGCCAGCCTCATATCCCGGACATTTTTGCCCTCTGGGTCCAGTCTCAAGGGAGCCCCACGCCGGACGAAGCGCTGGAGGCATCGGAAGAACAGTACCAGTTACTTGATCTTCAGCGGGCTCAGACCCTCATTCCATCGCTGGTCCGTGCACCACTGGATTTTCAACCGGTCACGGCGCCGGACATCACAGTTATCCTGACTGTTTCAAACCAGTTTCAGGAAACACTCTCTACTCTTGCGGCACTCCATGCGAATAATGACCGCAATCTTCAGGTCATTCTGGTCGATGCCGGCTCTACGGACGAAACCGCACAGATCGAAAGATTTGTGCGCGGGGTCCACATCGTCCGCCCTCCTTACCGTACCACTCACGCTGAACAGAGGGGGCTTGGTCTTGAACTTGCCCGGGCGGAGATCGTCCTGCTGGTTTCCGCCGGTGTCCAGCCTTTCCCCGGAGCCCTGAAGATCGCGCTTGAAGCCTTTGCAGACCCACAGGTCTGGGCGGTAGGCGGACAGTCCCTGGGGCTGGATGGACGGGTCCGGGAGGCTGGAAGCGTCATCTGGAGAAATGCGGGCTTTACGCCTTTCGGGATTGGTATGCGGGCCAACGAGCCTGAAATTGCCTTCCGACGGTGGGTAGACGGTTTTACCGGCGGCCTTCTGTTCTGCCGACGGTCTGCTTTGCGGACCCATAATCACCTCACTCTGGGAGGTATCGGCCCGGAAGCGGAGATGCTGGCGATCTGTCTCTCCCTGCGACAGGCAGGTGGGAAAATCCTTTACGATCCGGATGTGATCGACAGATCGCCGCCTGAACCCGCAATCGCGGCGGACTTGCGCGCGCGCAATGAATCCTGGCTGAAACGCCGCTTTTCCGGGTTACTCTCCAGACAGCCACTGCCCGGAACCAGCCTCATGCGGGCACGCTCGGCATTTGGAACGTCAGGGATCCTGTTCCTGTGCCAGCAATTGCCTCATCCCGTATTGGGAACACCTGGTCTGCGTCATCGGGATATGATGATCGGCCTCAGCCGGCTCGGATATCGGGTAACCGTCTTTCCGCTGGACGGCACACTTCACGACGGTGTGGCAACGGCTTTGGACTTTCCGCCTGAAATTGAACTGATGGATGACTGCGACCTGTCCGAACTTCCGGGCTTTCTGCGAGACCGCGCGGACTGTTTCGATGCTGTCTGGATCGGCGGGGTGCAGACACTCCAGCAGGCAGCCCCGGTCCTGCAACAGCATTCCCGTTCATTACCAAAACTCGGAATTGTGGCGGATATTCACGCAGGCCCTGCCAGAGAGAGGCATCTGCGCAGGCGCGTCGGCGCTCTCAATGACCGCGACCTGTTTCTGGACGATCTGGAACTGGATACCGATCAGGTCTGGCTGACACAGGCTGTCGTTGTCGGAAACGAGGAAGAGAAAGCGGATCTGGAAGCCCTCGGCCTGACCAGTATACGCGTCATTGGGCACCCCCCAATTTCGTCAATGCTCTCTCCGTCCTTTGAAGAACGCTCGGGCATCCTTCTGGCCCTTCCGGTCCATACAAGCGGCGATGCAGTTCATGACGGTCTGCATTTCTTTATTCATGATGTCCTTTCAAAACTGGACCGTGACCTTCCGCCGGAGGCCACCGTTCTCCTGGCAGGGTACCGGTCCGAGCAGATCGACCTTTCAGCCTTTACAAGATATCGTCGGCTGGAAGCCTTTCCCGAAGAAGCCGATCTGACGGCGCTCTACAGATCCCGTCGTATTCTCGTGGAGCCCGCGCGCGTGCTGGCAGCCGCCCCACGGGAAGTTCTGGATGCCGCCGCTGCCGGGTTGCCTTCAGTCCTTTCGGAGAGCGTCTGCCATACACTGGGATGGGAAGACGGCCAAACATGCCTGTCAGGCGGATTTTGTGACCCCGACCGCTTCGCCAAGGCCGTCATCCGGCTGTATACGGACGTGGGTCTGTGGAATACGATAAGCCGACAGGCGCAATCCGTAATGGACGCAGATGCCGCCCATTCGAGCTTCTACGAGGATCTGAAAGACGTTCTTTCGGTCGCGGCAGGCACTACGCCCCTGATACCGTCAACCGCCCCCCTGCGTCCGCAGAAAGTCCCTGAAGTTCAGACAGCTTTTGCTCCGGCCCCGATCCGGCTACAGCCACGTCGACTAACTGCGGGCAACATCTGAAGACACGACGCTGCCGCCCGACTTCATGGAAATCTACCAGCCTGAACATGGATAACACGATGACTGCCTATTCCGAGAAACTTGATGCCGTTCTTCAGAATGTCGACACCAATCTGGATGCATCGGTCTCACGTCTTTTCGAGATCCTGCGTATCCCGAGCATTTCCACTCAGCCCTCACATGCCGCCGATTGCCGCAAGGCTGCAAACTGGATGCAACGCGAACTCGAACAGCTGGGCATGAAAGCGGATGTTCGGGATGTTCAGTGGTCAGTTCCCGGTCATCCAATGGTTGTCGGGCACGATCAGCGATCGGCAGCGGATGACAGCCTCCCGCATGTCCTGTTCTATGGTCACTATGATGTTCAGCCGACAGATCCGGAATCGCTCTGGACTGCGCCTCCCTTCGAGCCTCGTCTGGTCAAGGAACCTTCCGGCCGCCAGGTGATCGTTGCCCGTGGTGCAAGCGATGACAAAGGTCAGGTCATGACCTTCCTTGAGGCGTGCCGGGCATGGAAACAGGTCACGGGGTCGCTTCCGGTCCGGGTGAGCGTCCTGCTGGAAGGCGAGGAAGAATGTGGCGGTGCAAACCTGCTCCCGTTCCTCAAGGAAAACGCCGCAGAGCTGAAAGCGGACGTCGCACTTGTCTGCGATACCTCCATGGCCGACCGGAAAACACCGGGGATCACCACGTCCCTGCGCGGCATGATGGCGGATGAAGTGGTCATCCAGTGCGCCAGCCATGATCTGCATTCCGGTCTGTATGGCAACGCTGCGGCCAACCCGATTGCCGTTCTGTGTCAGGCTCTCGCTACACTGCGGAACGCGGATGGCGGTGTGACGCTTGCAGGGTTCTATGACGGCATTCAGGATCCTGCCCCCGCAACTCGTGCGCAGTGGAGCAGGCTCTTTCCTGGCGACAGCTCCCTGCTAGAGGAAGCAGGCCTGTCGGTTGCAGCGGGCGAGAAAAACTACAGCGCCATCGAGCAGACATGGTGCCGCCCCAGCTGCGAGATTAATGGAATTTCGGGCGGTTATGAAGGCGAGGGGTTCAAGACCGTCCTGCCTGCCAAGGCTATGGCAAAGGTTTCGTTCCGTCTGGTTCCGGGGCAGGACCCGGATCGCATCCGCGAAGCATTCCGCGCCCACATCCGTGCAGCCCTGCCTGCAGACGCACACGTGACCTTTACGGCGCATGGCGGATCTCCGGGTTTTGAAGTCTCCCGTGATAGCCGGTTTCTGAGCCCGGCCCTTCAGGCCCTGACGGATGAATGGGGCGTTCCGGCCGCCATGGTCGGATCGGGTGGCTCCATCCCCGTGGCCGGAGAAGTGCGGGATGCTCTGGGGCTGGATGCTCTCATGATCGGCTTTGCCCAGAATGACGACCGGATCCATTCCCCAAACGAACAGTACGGGCTGGACTCTTTTCACAAGGGGATCCGCTCCTGGGTTCGGGTTCTGGCCGCGCTCGCTGAAGCAGGCTGATGATGCGCCCTTCCAGACCACTCGCACTGACACTGGGCGACCCTGCGGGCATTGGTCCCCAGCTTACGGCGGAAGCCTGGCGCAGCCTCAGGCATTCAAGGGAGGGGACGTTCTTCTGGTTGGGCGATCCGCGTCTGGTTGAGGCTGCGGTGCCCGTTACCCGCATCGAAACGCCGGAAGAAGCGGACGCGGTTTTCGCCGTCAGCCTGCCCGTTTTGCCGGTCCTGTGTGATGCAGCCGTGATTCCGGGGAAGCCTGACCCGTGCAATGCCACGGCGACGATCAGCAGTATTCGTCTGGCCGTTGAATACGCGCTTGCAGGCCGGGCGGACGGCGTCGTGACCAACCCGATCGCCAAACATGTTCTTGCAGCGGCAGGCTTTCCATATCCGGGACATACGGAGTTTCTGGCAGCTCTGTGCGACATGCCGGGGGAGGAGATCATGATGCTGGTCTCGCCCCAGCTCAGGGTCGTGCCGGTCACGGTGCATGTTTCGCTGCGAAAGGCTCTGGAAACGCTGACGACCGATCGCATCGTAAGCGTAGCGGAGACCGCAAACGCAGCCCTGAAGCGTGATTTCGGGATTGTGACTCCGCGTCTGGCGATTGCGGGCCTCAACCCTCATGCCGGTGAACAGGGGTTGATGGGAGAAGAAGAAATTACGATCATCCGGCCTGCGATCGAGAAACTTCGCGCGCGGGGGATCGACTGTCTGGGGCCGTTCCCGCCCGATACGATGTTCAGCGACACGGCACGGCCAACCTATGATGTCGCCATCTGCATGTACCACGATCAGGCGCTTATCCCGCTCAAAACGCTCGATATGGCGCAGGGCGTAAATGTGACACTGGGACTGCCTCTTATCCGCACATCGCCCGATCACGGCACGGCATTCGATATCGCAGGCGCCGTGACGGAGACGTGCCGCGCCGACGCCTCAAGTCTTCTGGCCGCCATCCGTCTGGCGGACGGGATGAGTGCTTATCGGGAAGGAAAAAAATCATGATCCGGCTTGGTGTGAATATTGATCACGTCGCGACATTGCGAAACGCACGAGGCGGTACGTTTCCCGATCCAGTCGCGGCGGCAGAACTGGCCATTGCGTCAGGCGCAGATGGGATCACGGCACATCTGCGGGAGGACCGTCGCCACATCCGTGACGCCGACATGCCGCGCCTGAGAGCACTATCCGCACCGCTGAACTTCGAGATGGCTGCGACAGACGAAATGGTCCGGATCGCCTGTGAGCTTCGTCCTCATGCGTGCTGTCTGGTTCCGGAAAGCCGACAGGAAGTCACAACCGAAGGTGGGCTTGATGTCGTCGGACAGCGTGAAGCCCTGACGCCCCGCATTGTCCGACTTAAAGAAGCCGGGATACGGGTTTCCCTGTTCATTGATCCCGATACGCGACAGATCGAGACGGCAGCAGTACTAGGAGCGCCCGTCGTCGAGCTTCATACGGGAACTTATGCACTGGGCGGCGGGCACGAGCTGGAGCGTCTGCGGAAGGCCGCAGAGACGGCTGTCGCCTGCGGACTGGAGCTTCATGCCGGACATGGGCTGACTTATGACAACGTCGAAGCAATTGCGGCCCTGAAGGGCGTTGCCGAGCTCAATATCGGCCATTTTCTGATCGGACAGGCCATTTTTGACGGCCTGGGGCCAGCCGTTCAGAGAATGAAGCGTCTGATAAACTCCTGAACAAAAAAAGGGCCGGGACAAAGACTGTCCCGGCCCCTTTTCTGGCTCACTTGACCGGCTGGATAACCGGCTGAGTGTCGTCCTTGCTGAATTTGGGGACGTATTTTCCAGACTGATCGGAATAGGTGGCCGTACCGCTCTGGGGTGGGGTACGCGGCGGATGGAAAGCCGACACAGGCCCGAACGGCCCTGCATTCACACGGCGCATCGTCGATTCACGCTGGCGGGCACAGCCTCGCGTGATGATGGAGCAGATGCCGTCCGTTCCGATATATTCATCGTCATTGCCGGTATAATGGACTTCCGAAACCCGGTCATGATCCACGCGGACCAGCATCCGGCAGGTCGTCCCGCCGCCGCCCAGAGCAGACTGGTAAATGCTGATTGCGGACTGGACAGGAATAAATCCCGAATCAGCAGGCATGGTCGGCAGCGCCATGCTTCCGTCATACTGCCAGAGTTCGGTCGTATCGTTCAGCTTCTTCGTGCTGGCCGGAATACCCGCGCAGGACTGAAGGTCGTAGCTGGTCATCCCGATCATCTCATACTGCGCCTTGTGGGCGTTCCGGGAATCAAAATACCCACATCCCGAAAGGGCGGCAGTGGAGGTCAGGGCAACGATCATTCGAAGGAAAACCGGGCGCATCATGTCTCCTTTGCGCGTAAGGGGGAGCAGACTGCGGACCCTGAACGATTCATGACGAACAGGTCACAATCACATGTGAAGTGCCCGGTTTCTACAACAGCATCCCTAACGGGGATAGAGGAGGCGGGTTCCTTTGTGCGTGTCGATGGGTTACAGGGCAGTTCCCTTGCAGCACAGGAATGCCACCAATGGCCGATATGACCCTATCCGAGGTGACACGCCTCCAGACCACGCTCCAGCGCCTGCTGGGCTCTCCGAAACTGACTGTCAACAAGCCGAGCCGCAAGGGCATGAGCGTTGAACTGGCCGTGTCCGGAGAAGTTATCGGAACGGTTCATCGCGATGAAGACGAGGGCGAAGTTTCCTACGCCATTCACATCACGGTTCTGGAAGAAGATCTTCCGGCGGCCTGAATTTTCAGGCCGCGTGCGCCGGGGCCGGCATTTCGAATCGTGTGATCTTCCAGCCCCAGTGCTCGAATTTCATATGCAGGACGAAAGGTGTCTGCCCCGGCTGATCGAGGCTGGCCTCGAATTTTCCGGGGCTTACGAAATGGGCATGCACGGCATGCCACGTCCCGAGCCAGCCTGAGGTCGACGCCTCATGCGGCATCACCTGATGGGCTGTTGTCATCAGCGTCGCGGGTGTCAGACGGGTATCAATCGCATTGGATACAACCTGCCCGGCAAAGGAACTGCCGAAGCCAGGCAGGTCATCATCGGCAGGAACAGCTGGTGTGAACTGTTCCTTCAGACAGTGGCTTAGCGACGACCAGTCCACATGCGGCGCCAGACGCGACGCATTGTTTCCGTGCAGGGCCCGGTCGATATCCCACAGGGCAAGATAAGGGGACACGGCATAGGCGGCCAGAACGGCACCGGCCGTAACGCCCAACCCCTGCCATGCACGAGGCATGGCGCTGCGAAATCCTTTTCTCATGATATTCCCCTGTCTCGGGTCCCGCGGGCACAACCTGCGCGGTGACGGACGATAATGACGCTAACGTCTTTCAAGAGTGAAAGTCAGCAATTATCATCATTGCATGGACATGAATTTTTCCGACCAGGAACTGGAACGGTATTCCCGCCACATCCTGCTGCCGCAGGTTGGCGCGACAGGACAGGCACGGCTTCGACAGGCCTCCGTGCTCGTGGTCGGTGCAGGCGGCCTCGGAGCCCCGTTGCTTCAGCAGCTTGCCGCTTCGGGCATTGGACATATCGGGATTATGGACCATGACCATCTGGAACTGAGCAACCTGCAGCGGCAGGTTCTTTATGGGACGGATGATCTTGGGTTGTTCAAGGTCGAGGCAGCAGCCCGACACCTGAGGGCGCTCAATCCGTTGGTCAAAATCAGTTCCTACCCGGTGCGTGCGACGGAAGCGACGCTGGATGACCTCGTCCCGCAATATGATCTCGTCTGTGACGGAACCGACAATTTCCCCACTCGGCTTGCGGTTTCCGATGCCTGCGTCAGACACAGGCGCTCTCTGGTTTCGGGGGCTGTACAGGGGTTTTCAGGCCAACTCGCCGTATTCAGGCCTCAGAAGGGTGGTCCCTGTTATCGCTGTCTGTTCCCCGACGCCGAACAGACAGCTGCGCCGGATTGTGGAATGTCCGGTGTGCTGGGCGCCGCCACGGGAGTTGTGGGCAGTTTGATGGCGGTCGAGGTCATGCGCGAAATCATGGGCCTTGAAGGATGTGACGAAACGCGGGTGAGGATGTGGGACGCACTGTCAGGAACGATGAACGGTTTTACGCTCAATCGCGATCCCCATTGCCTCGCACATCCTGAGGATAATGTGAAAGCATGAGCCGCCCCATGTTTCTGACGCTGGCGGATGATTCGTGGCAGCGTGCTCATTACGCGATGATTGTCGCGGCAGGTGCGCTTTCGCTGGGTCGTCATGTCACGCTTTTCGCGGGCGGCCGCAGCGTTCTGGCCCTGACGACGGATTGCTCAGGACTTCAGGGCACCATTGCCGATAACGTGCTTGAGGCCAAGGGGATTGCAGGGTTCGGCGAACTCCGGGAGGCGGTGCTCGGCTTTGGCGCGACCGTTATGGCCTGTGAAACCGGCCTCATAATGGCCGGACTGACTGCGAAAGATCTTCTGGCGGGGGTGGAAGTAAGAGGAATTGTCAGCTTTCTTGAACTGGCGGGAGACAATCCGCTCCTTGCGCTGTAAGTTTTCCTTAAAGATTACGGGTTCAGGATGTCTTTCCCGTTTTGATGACTTGCCCAAACCGTCGGCCCTTGGCAGGGATGCGCTCATGAGAATGTCAGTCTTCCTTCCGCGTTCCTCCACAGGCCCGTCCACTGTTCTTTGCGCGCTTATGGCCGGTACGATCCTGCTCGCTGCTCCCGGCGCGCAGGCGGCGCATCACCACAAAAAGCACGCAGAGAGCGCAGCAAAGCCTGCGGACAAACACGCCTCTGCGAAAAAGCACCACAAGGCCGACGTAGCAAAGCCGTCATCTTCGGCCCCGCGACACAAGGCGGCCCATCATGCGGCACTGAAACATGCCGCTCCTGTGGCCGCTGGTGCCGCTGCCGCAGGAGCGGCGGCTTCCACGGCAGCAGCTGCGGATCAGGCGGCGACCCCGGCTGTTCCTCCTGGGCCCGAAAACACGGACAAAGGCAGCAATACAGGCCTGCCCCTGCCGCGCTACGCCGCGCTCCGGGCTGACAAGGTCTATATGCGTCGTGGGCCCGGAGACCGTTATCCGATCGACTGGGTCTATCATCGGCGCGGCCTTCCGGTGCAGATCGAACGGGAGTTCGATGTCTGGCGCCTTGTGGAGGACTCCGACGGCCAGAAAGGCTGGGTCCATCAGGCAACGCTGTATGGAAGCCGCACATTCGTGATCCCAGGCCTCCCTCCCGAAGGTGTGAAAGCCCAGACCGGCGAGGCGAGCGCACAGGAAGGCGACCATATCGGCAAGGCCGATGCACGGATCCTTGCCCGTGTCGCAACACAGGACGAGGCGAGGGCACACAAAAATGATGTGCTTCTTATGAGCCATCCGGAAGAAGATAGCACCGTGGTCGCGGTTCTGGAGCAGGGAACGGTGGGCAACATCAAGTTGTGCCCGCAGAACTCCCAATGGTGCCATGTCAGCGTGAAGGGCTACGACGGCTGGCTGCCACGCCGTCTTTTCTGGGGCCTGCTCCCGGGCGAGACGATTCAACCAAACTGATTTTTTCGATCGAGGACGCCGTATATGACATCGAGTTCCCATCACCGCCGCACGCGGATCGTCGCTACACTGGGGCCGGCTTCATCGTCCCCCGAGATGATCCTTTCTCTGGCGCAGGCCGGTGTGAATGTCTTCCGGCTCAATTTCTCCCATGGCGCCCATGAAGATCATGGCGAGCGTCATGCCGCTATCCGGGCCGCCGAGCAGAAGGTCGGGCATCCGCTGGCAATCCTTGCGGATCTTCAGGGCCCCAAACTACGCGTTGGCGTGTTTGAAAATGGCCCAGTGATCCTGGAGGAAGGCAAGCCGTTCCGGCTGGATCTGGACCGTACGCCGGGCACGATTTCGCGGGTCTGCCTGCCGCATCCGGAAATTATTTCCGCCGCGGAGCCGGGAAGCCACCTTCTGCTGGATGACGGCAAGCTCAAACTGCGTGTCGTGACGGTCGGAGACGGCTTTCTCGAAACGGTCGTGGTGGTCGGCGGCAAACTGTCCGAGCGCAAGGGCGTCAATGTCCCCGACGTGACACTCCCCATTCCGGCGCTCACCGAAAAAGACCGCCGCGACTTCGATTTCGCTCTGTCGCTTGGTGTCGATTTCGTGGCTCTCTCCTTTGTGCAGCGCCCGGAAGACGTTCAGGAAGCACGCGATATTGCGAACGGCCGCGCAGCGATCGTTACCAAGCTCGAAAAGCCTCAGGCGATGGATAACCTTGAAGCCATCGTACATCTTTCAGATGCGCTTATGGTGGCGCGCGGTGATCTCGGCGTCGAACTTCTGCCCGAGGAAGTCCCGGTTGCCCAGAAGCGCGCAATTGCTGAAGCCCGCAGACAGTGCCGTCCGGTGATCGTGGCGACGCAGATGCTCGAGAGCATGATCGAAAGCCCGACCCCGACACGCGCCGAAGTCTCTGACGTCTCCAATGCCGTTTATGACGGTGCGGATGCGGTCATGCTGTCTGCGGAAAGTGCCGCTGGCAAATATCCGCTCGAAGCCGTGTCAATGATGGTGCGGATCGCCGAGCGGGTCGAGCAGGATCATGAATGGCGGATCCGCATGGACCGTCTGCGTCCCACACCGGACGAGACCGTCCAGTGCGCGATCGTTCAGGCCGCCTGGCAGGTCAGCCGCACACTCCATGCCGGTGTGATTGCATCCCATACCCGTGGCGGCGGCGGAGCAATGCGCATGGCGCGTGAGCGGCCGCATTGCCCGATCATTGCCCTGACCCCCGAACTGGACGTCGCGCGTCGCCTCTGCATCGTATGGGGGACATTCCCGCATGTTGTGGATCGGGAACAGACAGCTCATGGCATTGAGGATCTGGCCGGACCAGCCGCGGAGCTCGCACGGAGCCTGAACTTCTGCAAGGCCGGAGACCGGGTTCTGGTTCTCGCCGGTCTGCCTTATGGCCATTCCGGCAGCACCAACACCCTGCGTGTTGTCACGGCCTGATGTAACAACCTGCTGTCGGACATACGCCCGGCAGCAGGCTCATCCCTGAATAATCTCAGGCTTGACGGTTTTCAATCAGGGTTCGGCGGATGGCGCGCCCACGTTCAATCCTGCCGGTTATGGCCGCCTCATCGCCGTTGCGGATTGCATCCGCCATGGCCTGCGTATCGGCCATAAACCTGTCCAGCGTACCAAGAAGCGCCTCGCGATTGGCGAGGAAAATATCCCGCCACATGACCGGGTCTGACGCGGCAATCCGTGTAAAATCACGAAACCCCGACGCGGCATAGTCCAGCACGGCCGCGCGGATTTCGTCAGACAGGTTGTCAGCGGTATCACAGATCGTGAAGGCCAGAAGATGCGGAAGATGGCTCACCATGGCGCAGATCTGATCGTGTTGTTCGTCAGACAGGGTTTTCGTCCGGGCGCCACACAGGTTCCAGAGGGCCTCGATTTTTGCGATCGCTTCCGGATCGGAGCCTTCAGGTGGCACAAGCAGCGCCCATCGGTCTTCAAACAGGGTTGAAAAACCGGCGTCCGGCCCGGAATGCTCTGTCCCAGCCATAGGGTGGCCCGGAATATAGGATATACCTTCGGGCAGTATCGCGTGAATCGTTGGTCCGAGTTGCCCCCGCACTGAAGCTACATCCGTGAGGATGCTTCCGGGCTTCATATAAGGCAACACCTGCCGCGCGACGTCTTCAACCGCACCGACGGGAACACAGATCATGACGCAGTCTGCCTGTGCCGCAACGGCTGGGTCAGACGTTATGACATCGGCAATATCAAGCTCACGCACCCGTTCGAGAACACGCGGACTCGTATCCGCTGCGATCAGGGTTCCGGCAATCGTGCCAGTCTCCTTGGCGCGACGAAGGACGGAAGAGCCAATCAGTCCCGGACCAACGACGCAAAGGGATTTGAAAAGCGGCGTCATAAAACGCGTGGCGCTGTGGCGAAAGAGCTGTCTTCTGACGTTTTACCATCCCGGGAGGCCGTCTCTTTCTTGATGTTTCCTGCAAGAGCGGTCACGGCTGGCGCAATGACCTTTTTGCGAAGAGAGGGCGAGGTCGGTTCGTTTTCCGGTCTTGCCTTCGGGCGTTCATGACGAAGACGCCGCATCTCAACGACCTGCCAGATCAACAGAACCGGAATACCGATCAGAATATCCCGACCGCGTCGCAGCAGCGAAAGGCTGAGCGACACTTCCGCATCGACACCGAAAATCATGCCAAGTGCGACATAAGCGGCTTCCTGAACGCCCAGCGCCCCCGGGACCAGAAACCCTGCCGACATGATGCCGCAAACCACACCCTCAATGGCGACAGACGAGAAAAATCCGACATGTGCGCCAAGGAGCTGAAGTCCCAGCCACGTCATGGCAGCACTGCCTGTCCAGCATACCAGATGACAGAGCGCACCCAGAGAAATTCGGTCAGGGCGGCTCCAGAGTCCTTCCAGACGAGACTGAAAAGCCTCGGTATTTCCGATGAGTGAGTCACGCCACTCCGCAGCGATATGCCGCCCCAGGAATGTGGCGACCTTGCGGACCGTCGCGCCGCCACGCTGCTGCGTCCAGATGAAACCGGCAATTCCGAGGCTGAGCAGCGCCATCCCGCCAACGAGCGGCCAGACAAATCTGGCTGCGTCGTGATGACCGATAAGGCAGAGCAGGGCGATCAGCACGAAGGCGATCTGTCCGAGCACTTCCGTCGTGATATCCACGAGATTGGCCGCCACGGCTTCGGGCCAGTGAAGATTTTCGCCCTGCTCCGTCTTGGGATCAATGCCCGCCATCGTTGCGCGAACACCAATCACCATCCCGCCAAGCTGGGAGAAGGGCAGGCACGCTCCGGCGCTGTCCCGGACAAGACGCGCGCCCATCAGGCGCTTGACGCCCAGAATGGGGACCGCAGCGTGCCAGGCGATCCCGAGCCCGACGTCCACTACAAGCTGGCAGGCCGCCAGAAGCAGAAAGCCACCAAGCCCGACTTTGGAGAGCGCTTCCATGACAGGATGGATACCGGCTCTGGCCGCAATGAAGGTGAACAGGGCCACCCCGAGAAGGGAAAGGAGAACAGGGAGAGTTTTTTTCAACGTCTTCGTCACATGCCGTTTGCACACGATCTATCGCAGGTATCGTTAATATTCCACCCTCGCAGACGCTTTCCCCGAAAAGCCGGGAGGATTATGCTGTCATAAATTGCAACCATCAGCTGATAACCCAAGGAGACACTGCCACCATGAACGATGTCACACTCGTGACGGGGGCTACGGGGTTTGTCGGCTCTGCCGTCGCCCGCGTCCTTGAAGAACGCGGACACCGCCTGAGACTTTTCGTCCGCCCGACATCAGACCGTTCAAATATTGCGGAGCTTGATGCGGAAATTGCCGTAGGAGACCTCTCCGATCCGCAGACGCTCGCTCCGGCACTGAAGAACGTCAAAACCCTTTTCCACGTTGCTGCCGATTACCGACTCTGGGTTCCTGATCCGGAAAGCATGATGAAGGCGAATGTGGAGGGCACACGCAATCTGATGCTTGCCGCCCTTGAGGCCGGGGTGGAAAAAATCATCTATTGCTCGTCGGTGGCGGCACTTGGCCTGGGCAAGAACGGCGAATCAGCTGACGAAAACACGCCGGTTTCGGAAAGTCAGGTTATCGGGATCTACAAACTCTCAAAATATCGCGCGGAACAGGAAGTTCTGCGGCTCGTTCGGGAAAAAAACCTACCCGCGATCATCGTCAATCCTTCCACCCCCGTCGGCCCGCGGGATATCAAGCCGACACCCACAGGGCAGATGGTTCTCGACTGCGCCAGCGGAAACATGCCGGCCTATGTCGAGACGGGTTTGAACATCGTGCATGTCGATGACGTCGCGGAAGGACATGCTCTGGCTCTGGAACGGGGCAGGATCGGCGAGAAATATATCCTTGGCGGCGAAAACATCATGCTGGGGGATCTTTTCCGCATGGTCAGTCAGATTGCCGGGGTGAAGCCACCAGCAATCAAACTCAAGCAGTCCTGGCTCTATCCCGTAGCCCTTGTGTCCGAATGGCTGGCACGCGGGTTCGGCATTGAACCGCGGGTCACGCGCGAAACGCTCGCCATGTCCAAAAAGCTGATGTTCTTCTCGTCCGACAAGGCCAGGCGGGAACTCGGATACACCCCACGCCCGGCCCGCGATGCCGTGACAGATGCGATCGTCTGGTTCCGTCAGCATGGACGGATGAAATAATGCTGTTTGGAACCGCACTGACCAGTCTGGGAGCCTGGGTCTATCTTTCGCTGTTCCATGGGAGTTTCTGGCAGAAAGGCCCTATTCTCGACCCTAAGCCCATGCCGGCTGCCGCCCCGGATGTTGCGATCGTCATTCCTGCACGGGACGAGGCCGAGTCCATCGGAGCCTGCCTGACGTCTCTTCTGGAACAGGACTATGACGGCAAGGTGTCCGTTATCCTCATTGATGACGAGAGCACGGATGACACGGGCGACATCGCCCGCGCATTGCCTGATCCGCACGGGCGGCTGACGGTCATAACGGGCGCCAAGCGCCCTGCGGGATGGAGCGGCAAGCTCTGGGCCGTCCACCAGGGAGAACAGGAGGCGCTGACGCGGATTGGCCCTTATGGGTATGTCCTCCTGACCGATGCCGATATCATGCATGCGCCAGAGCATCTCGCCTCTCTGGTGGCCAAGGCGCGCGAAGACGATCTGGATCTTGTCTCGGAAATGGTAGCGCTGAACTGCGAAAGCAGTGCGGAGCGCTTTCTTGTTCCCGCTTTCGTCTATTTCTTTGCCATGCTTTATCCGTTTTCGCGCATTGCCAGCGAACGTTCCCGTATTGCGGGGGCTGCTGGAGGAACCATTCTCCTGCGTCGCCGGGCGCTGGAACGGATTGGAGGCATCAAGGCACTCCGTGGCGCACTGATTGATGACTGTACTCTGGCCGCTCATATCAAGCGATCGGGAGGGCGGCTCTATCTGGGACACAGTGCGCTGGCATGGTCCGTCAGGCCGTATCGCGGCATGAAGGATGTCTGGCATATGATTGCCCGCACGGCCTATGTGCAGCTGCGATATTCTCCGGCTCTACTCCTTGCGACGATCGTTGGTCTGGCGATGATCTGGCTGCTTCCCATCGGGCTGGCACTGTTTGGCAAGGGGCGGGAACGGCGGATCGGACTTCTGACCTATCTCGTATCGTGCCTGACATTCGTGCCCACGCTTCGCCGCTTTGGCCTGCCGTTGTGGCGTGCTATTCCCCTTCCGCTTGTTGCGGCCTTCTACATGGCAGCAACCATCGGCTCGGCCATCGACCATCATCGTGGTGTTGGTGTGCGCTGGAAAAATCGTTCCTACACGGATGAAACATCGTGACAGACAACATCTGGGGGACGAAAGACGTCACCTCCACCAAAGGCAAATCCGACGAAAATTTTCCCGTTGGTTCATTTCTGATCGCCCCGCGTCTGCGGCCTTACGTTCACACCTATTATAACTTCGCGCGTGTTGCGGATGACATGGTGGACACGACCGAACTGACGCCGCCCGAAAAAATTGCGCGGCTTCGGGGTATGGCAGCCGTTATCCGTGGGGAAATCACAGCTCCTCAGCGCGCAGACGCGCAGACAGCGGTCAAACTTCGCGACGTTCTGCTCCAGACCGGTGTCCCTCTGGAAACGGCGACGGATCTTCTCGAAGCCTTCTGCATGGATGCCGAAAAGAACCGTTACAAAAGCTGGGACGAACTGCTGCATTACTGCAGATATTCCGCCAACCCTGTAGGGCGGTTTCTGCTCCTGCTGCATGGCGAGGCGGAGGAAACACTCGCACCATCCGATGCACTCTGCTCTGCACTGCAGGTCATCAATCATCTTCAGGATGTCGCCGGGGACCTGAAAGATCTGGACCGGTGCTATGTCCCGCTACCATGGCTGGAAGAAGAAGGCGTCTGTCTGGATGATCTGCGTCTGGTCCGCAGCAAACCGGGCATCCGTCGCGTATTCAACCGGATGCTGGACGGTGTGGATGTCCTCAACAGAAACGCCAGGATCCTGCCGCTACTCGTCCGGGATCGGCGGATGCGGCTGGAATCTGCAGTCATTGTGGAACTGTGCCACATTCTAACGGCGCGTCTGCGCCGTCAGGACCCGTTGCTGGAACGTGTCGCCCTGACGAAAGCGGATGGTGCAAAAGCCCTGTTCCGGGCCCTGCGCTATTTCCCTGCCGTCGGCTGAACAGTCACGGCAGGGCTTTTCGAAGCGGATCAGGTATAAATCTGGTCCAGTACGGTACAGAAGGTCTTCATTTCATCCATGGAGCCGACCGTAATCCGCGAAGCATTCGGCCAGACGGGCCATGAGCGCCCGATCAGGACATTCTGCTTCAGGAAGGCATCCTTGATGGGCGCGGCCGGCTTCTTCCAGTCGATGATGAACATGTTCGCATCGGAGGGGATGAAGTGGATGCCGCGCTTGCGCAGGTGCTGGAACGTCATGTTGCGGGCGGCAATCATTTCTTCCCGGCGGGCTGCAATGGCCGATTTCATGGTCAGGCTCATCGTGCCGCAGGCCATGGCCGGGACCGGCAGCATCGCGGTGGCACTTTTGCCATCATAACGCATCATGCTCTCATGCAGGTCAGGTCGGGCAAATGTCAGGCCAAGACGCATTCCCGCCATGGCAAACATTTTTGAGAACGTCCTGAGGACAACAACGTCCTTGTTCTTTGCAACCAGTTCAACCGCGCTCGGGGCATTCGAGAAATGGATGTAAGCCTCATCCACCAGCACAACCGAACCCTTGGGCTTGTTCTCGACCAGCCACGCAATATCGCGCAGCGGCGTCAGCGTACCGGTCGGATTGTTGGGAGAGCAGATATAGTAGACGCCCGCATTGGGATCAGCGGCCAGCATGGCGCGGACATCCGTCTTGTACCCGTTCTTTGCGGACAGCGGGACGCGTGCCAGAGGGATTTTCAGCCAGTCCGCAGCGACCCATCCGGCTTCATAGCTTGGGTCCGCCGTCACAAGCCCGCGGGTGGGGGAGCAGTACGTGACGATGGCACGTGCCAGCGGATCGGACGAGCCACACCATGTCATGACATGGGTCTGGGGAATCCCTTCGACATCCGAAGCCGCCTTGATGAGATCATCACGCATATGACCGGTCGGATCGTAGCGGTTACTCTGGAAAACCGAGGATGCACCAGCCTGCGCGGCTTCCGGGAAGGGACCCGTCCAGCATTCATTACTGCCAAGACGCGTGACGCCCTCGAAATTGACCCCGGACGGAAGAATGTCCGCGCGGGCAGAGCCTGTCAGGGCCTTTACGGTCGCGCCTGCGGCCAGAAGCGTGGCAATGCGCCCGAAGCTGCGCCGGGAATATCCCCGGGCAAGAAGGTCGCTGCGGGCGGCGGGAGAGAGGGGACTGGTCATTAGGGGCCATACTCCAGACTAGGGCCGGAACATGTTAGTTCCGAAACGTTTTCCCTGTCAAAGCACGCCGGAAGATATTTTCAGTATTCTTTCTGCTGGCCGGGCAGGGGAATGGACGTCGGCTTTCCGGGAGAGCCGGCATAGGTCAACAGAAGGACCGTCTGGCTGTCACCCGTTACGCCACGGTGAACATCATTGACCGATTCCGCAAAGGCTTCGCCCTGATGGAACGTCCGCTTTTTGCCACTCTGCCGATCCTCGATCGTGAGCGTTCCCTCCAGCACATACCCCGCATTAGGATATGGATGAACATGCCAGGGAAGGGCGGAATGCGCGGGAATGGTCAGCCGGATCATGCTGAGCATCGGACGCGTCGTCGGATAATGCTCATAGGGCGTGCCATTCCAGGAATGATCGTCAGCCAGAAGGTGGTCGGCGTGCCCGCTTGCCGTTGTGGGCGACGATGTCTGGGCGGCAGCGATGGACATGGAAAATCCGCCTCCAGCGAGCACTCCGGCAAGAAGGACGAAGCTTTTCAGGAAAGGGAAACGCATGGCGCAAGACTCCTTTTGGGGTGTTGCCTTTTGGCATCACCTTAACGCAGGGCAGTCCTTTCCGTTCAGGTCATCTTTGTGTTGATGGAATTTGGGGCTAGAACCCTGATCTTCTGAAACGAGACAGGGGACAGACATGGTTTTCAGCAGGATGCGCGCTTCTTCAGGTCTTCCCTGCGCGCAGGCCGATCTGGATCATGTCGAACGGATCGTCACCGCTTCGGGGACATCCTTTGCCCGGGGGATGCGCATTCTCCCGGCAGACCGTCGTCAGGCGATGTTCGCAGTCTATGCCTTCTGTCGTCAGGTAGACGACATCGCCGATGGCGATGCAGGCGTTGTAGACCCCATGGCCGCCCTTCAGGACTGGCATCGCCGTGTTGACGGCCTCTATGAAGGCTTGGCGACAGATGCACTGGATCGGGTGCTGATCGTGGCGATCCACCGTTACCAGCTTCAGCCTCAAGATTTCCATGACGTCATCGACGGAATGGCGATGGATTGTGGGGCACCGATCGTGGCACCGGACGAAGCGACGCTGGATCTATATTGCGACCGCGTGGCATCGGCTGTCGGACGCCTGTCCGTCTGTGTGTTCGGAGATTCGTCAGACAATGCCCGGCGTGTTGCCTATCATCTGGGACGCGCCCTTCAGCTCACCAATATTCTGCGCGATATCGCCGAAGATGCAGGCCGGAACAGGCTGTATCTCCCGTCCGAACTCCTGACCCGGTTCGATGTCCCGAAAAATCCGCACGAAGCGCTTTACGCTCACGGTCTGGATCAGGTGGGGCGCATCCTTGCCCAACGTGCACGGGACCATTTCCGGGAAGCGCGGAAGGCCATGCAACTGTGCGACAGCACCGCAATGCGCCCGGCACGCATGATGGCCGCGTCCTACGCGCCCATCCTGTCGGCCCTGCAAAAGCGCGGCTGGAAAACACCGGACATCGCCCCGAAAGTCTCCAAACCTTTGAGACAGCTTCGTACCCTCGCAGCGTATGTGAAGTAACCCATGAGCCACGTCCACATCATCGGCGGTGGTCTGGCAGGCCTCTCCGCCGCAATCGAACTCGCGGCACAGGCCCGCGTCACCGTTTACGAATCAGGGCCGGCCTGCGGCGGTCGGGCGCGTTCCTTTCACGACCGTTCCCTTGATGCCCGCATTGATAACGGCAACCACCTGATCCTGTCGTCGAACGACCTGACGTTCCGCTATCTGGACATCATCGGCGCACGCCACACCCTGACCGGTCCGGGACTGCCAATCTTTCCGTATTACGATCTGGAAGACAGCCTCGCCTGGACGCTGCGCCTGTCGAAAGGAAAGCTCCCCTTCTGGGCTCTTCCGGGTGGGCGGCGTGTTCCGGGCATGAAACTGTCCGAACTCACCGCTTTGGGACGCTTTTTGCGTGCGGGTGACAGGACGACCGTGGACACCTGCCTCAGTTCCGGGCAACTCAGTCGCCGGCTGCTAATCCCCTTTGCCATCTCGGTTCTCAATACGGACATCCACACCGGTAGTGCGAAACTGCTCGGCAACGTGATCCGCAAATCTCTCGCCAAAGGTGGCATGGCCTGCTGCCCGTGGTTCCCGGCGGTCGGCCTGTCCGAAACCTTGATTGATCCGGCAGTAGCCTATCTCAGGCGCTTTCACGGTGATGTGCGCACAGGCGTCCGCATCAGCGCCATCGAACAGCAGAACGGGCGCGCCACGGCGCTGGAAACCGGTGAAGGGCGGATTGAGCTCGGTCCCGAGGATCAGGTCATCATGGCTGTTCCGGGACCTGTAGCACAGTCCCTGCTTCCGGGACTGACTGCTCCGGATGCTTTTGAGAGCATTGCCAACGCCCATTTCCGTCTTCCGGCAAAAGTTGAAGCCCGGGGAGTCGTTGCGCAGGCAGGCTTTGTGGGACTGGTCGGTGGTATTTCGGAATGGATCTTCCTGAAAGGGGATATCCTGTCCGTCACCGTCAGTGCCGCCAACCGCTACGCCGACCGCAGCAACAGCGAACTTCTGGCCACGATCTGGTCGGAAATCCGACGCGCTCTCGATCCCGTCCTGTCGCAGTCACTACCGGTCGCCATGCCACCCTCGCGTCTGGTGTGGGAAAAGCGCGCAACATTCGCTGCAACACCGGAACAGAACCTCCTGCGTCCGGGAGCGAGAACCGATCTCGTCAATCTGGCGCTGGCCGGAGACTGGACGGATACCGGACTGCCCTCCACGATCGAAGGCTCCATCCAGTCCGGACTTCAGGCTGTCGCCGCTCTAGGCTTCCGTTCCGCTGCAGAGAACACGGGATCGTGATGAGCGATCATCCTGTCATGATTGTAACACAGCTCCCGACTTTGAGGACTGCCTGTGTCGGAAGAGCCGAACAATGCTGATCTATTCTGATATTCTGGAAAAGGAGGATCGCGTGAGCGAAACCTTGTCCCGTCAATCGGTCGAACCCGATGAGATCAACCATGCCATCGAAGGCGCGCAGACCGCGCTGGGCGGGAAGCAGAAATCAGACGGACACTGGGTCTACGAACTCGAAGCGGATGCAACGATCCCCGCCGAGTATGTCCTGCTCGAACACTATCTCGACCGGATAGATCCGGAAAAACAGGCCAAGATCGGCGTATATCTGCGCCGCATCCAAGGCGATCATGGCGGATGGCCGCTTTATCATGATGGCGGCTTCGACCTCTCGGCGACCGTAAAAGCCTATTTCGCCCTCAAGGCAATCGGCGATGACATCAATGCACCCCATATGCGGATTGCCCGTGAGGCCATTCTCGACCACGGCGGCGCGGCGCGGACGAATGTGTTCACGCGGATCCAGCTTGCCCTGTTCGGGGAAGTCCCCTGGGAAGCAACGCCCGTGATGCCGGTTGAGCTCATGCTCCTGCCACGCAAGGCGTTTTTCTCGGTCTGGAACATGTCTTACTGGTCGCGGGCCGTGATTGCGCCGCTTCTGGTTCTCAATGCGCTCCGCCCCAAAGCCATCAATCCGCATGGCATCCATGTGCAGGAACTCTTCGTCAAGCCGCCTTCAGAAGTCACGGACTGGATCCGCGGTCCGTACCGTTCGGTATGGGGGCGCTTTTTCAAGCATCTGGACTCCGCCCTGCGTCCTGTTCTGCCACTCATTCCACGGAGCGTGCATAAAAAAGCCCTGAAAGCCGCCAGCGACTTCATCGAGCCGCGTCTGAGCCGGGGAGGGCTGGGTGCCATTTATCCCGCCATGGCGAATGTCGTGATGATGTACCGCGCGCAGGGTGTCCCCGATAGCGATCCACGCGCCATGACCGCATGGGAGGCCGTTCAGGATCTTCTGGTGGATCATGGCGATGAAATCTATTGCCAGCCCTGCGTCTCGCCCGTCTGGGATACCGGCCTGTCCGGCCTTGCGATGATTGAAGCCGCGTCCGGTCCCGCCGGGACAAAGCATGAAGAAACGCTTGCGGCCCTGAAAAAGAGCGCCGAATGGCTTCGGGAGCGCCAGATCCTGAACGTCAAGGGCGACTGGGCCATCAACACACCTGACCTGCGCCCCGGTGGCTGGGCGTTCCAGTACGAGAACGACTACTACCCTGACGTCGATGATACCGCCGTCGTCGGCATGCTGCTGCATCGTGTTGATCCCGAAGGCAGCCGCGAGGCGATCGCGCGCGCTCGGGAATGGATCATCGGCATGCAGAGCACCAATGGTGGCTGGGGTGCGTTCGATATCGACAACGATCTCGAACTGCTCAACCACATCCCGTTCTCGGATCACGGCGCCCTTCTGGACCCGCCGACGGCCGACGTCTCGGCCCGCTGCATTTCCTTTCTGGCCCAGCTCGGCGATCCGGACGACCGTCCTGTCATTCTCAAGGCACTGGAGTATCTGCGCTCCGAACAGGAACCGGAAGGCTGCTGGTTCGGCCGGTGGGGCACAAACTACATCTATGGGACCTGGTCTGTTCTGTGCGCGCTGAATATCGCCGGTGTGCCACATGACGATCCGATGGTTCTGCGCGCCGTGAACTGGCTCGAAAGCGTCCAGCGTCCTGATGGCGGCTGGGGTGAAGACTGTGCGACCTATGAAGGCGGCACGGCAGGCATGTACAACAAGAGCCTCCCCTCCCAGACAGCCTGGGCCGTTCTGGCGCTTATGGCGGTCGGGCGCCGCGAGAGCGAAGCCGTCAAGCGCGGTGTGGCGTATCTCGTGTCCCAGCAGGACGACAAGGGAGAATGGCAGGAAGACGCCTATAATGCCGTCGGTTTCCCGAAGGTCTTCTACCTGCGTTATCATGGCTACAAGCAGTTTTTCCCGCTGACAGCGCTGGCCCGCTACCGTAACCTCGGCGCGAGCAACAGCGGCAAGGTGGAGTTCGGGTTCTGATGCTGGGCATCCTCGCAGGCCTGAAACAGGAAGCCAGTGTGATCCGGCGTTTTCTACCGGGTGTTCCTCTGGCCCTGAGCAATGCCACACCTGAAGGCGCACGGCTGGGCGTGGAGCGCCTGCTCCGCGCAGGGGCAACGGAACTCCTGTCCTTCGGATGTGCAGGGAGTTTGTCGCCGGAAGCCCCTCCTGGCACTGTCATCGTGGCTGATCATGTTTATCATGAAGGCCGGAATATTCCTTCCGATCCCGCTTTGAGCATGAAATTTGGCTCTGCCTGCGCGCGCCGGGGGGGCATCCTGCATAGCGATTCACTGGTAGAATTTGCTTTTGAAAAGACGCGGTATTTTTCTGAAACGCACTGCATCGCAGTGGATATGGAAAGCGGTTTCATTGCGCAGAGCGGCGTGCCGTTTGCTGTCCTCAGGGTCGTGTGCGACGACGCCACGCGGGATCTGCCCCCTGCGGTCAAGACCAGCGTGAAGGACGGCGCCGTGTATATTCCGGGGTTGGTCGGGTCCCTTGTCCGGCATCCGTTGCAGATCGGAGGGTTGATCCGCCTTGGAAGAGAAGCAGCCCTCGCACAGCGCGCCATGGCGTCATTTCTTCAGGCCAACCCTCCCCAGATCTGAACAGACTTCTGCACCCTCGCGGGGTGAAAAATTCTGGCCATAAAAAGGGAGGCTACTGTCTCCCTTTTCATCTTCCTGCTCGTATCCGTCAGATTGGATCGGCAGCGGCCGTCAGGCGTTCGGGACGGAAACCCGTCGCCACGACATAAAGCTCGCTTGATTCTTTGCGAGACGCCGGGGGTTTTACATGCCGGACACTGGCAAATGCGGTTTTCATTGTCGCCAGCATGTCTTTTTCCGAGCCGCCCTGAAAGACCTTGGCAATGAAGCTGCCGCCTTCGGCCAGAACCTGAAACGCAAAATCCAGCGCACCCTCCGCAAGGCCCATGATCCGCATATGATCGGTTGCAGCATGACCGGTCGTATTGGGCGCCATGTCAGACATAACCAGATCGGCCGGACCGCCCAGCATCTCTTTCAGACGATCCGGCATATCGGGGTCCGTAAAATCCCCCTCAATAATCTCGGCACCGGCAACAGGATCAACCGGAAGGAGGTCCAGCCCTACAACGTGCTTGGCGCCCCGCTTGACTGCGACCTGCGTCCAGCCGCCCGGAGCAGCACCCAGATCAATAATGCGGGTCCCTTCTTCAATCAGCTTGAAGCGATCGTCAATCTCGATCAGCTTGAAAGCCGCGCGTGACCGCCAGCCCTGCTTGCGCGCGGCTGCGACATAGGGATCGTTGAGCTGACGGTTCAGCCAGCGCTGCTGTGCCGTGGTGCGTCCGCGGGCCGTTTTGAGCGAAACCGTCTTGTTACGGGCGGTTTTTGACGTTGCTGAATCACGTGTGGCGTCGTTTTCACCGGGATTGGAGGCACTTTTCAGAGCCTTGCCCGGGATACGCTTCGGTCCCGTATCCTTACTGGAACCGGAGCGGGATCTTGGCGGCTTCATATCGTGGCATATGTCCCGAATGGGCCCCGTGACCGGGGCGTGGCATGGCGACTGGTCGTATGACGCCCCTTGCCGGAACGCTGACCATGATCGCGGGCCATACGCAGCAACATCCCGTCGCGCAACCCCCGGTCTGCAATCGTGACGTCTTCAACCGGCCACAAACGATGGATTGCTTCGAAGATCGCGCAGCCGGGAAGCACGAATTTCATGCGCTCGGCACCAACGCAGGGATGCTCCGCCAGCTCATCATGATCCAGACCGCGCAGGCTTCCGATAGCATCCATCATGCTATGGCCCGGAAGTGTCAGTCCATCAATCGCTGCGCGGTTGTAGCGGGGCAGGGACAATGCCACCCCCGCCAACGTCGTCACGGTTCCCGACGTGCCGATCAGACGCGTCTTTCCATGCGTGACCTCACGCCGGATACGATGCACGTTCTCGAAGCCCTTCAGATATTCCTGAACGTGACTGACCATCGTCTCATAAGAAGAGCCATGCCCCTCACCAAACATTTCCTGAAGCGTAATCACGCCAACGGGAACACTTGTGGTGCCGATCAGAGTCTGTGTCTGCCGCTCCGGGTCGATCCGGACCCACGCAACTTCGGTGGACCCGCCACCAATATCGAAAAGAACGCCCCGATCGGCATGCACAGGCCTGTGTTCGGGCTGACGGAAAAGCGGAGAGCAGCTTTCAAGGGCCAGCTCTGCTTCTTCACGAGCCGTGATGATGTCGATCGTAAGGCCCGTCTCGTGCTGCACACGCGCCAGAAACTCGCGGCCATTGGCAGCCTGACGGCAGGCTTCCGTCGCAACCGCACGAACATGCACCAGCGGCCACTGTCTCATGCGCTCCGCACAGACCCGCAGGGCATCAAGCGCGCGCTTCATGGAGTCTTCGGCAAGCCGCCCACTGGCACGCAGGCCCTCTCCAAGACGGACGGAGCGGTTGAAACTGTCCACGACACGAAAACCGGTAGGCGTTCCCGCAGCAATCATGAGGCGGCAGTTGTTGGTGCCAAGATCAATGGCGCCAAAGAACGGACCCGTACGTCTTGCAGACGCATGAACAGGCATCGGGCCTGACAGGTTGTGATCCGTTCCGTACCTCATCATGTGTTTCGGCTCCCGCTTGCCCGTGATCTGGGACCTTGGAAAAGCAGCATGGGGCGCAGGGGACCCTGCTCGCAAGAAAAATATGTGTTTTTTCAAAAAAATGTCCGGATCGCTCTTGCGCCCTGCGAGGTCGGTTGATAAACACCCTCTCACCGCTTGGGAGATAGTTTAGCGGTAGAACTACCGGCTCTGACCCGGTCAGCCCTGGTTCGAATCCAGGTCTCCCAGCCAAGAAAATTCTCAGAAAATACCGCAAAAAAGAGACTTCCCCTCGGGGGGCAAAGTGCTCTATGAGGACCCGCCAACGGCCGGTCGGCCTTCTGGCCTCCGGTTCACACACATTGCGTCTTTCACGACGCATGACGTAACGGGGGCACGCGGCTCATGACTTCATCTTCTCACACAACAAATCTGAATGAGCGCATCCGCGAAGCGCTGGCTTTCGATGACGTTCTCGTCGAACCGGCAGAATCGTCGGTTCTGCCAGCCCAGACCTCCACGCGCACGCGCCTGACACGCTCCATCGAGCTGAACATCCCCCTGATGTCTTCCGCAATGGACACCGTCACAGAAGACGGCATGGCGATCGCCATGGCGCAGCAGGGCGGCATGGGCGTTATTCATAAAAACCTGTCGATTGAAGAACAGGCGGAACAGGTCCGTCGCGTCAAACGCTTCGAATCAGGCATGGTCGTCAATCCCGTTACCGTTGGCCCCGACCAGACACTGGCCGAGGTTCAGGCCATCATGGCACGTCACGGCGTCTCCGGCCTTCCCGTCATTGAAAACGGCAGCGGCGTTCTGGTCGGTATCCTGACCAACCGCGACATGCGCTTCACGACCGACCCGAACACGCGCGTCCGTGACCTGATGACGCACGAGAACCTTGTGACCGTCCTTAACGGTGCCGCACCGGACGAGGCACGCACGCTTCTGCACCGTCACCGCATCGAGAAGCTTCTGGTCGTTGACGAGGCAAAGCGCTGCATCGGACTGATCACCGTCAAGGACATGGACAAGGCCATCGCGCACCCGCTGGCCATCAAGGACTCCCAGGGCCGTCTGCGCTGTGCCGCCGCCGTAGGCGTCGGGGAAGACGGGTTCCGTCGCGCTGCAGCTCTTGCTGAAGCCGGCGTGGACGTCATTGTCGTGGATACGGCCCATGGCCATTCACACGGGGTTCTGAGCGCTGTGGAGACCCTCAAGAGCCGTCACGGCGGACTTCAGGTTATCGCCGGCAACGTTGCCACCCCACAGGCCGCGCGCGCCCTGATCGCCGCAGGTGCCGACTGCGTGAAGATCGGTATCGGACCGGGGTCCATCTGCACCACGCGTGTCGTTGCGGGCGTAGGTGTGCCGCAGTTCTCGGCCGTTATGGAAACAGCCGCAGCCTGTCACGAGCTGGACATCCCGGCCATCGCGGATGGTGGCGTCCGGACATCGGGCGATATCGTCAAGGCGATTGGCGCGGGCGCTGACGTGGTCATGGTCGGCTCGCTTCTGGCCGGCACCGACGAGAGCCCGGGCGAGACGTTCCTGTATCAGGGCCGCTCCTACAAGGCCTATCGCGGCATGGGATCGCTCGGCGCCATGGCCCGCGGTTCCGCAGATCGTTACTTCCAGGCTGAAGTTCGCGATACGCTCAAGCTGGTTCCGGAAGGCATCGAAGGGCAGGTTCCTTACAAGGGCAGCATGGCTCCGGTCATCCATCAGCTCGTCGGCGGCCTGAAGGCTGGTATGGGCTACACGGGATCGGCCACCATTGCCGACCTTCAAGTCCGCACCATGTTCCGTCGCATCACGAATGCTGGCCTCCGTGAGAGCCACGTCCATGACGTGACGATCACCCGTGAGGCTCCGAACTACCGCCGGGACTGACCGTTCGTGCATCAAAGCCTCTCGCATTGAGGGGCTAAACGGGCTACGGGGGCGCTATGACCCCCGCAGCCCGTCTTTCAGGCGCCATCGATCTGCTCTGTGCGATCCAGAATGCGCCCCGCCGTCCCGCCGACGCCACAGCCAACGCTTTTTTCCGCGAACGCCGTTATATTGGTGGCGGAGACCGTCGGGCCATTTCCACGATTGTGTGGGATGTCCTGCGTGGCTGGCGGCGGCTGCAGTGGAATCTCAGGGATATTTCCGGCGATATCTCCCCCCGGCTCATCTGCGCGGCCTCTCTGCTCCTTGGCGGAGAAACGATGGACAATGTCCGTGGGTTTTTTTCCGGAGAGCGTTACGCGCAAAAGCCCCTGACGTCCCGTGAGGATATCGCGCTCAAGGGCCTGGAAGGAAAAGAACTTTCCACCCAGAAGCAGCCACTGGCGGTACGGCTCGAATATCCGGACTGGCTGGAAAGCGCACTTCGGGAAACGTTTGGCAACCGGTTGCCGGACGAAATGGAAGCGATGCTGGGTACGCCAACGCTCGACCTTCGCGTCAACCTGCTCAAGGGAAGCCGCGAGCAGGCCGCGCGGGAACTTCGACGCGAATCGCTTCCGGCAGAGATGACGAAGCTGTCGCCGTGGGGACTGCGTCTTGATGGACGTCAGCCCGTGACCGCGACACAGGCCTTCAAAGACGGTCTGGTCGAAATCCAGGACGAAGGCAGCCAGCTTGTGGTCGCAGCAGCCGACGCACGGGGCGAGCACCGGGTTCTGGATTATTGCGCAGGGGCAGGCGGCAAAACGCTGGCACTGGCGATGACCATGGAAAACCGCGGGCATATCGTCGCCTGTGACGTGCACGAAAAACGTCTGGACGGAGCGGTCAAGCGGCTGCGTCGCGCAGGCGTTCACAACGTGGAGCGGCATCTCCTGGTATCTGGCGACAAGTGGGCGAAGCGTCGGGCCGGCAGCTTCGATCGCGTGCTTGTCGATGCACCGTGCTCGGGAACCGGAACGTGGCGGCGCAATCCGGATGCACGCCTTCGCCTGACACCGGAAGACATCCAGGAACTTGTCGTCAAACAGGCGCAGATCCTTGATCGTGCAGCCTCTTTGGTGAAGCCGGGCGGACGCATGATCTATGCGACCTGCTCGCTTCTGGCCTGCGAGAACGGCCAGCAGATTGATGCATTCCTCAAACGCCGCAATGACTTCATCCGCCTGCCAAAAGAGCAGATGTCCGAGCTTCTGCCCACCGAGTTGCGAAACAAGGCACAGTTCTCGCTGACGCCCCTGCGGGATGGCACGGATGGATTCTTTGCCTGCGTTCTGGAGCGCGTCGTAACGGACACAAAGACGCAGGAGGAAGACGCGGCCGTTACACTCCCGGCGGCAGAAGATCCTTCCACATAACAAGTGCGTCCACATATCCTTTCGAAGGGTGATCGAAAGCTCCGGGAAGCGTTCCGATCACCCGAAAGCCCAGTGATTTCCACAGGGTTACGGCACGCAGATTGCTACTGACGACAAAATTGAACTGCATGGCGCGAAAGCCAAGCTTTGCAGCTTCAGCAAGCGCTTCCTCAGCCATCAGCCGCCCTGCACCAAAGCCGGAACGCGCAACGAATCCCGCGTTGCTGATGTGACTACCGCCGCCTTTCTGGTTCGATTGAAGATAAAACGTCCCGACGATCTCATGATCGCGGGTCTGGGCAACATAAACGCGGTGCTCGACATCCATCCAGTAGGCGAGTGCCTGACGGCGCCCCCAGTGTCGGGGCAGGGCATATGTCTCGCCCTTCCGCAGTACAGGAGACAACAGGCGCCAGATTCCTTCACGGTCCAGAGACTGGGCAGGGCGAACCAGAAGGTCAGCTCCGGTTCGGGCAGGAGGAGACATCATGATGGGGCGTTCTTCCGTGTTTTTAGGTGCGCGACGGGATCTGGAGTATGATACCGCTTCGTAGCCATCATGCGGAGCCCGTGCCGAACATCCATGCAGTATGACATTCTTATCGGCATTGCCTCGACTTTCGGCGCGGGAATGCTGGCCCAGTGGGTGGCCTGGCGCTTCCGCCTTCCGGCCATTGTCCTTCTCTTCTCTCTGGGCCTGATTTTCGGGCCAGGCCTGGGCATTCTTCATCCTTCCGAAACGATGGGATGGATGTTCCGGCCGCTGGTGTCCCTTCTGGTGGCGCTCGTGGTGTTCGAAGGGGGCATGGCGCTCGATTTCCGCCAGCTGCGTGAAGCCGGAGAAGGCGTTGCGCGTCTGACGATGCTGGCACTGCCCATCAACTGGGTTCTAGGTTCTCTGGCAGCACATTACGTGGCCCATCTGGAATGGGGCACCTCCATGCTGTTTGGGGCAATCGTCGTGGTGACGGGCCCAACGGTCGTTCTGCCGCTTCTGCGTAGTGCCAAGCTTCAGCCGCGCGTTGCAGCGTTCCTGCGATGGGAAGCCATCGTCAACGATCCGCTGGGAGCAATTCTGGCGGCGGTCGTGCTTCAGCTCATGCTGCTGCATGTGGACATTCATGCGGATGTGTTCTTCACGCATACGCTACCGGATCTTCTTGGGGCCATTGCCGTCGCGCTTTCCGCGGGAATCCTGCCAGGATATCTGGTCCGCTATCTGTTCACGCGTGATCTGATGCCGGAAATCCTCAAGACGCCGATGCTGATCTCGATGGCGCTGGTAATCTTCTCCCTGTGCAATCTGGAGATGGGCGGCGCCGGACTGATGGCGGTCACGATCTTTGGAATGGCACTGGCGAACCTTCAGATTCCGGGTGTGACGGAACTGCGGCGCATGAAGGAATCACTGGTGGTTCTGGTCGTGTCGGTCCTGTTCATCATGCTGACGGCCGATCTGCATCGCGATGTTCTGGCACAGCTTTCCATTCCGATTTTCGCGCTGACGGTTGTGGTTCTGTTTGTTGTGCGCCCTCTGGGCATTTTTCTCTCCACTCTGGGCACGAGCATGCCCTGGAAGGAAAAGCTGTTTGTCGGCTGGATTGCGCCACGCGGTATCGTAGCGGCTGCCGTGGCTGGCGAGGCGGGGGTCAGTCTCAAGGAGGCGGGATACCAGTCTGCGGATCTGATTATGCCAGCGGTGTTCGCGGTGATTGCCGTGACGATGATCCTGCACGGTTTCTCGCTTGGACCCATTGCACGACGCCTCAAACTCACCCTTTCCAACGATCCGGCCATCGCAATCATGGGAGCGAGTGGATGGTCCATCAACCTTGCATCCTGTCTGCGCAAGGCGGGCGTGCCGGTTCTGCTGGTGGATAACCGCTCCAGCGCCCTCCTGCCGGCCACCCGGCAGGATATTCCGGTACTGCGCGCAGAGCTTCTGTCGCAGCATGGGCAGGAATCCCTGGAGGAGCGACCTGCCGATTATCTGATCGCGACGACAGGTGACGGCATCTATAATGGTATGGTCTGCGGGCATCTGGCCCCGACCATGGGACGGCAGCGTGTCTATCAGATCAGCCCTGGCGTGGCACGGCTGGATTTCTATCACGGCCTGTCACGCGACGCTCGCGGCAAGGTTCTGGGAGAACCGGCCTGGAACTATACCCTGTTTGATACGCTGTTCGAGCAGGGATGGCGGTTCGTCGCCGTGGAAGCCACGGACGAGAGTGCATCGACGTTCGGGAATGACGAAAACAGGCTTGATCTTCTCGTGGTTCGGCGGGATGGCGGCATCCTGATCCGTTCAGCCGAAGACAACGACAAAGCCGTGCCTCAGCCTGGAGACAATATGGTCTGCATGGTGCCGCCAGAGGTGGAATAAATATTAAGTGAGGAGGGGCTGCAGAGATCGGATTGTGCGAAGTAGCCCACAATAAAACGAAGATAGAAACACAATCTTAAAACATGGACTCTATGTTTTCAGTGCGACGGAATTTTCTCCTTCCTTGCCGCGGTGGGAGCGCTGCCGTCCAGAAAACGGAGAACGCGCATGAGCGTACAGACCTGCGTTTGCTACTGCACTGACCAGTCTTATCTTTTCCCTACTCTTGTCAGTGCACTTCAGGCGCGCGCTCATGCGGCAGCGGACATCGCAGACATTATCATTGTATGCTTTGACGTTGACGCTGTGACATTTCCCATCGCAGGCTCAATCTGCAAAAAAAATAACATTATTATTTTTTCAAGATCAAGATCTGACATTGACGGTGCGTCAGCTATGCTTGGAAGACTTTATCTAGATAATATTTTACCGAAAAATTACAAAAATATTCTTTATATTGATGGCGATACTCAGATCAAATACTGTCTGAATAAATTATTGTCTTCCCCTCCACCTAAAGAGCATTTTTTCGCTTCTGCCGATCCTATGGTTTTTCTTCTCGAGGATGATTCACGTGAAGGCGAAGGTGTACGGGAACATTTTGTAGATATTGGACTGACGTCCCAGAAGTCCACTTTGTATTTCAATACGGGCGTTCTTTATTTTCATCGGTCAGCATGGGCGGCGATTGCGGAGCAAGCACGAACCGTCATTCGTTCCCAGAGCAGGATGTCCAGATTCCCCGATCAGGATATTCTCAACCTCGTAGGCATCGAGCGCGTACTACCCATGTCCTTATCATGGAACTTTCCTGTCTTTCTGTTCAATGCCGATCTGGAAGACACTATCCAGCCAAAAATTGTTCACTACATGTCACAGCCGAAGCCATGGGAAGGAATTTTTCGCCCCTGGCAGGCAGTCGACTATGAGCCATATCCGGCGTTTGTCGCCGCTTATCCTGAAATTTCCGGACTGTGGAAAAGTAGTTCGCCACTGCGAAAAGCACGATATCTCGCACAGCAAAACTACAAACGTTTCTGCGAAACCCGGAGATGGGGGCGCGGTCCCTTGCACGCCCGTATTCTCGACTACGAAGCCAGATGTCGGAATGGCGCGGAGCAGACCGAACAGCTTTCATTCTGAAGCTACCTACCGCTTTTATCTCAGGACGGCTTTTCTACTGTAATATGCGACAATCCCGCTTCGAGAAACGCACGGAGGTCCTTTTCCTCAAGGGCAACACAGCCTTCCGTATATCCGCTGGCGGGCGGCAGATGCAGGAAAATAGCCGATCCGTCTCCCGATTTTACCGGGGCATCATTCCAGCCCAGAACGATGCAGAGATCATAGACATGATCGTCACGCCACAGGTTTTCGCAAGAGGCCGGGTGAGGGAGCGCTACAGCGCGATTGTAGTCGGAATGGGTGGGGTCATCACACCAGCCATCATTGGCGGCGAGAGGTTCGACGGAAAGTTCCGCTGTGCAGATGGGACGTGAGGTCCGGTCCGCACGGTAGAGGACACGCCGGAGCGGCAGTTCCCCCACGGGAGTACGAAGGTCTCCTTCCGTTTTGTCAAGGGACAGCCCGCGCCGTCCGATCAAAACCGGAACGATTTTCCCCTGAAAGTGAAGAAAAGCGCGGTCTCCAGCGGTTCTCAAAATAGCTTTAGCCATAATGCTGTTTCCTTTTTCGGCTGTACTTGCCATAGTCTGATGCGAAAGCATGCTGCTTTCTTCCCGTTTACCGGGAATGGTAAGTCCGGATGTGCAAGTTACGAACACCGAATTTTTACGGATGTGACGTTTCTTCCGTCGCGATAGAACGAGACAGGTTATTATGGCAGGTCCACGCCCCATCCTGGTTGTTGACGATGATGATACGCTCCGTCGTCTTCTGGCAGAGCAGCTTCAGCACGGCGGCGAACTGGAAGCGGTTGAGGCGACGTCCGTTGCCGCAGCGCGCGAGCTTCTCGCCAAACCTGGTGCCCGGTATGATGCCATGCTGCTGGACATTACCCTCCCCGATGGTGACGGGCGCGACTTCTGCGCCGAATTGCGGCGCGCGGGCATCCGCATGCCGATCATCATCCTGACCGGTTCCGATGACGAACACGACGTGGTGCGCGGCCTTGATGCAGGCGCCAACGACTACGTTGCCAAGCCTTTCCGGATCGGTGAGCTTCTGGCCCGCCTGCGGGCCCAGTTGCGGATTTTCGAGAACAGCGAAGACGCCGTCTTTGAGATCGGCCCCTATGCATTCCGTCCGTCTGCCAAGCTGCTCGTCGAAACCGCCCGTAACCGTCGGATCCGCCTGACGGAGAAGGAGGCCGCGATCCTGAAATATCTCTATCGTGCGGGTCAGCGCCCGGTGGCGCGTCAGGTACTTCTGAACGAAGTATGGGGCTACAACGCGGCCGTCACGACCCATACGCTCGAGACGCATATCTACCGACTGCGCCAGAAGATCGAGCCAGATCCGGCACGCACGTCACTTCTGATTACGGAAGGTGGTGGCTATCGTCTTGATCCTGAAGGACGTGGCGTGATCGGCTCCGACAGCCTGTCAGCCTGAAGGCTGACAGGAAGCGGGCGAAGAGTCAGGCCGGGTCGAAGTCCAGCACAACAGGAACGTGATCCGACGGGCTGTCCCAGTCTCGCACATCCTGAAGAACCCTGATATCCCTCAGGCCCGGCATGAGGTCGGGCGTCATCCAGACATGATCCAGCCGCCGACCGCGGTTGGATTTTTTCCAGTCTTTATTGCGGTATGACCACCAAGTGTAGAGCTTCTCCGGCTCCGGCGTGATCGTCCGCATGGCATCCTGAAATCCCGTCGCCATCCACGCCTTCAGGCGTTCAATCTCAGGCGGCGTGTGACTGACGATCTTCAGAAGTTGCTTATGACTCCAGACGTCATGCTCCAGAGGCGCGATGTTGAGATCGCCTACCAGAATGCTGCGGGCAGGAGGCGCACTGGTGAACCAGCTGGTGGCTTCATCCACGAACGCCAGTTTGTGGGCAAATTTTTCGTTTTCCACCGGGTCGGGGATATCGCCACCTGCCGGCACGTAGAAATCATGCAGCAGGATCGGACCGGCTGGCGTCGCAATACTCGCAGCCACATGGCGGCAGTCCGAGCGCGTGCACCAGTCGGGCGTTCCAGCAACGCTTTGCAGTGGATGTCGCGACAGGATCGCCACACCATTATAACCCTTCATGCCTTTATAGACCTGATGGGGCAGGCCCATTTCAACCAGGGCCTGAGCGGGAAAGAGCGGATCCGGGACTTTCGTTTCCTGTAGACAGACGATGTCCGGGTTTTCCTGTTCGACGATCTGCTTCAGCAGCGGCAGTCTGAGTCGAAGGGAATTGATGTTCCAGGTGATGAGACGCATGACGACTGGATCGACCGGATCAGGCGTTTTGACAAGCACCCTCTTGCACACAAAGCTTTCCCGTCCGATCTAGAACGAACCATGACTGATCTGCACCACACACTCCTGACGCTTGATTCCCATATCGATATTCCCTGGCCGGACCGACAGGATGCCTGGACGGAAGACACACCCAGACAGGTGAACGTTCCCAAGACGCGTAAAGGTGGCCTGAAAGCAGTGTGTCTTGCGGCCTATATTCCGCAGGGCGCACGCGATGATGCCGGGCATGCTGAAGGCTGGGACCGGGTTCAGGGCATGCTGGACGTGATTTCCGGAATCGAAGGACGACAGGGCAATCACAGCGCATGCGTCTGCCGGACGGCGGCAGATGTGCGTGCGGCCTATGAAGCGGGCGACCTTGCCGTCATTCCGGCGATCGAAAACGGACATGGTCTGGGTGGACAGCCGGAGCGTATCGCGGAACTCGCCCGTCGCTATGGCGTACGATACATGACCCTGACCCATAACGGACACAATGCGCTCGCGGACGCGGCCATTCCGCGCAAGGATCTGGCGGATGCCGAAACGCTTCATGGAGGGCTGTCAGAGCTAGGGCGTGAGGCGATCGCACACATGAACCGCTCCGGCGTTCTGGTGGACGTCTCCCATGCGGCAAAATCGACCATGATGCAGGCGAGCGAGATTTCCGCCACGCCGGTTTTCGCCAGTCACTCCTGTGCCCGCGCCCTGTGCGATCACCCGCGCAATCTGGACGATGAACAGCTTGACCGCCTGAAAGAAACAGGTGGCCTGATTCAGGTGACGGCCATGGGCTCCTTTCTGAAAAAAGGCGGCGGCGGCACGGTCGAAGATCTGGTACGGCACGTCTCGTATATTGCGAACCGGATCGGCGTCGAGCATGTCGGGATTTCTTCGGACTTCGATGGCGGTGGTGGAATTCCGGGTTGGAAAGACGCAACCGAGACCGCGAATGTCACGCATGCTCTTCAGGCGGCAGGTTTCACCGATGCGGAAATTTCTGCCATCTGGGGTGGTAACATGCTGCGTCTTCTGGAGACTGCCGAAAAAGCCACAACGGTGCTCTGAAAGCAGCCTTGAAAATACGCTTCGACAGACCCTGAGAGAACAGAACATGATCATGATGGACAAAACAGGAGCCGCGTCGTCCACCATGACCTGCTGAGGCGTTTGCAGGCCGTCTGTCGATCCTTTCCACCCTCCCGAACAGGGGGTGATGGAATGGGAAGGAAAGCAAGAAACAAGCGTTTTCAATGACTTGCAAAAGATGATTAAAAATTGGGCAATCTGATGACAGGTCTGGCAAACCGTGGCTTTCATGATTCTGTCACGGAGCAGCCCACAGACTTTTCCACAGGTTCAGTGGATGACTGAAAAAGCCGAATGACCGACCTTCCTCCACACAGTTCCGACCTGTCTGACGACCATGGCGCACTCCCTGTTTCTGCGGGAAACACGCAGGGTGTCGAGGCCATTCGTGAGGCATTGAAGACCATTCCCTACAGCCCTGGCGTGTATCGCATGCTCAGCGCGAAGGGGGAGGTGCTGTATGTCGGCAAGGCGCTGAGCCTGAAGAAGCGCGTCTCGTCCTATACCCGCACCAACCAGCTTCCCGAGCGGCTGCGGCGCATGGTGTCGATGACGGTTTCGATGGAAATTGTCATCACGAAGACAGAAGCGGACGCACTGCTTCTGGAGGCGAACTACATCAAGCGCATGAAGCCGCGCTTCAACATCCTGCTGCGTGACGACAAGAGCTATCCGTGGCTGATGCTGACTGAAAGTCACGAATTTCCGCAGATCACCAAACAGCGCGGCAAGCCCGTCAAAGGCGCAACCTATTGGGGGCCGTTTGCAAATGCCTGGGCCGTCAACCAGACACTCAATCTGGTGCAGCGCAGCTTCCTGCTCCGGTCCTGTTCGGATGCCGTGCTAAACAGCAGAACGCGGCCCTGCCTGCTGTACCAGATCAAGCGCTGCTCAGCGCCCTGTGTGGATCGCATCTCCGGACCTGATTATGCGAAACTGGTTGACGAGGCCCGCCAGTTTCTCTCGGGACACAGCACGAACCTGCAACAGCGTCTGGCAGCCGAGATGGAGCAGGCTTCGCAGGACATGGATTATGAGCGGGCTGCATCGATCCGGGACAGGATTCGTGGATTTGCCAGCATTCAGGGATCCAGCACCGTTAACCCGGCGTCGATCAATGACGCGGATATCATGACGATCTGGCAGGAAGCCGGCCAGAGCTGCATTCAGGTATTCTTCATCCGAGGCAGCCGCAATAATGGTAACCGGGCATTCTACCCGGCCCATGCCGAGGAAGAGACAGCAGCAGACGTGCTGTCGGCGTTCATGATCCAGTTTTATGACAACAAACCGCCACCGCCCACGATTCTGGTGAACTGTGAGATTCCGGAACTGAATCTGGTCGAGGAAGCACTCAGCATCAGGCGCGGACAGAGGGTCGAAATCCTCAGACCACAGCGGGGTGAAAAAAAGGACGTCGTAGGGCACGCAGCCCTGAACGCCCGGGAAGCGCTGGAACGTAAGCTGGCCGAGAATACCGGACAGCGCAAACTGCTCGAAGGGGTTGCGGAGGTCTTTGGTCTTCCTGAAACGCCGCAACGTATCGAAACCTATGATAACTCCCATATCATGGGGCAGGCCCCCTATGGCGTGATGGTCGTAGGTGGCCCCGAAGGCTTCAACAAACGCGCCTATCGCAAATACGGCATCAAGGGACCAGTCGCGCCGGGAGATGATTTCGGCATGATGCGCGAAGTCATGGAACGCCGGTTCGGAAAACGCCCGGAGAACGGAGAGCGCCCGGAAGACTGGCCGGATCTGCTTCTCATCGACGGCGGCCTCGGGCAATTCAACGCCGTACGGAAAGTTCTCTCCGACATTGGTGTGAGCGGAATTCCGATCGTGGCCATCGCCAAAGGTCCGGACCGGGATGCCGGGCGGGAATGGTTCTTCACGGAGACAAAACCGCCCTTCCAGCTCCCTCCGCGAGACCCGGTTCTCTACTATCTGCAAAGACTACGCGACGAAGCACACAGGTTTGCAATCACCACACACAGGGCAGGGCGCTCCAAGGGGTTACGCAGTTCCGAACTGGACACTGTACCGGGAATCGGAGCTGCTCGGAAAAAAGCCCTGCTCAATCATTTCGGCTCTGCAAAATCTGTCAGACAGGCGAGTCTTGAGGAGCTGGAAAGCGCGCCTGGTATCAGTTCCAGCACGGCAAATGCCATATACGGGCATTTTCATCCAGAATGGGTCCAAAAGGCCTCAGCCGATCATCGCAGCTCCTGAACCTAGTCAGCGATTTACACGAAAAATACATCTTTCACGCACACATTGGCGCATACCGGTATGAGGGAAACTGTTCTAGACTGATTGTGATGCTGACAGATCTGCCAAATATCCTGACACTGCTGCGTATCGCGTCCATTCCCGTACTGGTCGTGCTGCTCTCCGTGCACTCGCCGACTGCGAATGTGATCGCCTGCGTGGTCTACACGGCCGCTTGCATCACGGACTATCTGGACGGTGCACTGGCCCGTCGCTGGCAACAGCTTTCCGAACTGGGCCGGATGATGGACCCGATCGCGGACAAGCTTCTTGTCGGATCTCTTCTGCTGGCTCTGGCAGGGCTGACACAGCTGCCGGTTTATTCGCTTTATGCAGCGATCATCATCATGATCCGCGAAATTCTGGTCAGCGGTCTGCGGGAATACATGGCGTCCCAGCGCGAAACGCTCCCATCGACACGACTGGCGAAATGGAAAACCGGCATCCAGATGGTAGCGATCGGTTTTCTGATCGGTGGCGACGGGGCCGCAGAAATGCTGGGACTTTCCTTTCTGCCGGCAACGCTGATTGGCGGAATCTTCCTTTGGCTTTCCGTGATTCCGACAGTCATCAGTGGCTGGGGTTATCTGACCGCGGGACTGACCCGCATCATGGCAGGGCAATCCCGCAAATCATCCAAAATCAGCTTCTGACGTCATACGGCGAAAGAATGTAGCGTTCTTCGACTGTCTTCATCTGGCGCTCCGTTACAAGGACCGCTAAAGGTCATGGATTGATCTCGTGGGAGTAAGAAATGCGGAAGACCGCTCTGCTGGCACTACCTCTCGCTCTGAGCGGCTGTTCAGGCATGGGCAAGTATATCCGCGACACGATGGTCTGGACGGCTCTCGATAATCCGAACGGCCCTCATGGAGACAGCGAGAATATTCATCGCGCGCGTGGCGAAAAATATTCCGAAACTCCAATTTTTCCCGAAAGCGGCAACATCTGGCCGGGGGCTCCGCAACCGCTCCCAACGCTCAAGGACGTCGCAAACCCCAATAGTACGTTCAGCCATGCTCTCGGCGATCCGGCGACCTATTTTGGTGGCGCTGCGCTCGATGAAAACTTCATGGGTGGAATCGCCGGCAAGGGAGCTCTGGGAGCATCCGGGCCGCAACTCATGCAGGGCCAGAGCCTTTCAGTCGGCGAAGGCGCTGATACCCACCAAGGCGTGTCTCGAGACCGCACCCATCTTGTTCCGACACTTCCTTCGTCAGTTCCCGACAGCGCAGCCCGCTTTCTGAACAAGAGTCCCAGCAAAGCCATCGTTATCCCGAACGGGGACGGCACCAGCACGGTCATCGGTCCGGATGGCAGCGTAAAGGTCATTCACGGAACGTCTTTGCCCCCCAAGTAAGGTTTTGCTGACGGTTCTGGGCCGCCAGCATTTGCCTTCAGGATCTCAGACTTCAGTACTGACGGAAAAGCGCGATCAAACGCCCCTGAATGTGCACGCGCTCCGCTGGAAAAATACGCGTTTCGTAGTCCCGATTGGCGGCTTCGAGCGCGATCATCGACCCACGACGACGCAGTTTCTTAAGCGTCACTTCTTGGCCATCAATCAGGGCAACAATAATCTGTCCGTTCTCGGCCGTCTCACGTCGCCGGATAATGGCGATGTCCCCATCCAGAATCCCAGCTTCGATCATCGAATCGCCCGCCACGGTGAGTGCGTAATGCTCTCCAGTGCCCAGAAGCGAAATCGGGACCTCAATCCTGTCGCTGTCATCCTGCATGGCCTCAATAGGCAAACCGGCTGCGATGCGACCATAAAGAGGAATGCTGATGGTCTGACGATCATTGGCGACGCTGGCTTCGGAGAAAGTCCCGTCAAGACCCGTCTCCCCCTGACTGAGAACAGCCGGAACGAAAGCGGCCTCTGTCGTCGGCATAACGGCAGGAGCCTCGGTGCCCATATGAGGCAGGCGCAGCACTTCGAGCGCGCGTGCGCGATGATGGTGACGCCGCAGGAATCCACGCTCCTCCAAAGCGGAAATCAGGCGATGAATGCCTGATTTGGAACGCAGTTCGAGAGCATCTTTCATTTCATCGAAAGAGGGAGAATATCCCGTCCGGCGAAGATGATCGTCGATATACAGCAAAAGCTGGTGCTGTTTGCGGGTCAGCATACAGGCGCTCCCATGCGCCTCGGCGGAGGCAGGTCAAAACAGGGCACAGAATGACAGTCATCCTGCATTTGTTCCTTATAGGTTCCTCTCTATTGCCCTACAAGCAAAGAGAGTGCTCCCCCATAGGCATCCGGCACGATTTTCTGGTCCACAAACTCTTTGAAACTACAGGAAAACCGCTAAATCTTGCGCAAAGGCCTTGACCTCCGAGCCACAAATCAGCATGGTGCGCCAAATCTAGAGATCAACATGCTGCATCGACACCTTCGAGCGGCATAAGTTATGGCGAAAGCCCGAGGGTATCATGGGAAAGAGCAACGTTATTCAGATCCGGCTCGTTTCGTCAGCTGAGACCGGCTACTTCTACGTCACGAAGAAGAATGCCCGTTCTGCTACGGGAAAGATGGAAGTACGCAAGTACGATCCGGTTGCACGCAAGCACGTCGTGTTCCGCGAAGCCAAGATCAAGTAAGACTGTTCCAACAGTCTTCATAAAAAAAAGCGGCCTTCGGGCCGCTTTTTTTATACCTCGAGGGCTGATTATTTCAACGACTGCTCAAAACAGCTTGTCATGCGGTCCGTAGGGGACAACCAGATCGCCACTGCGCGTCAGGTTCATCGTGGCACGGGCGCGCTCATCCAGCATGTCAGCATCCAGCGCTTTTTCCTTGAGGGCAACAACACGACGCCGCCAGACATTCTGCTCATCGTCTGCATCCTGCCTGGCCTGAAGGGCATCTTTCTGAAGCTGGGTCTGCTCCTGATAGGCATGGATCCCATGCGCACCGTGCAGCGCGTTCCAGCCGAAATAGACCGTGAGAGACAGGAAAAATGCCGGAGGAGCTACGGCGCGGACACCACGTTTGATAAGTCGGATCAGTGTCACGTCGTGAAAACTCCGTTCTGAGAGACTATCTCAATTTATATCAGTCATTTGTGACCAGACAATGAAGGATATGAATATCAATCATATCCGGCCACGAAATAACGGCCCCATTCCCGAAAGGGATGAGGCCGTTGAGCATTTTCAGGAGTTTCGGAGGATGTTGCGACCGGCATAGCGGGCCGCACTGCCAAGCTGCTGCTCAATACGGATGAGCTGGTTATATTTTGCCGTACGGTCAGAGCGGGAGAGGGAGCCCGTCTTGATCTGGCCGCAGTTCGTTGCAACCGCGAGGTCAGCAATGACGGAATCTTCCGTCTCGCCCGAGCGATGGCTCATGACGCAGGCGTAACCGGCCTTGTGAGCGGTTTCGACGGCCTCTAGCGTCTCGGTCAGCGTACCGATCTGGTTGACCTTCACAAGCAGCGCATTCCCGGTACCGGCCTTGATGCCACGGCGCAGACGTTCGGGGTTGGTGACGAACAGATCGTCACCAACGAGCTGGAGCTTCTTACCCAGACGGGTCGTCAGTTCAGCCCAGCCTTCCCAGTCATCTTCCGCAAGTCCGTCTTCAATGGAAACGATCGGGTAGCGGTTCGCCAGATCTTCAAGGTAGGAAATCATGCCCGAAGCATCGAATTCCTTGCCTTCACCCTTCAGATTGTAGCGACCGTCCGCGTAAAATTCGGTCGCGGCGCAATCGAGCGCGAAGGTCACGTCCTCGCCCAGACGATACCCAGCAGCTTCAACGGATTTTGCAATAAATCCAAGAGCTTCATCAGCAGACTTCAGGTTCGGTGCGAAGCCGCCTTCATCGCCGACATTGGTGTTGTAACCAGCCTCGGAGAGACCTTTCTTCAGGCGTGCGAAAATTTCCGAGCCCATGCGAATGGCATCCGCAACCGTCGGCGCACCGACCGGCTGGATCATGAATTCCTGAATATCGATCGGATTGTCGGCGTGCTCGCCACCATTGACGATGTTCATCATCGGCACGGGGAGAAGGTGGGAATAGGCACCGCCAACATAGCGATATAACGGAAGCTCCAGCTCCTCGGCAGTGGCCTTGGCGACGGCGAGCGAAACGCCGAGGATGGCGTTGGCGCCCAGCCGGGACTTGTTGGAGGTTCCGTCCAGATCAATCATCGCGTTATCAATGGCGATCTGATCTTCCGATTCGGCGCCCTGAAGAACTTCAAGAATGTCGTTCTCGACATGACTACAGGCCTTAAGGACGCCCTTACCGCCATAGCGGGACTTGTCACCATCGCGCAGTTCCACGGCTTCATGGGCACCTGTGGAAGCGCCGGACGGGACAGCCGCGCGGCCGCGGGCACCGGAGGACAGCTCGACTTCGACCTCGACAGTGGGATTGCCGCGGCTGTCCAGGATTTCGCGGGCGATGATATCAACGATGGCGCTCAATGGAAGCTCTCCTGGGATACGTGAACCGGGTTGGCTCGTGACCGTTCGGAATGGAACAGCTATTTCAAGTCTCAAAATCACGCCCTGAGGTCAACGACGACATGCGCCTTCCTTTTCCCATTTTCGTGCTTGGCATTGCCGGGCTGATCCCTTTCATGGCGCTCGGAGGATGGATCTTTCTGGCAGGGCTGTTCACGCCACTGCCAAATCTCAAGATCATTCTCCTGACGTATGCCGCCTGCATCCTGTCTTTTCTGGGGGCCGTACACTGGGGGCTGGCCATGGAGCGGCCGGACATCATCACTGTTGGCGGCACGTCCCAGCGGGACCGCCAGCGTCTTGTGCTGGGTGTCTGCCCTGCGCTCTGGGCATGGCTTACCCTCTGCATCGGTGTTCTAGGGCATGTCCGAGCCGGCTTCGGCCTCGAAATCATTGGTTTTGTCGGGACGTTCTTGGTGGAACGGGAAGCCTGGAGGAAAGGCGCGCTTCCCCCAGGCTATCTGCCGCTGAGAGCCGGACTGACGGCCATTGCGGTGCTGAGCCTGTTTCTGGCAGCTCTGGCCCCTTCCGGAAGTTAGGCCGGAAAGGATTTCGCCAGAGCGTCAAAGGCTTTCAGACGCGTCAGGAGGCTGCGCATTTCATGAAGCGGCACCATGGTCGGACCATCGCTTGGAGCATGGTCCGGGTCCTGATGCGCTTCGATGAAAACGGCGGCCACACCAATCGAGAGCGCTGCGCGAGCCAATGGCTCAACGAATTCACGCTGCCCACCGGTTGACGCCCCGAGGCCACCCGGCTGCTGCACGGAATGCGTCGCATCGAACACCACGGGATAGCCCGTCTGTGCCATGATCGGCAGGCCGCGCATATCGCTGACAAGCGTATTGTAGCCGAAACTCGTCCCACGATCGCAGAGCATGATGCGCTCATTGCCCGTTGAAGCAATCTTGGCTGCAACATTGCCCATGTCCCACGGTGCGAGGAACTGGCCCTTCTTGATGTTGATGGCACGGCCGGTTTCGCCCGCAGCCAAAAGCAGATCCGTCTGGCGGCACAGGAACGCCGGGATCTGCAGAACATCCACCGCTTGAGCAGCAGGTGCGCACTGCTCGGCGGTGTGCACGTCCGTCAGAACGGGAACGCCGAATCGCTCGCGGATGCCGGCGAGGATCTCCAGACCGGCCTCCATGCCTACTCCGCGCGCGGCATTGACCGAGCTCCGGTTGGCCTTGTCGAAGCTGCTTTTATAGATCAGCCCGATTCCCAACTCACGGCAGATGGCGGAGAGGACATCGGCCATCTCCGTTGCGTGCTCGCGGGATTCGATCTGACACGGACCAGCGATCAGCGTGAAAGGCTGATCCTGACCGACCGTGAGGTCTCCGATCCGGAAGCTCACTTGCTGTGAGCCTCCTTGACGGCGGCACCGATAAAGCCTGCGAACAACGGATGCGGATCGAAAGGCTTGGAGAGCAGTTCCGGATGGTACTGCACAGCCACGAACCACGCGTGATCCGGGTATTCCACCACTTCCGGCAGCACACCGTCAGGAGAGAGGCCGGAGAATCGCAGACCCGTCTTTTCGAGGCGGTCCTTGTAATGCGCGTTGACTTCCCAGCGATGACGATGGCGCTCGCGGATTTCCGTACGGCCATAGATCTCAGCCACGCGGGAGCCGGGAACCAGCTTTGCCGGATAGGCGCCCAGACGCATCGTGCCGCCCAGATCGCCGCCTTCACGACGGCGGAGCAGTTCGCCACCACGCGCCCATTCCGTCATCAGCCCGACCACAGGCTCATCCGTCGGACCGAATTCGGTGGAAGACGCCTTGGGAAGGCCCGCAAGCGAACGGGCACATTCGACCACGGCCATCTGCATGCCAAAGCAGATCCCAAGGAACGGGATATTGTTCTCGCGGGCATAACGGACAGCCTGGATCTTGCCTTCCGCACCGCGTTCCCCAAACCCGCCGGGAACGAGGATGGCATCTGCATCCTTCAGGCGCTCGGCGATATTACCGTTCTTTTCGAATTCTTCCGATTCGATCCAGTCCAGATTGACCTTCACATGATTGGCGATGCCACCATGCAGCAGGGCTTCGGCCAGCGATTTATAGCTGTCGAGCAGGGCCGTGTACTTGCCGACAACTGCCACGCGGACTTCGGCTTCGGGTTCGCGTATCGCATGAACGATCTTTTCCCAGCGCGAAAGGTCCGGCTTGCTGTCATACGGCAGGCCGAAATAGCGCAGGACTTCCTGATCCATTCCTTCGTTGTGATAGGAAATGGGGCAGGCATAGATCGTGTCCACGTCAAGCGCCGCAATGACGGCTTCCGGGCGGACATTGCAGAAATTGGCGATCTTGCGACGCTCGTTGTCCGGAATGGGACGATCCGAGCGACACAGCAGCATCTGCGGCTGGATACCGACATTCTGCAGTTCCTTGACGGAATGCTGCGTGGGCTTGGTCTTGAGTTCGCCGGCTGCCGGGATGTAGGGCAGGAGTGTCAGATGCACGCACATGGTCTGGGCGTGGCCAAGGTCATTGCGGAGCTGACGAATGGCCTCGAGGAACGGAAGGCTTTCGATATCGCCAACCGTGCCGCCGATTTCCACGAGCACGAAATCGTAATCGTCAGTACCGGAGACCACGACGTCCTTGATGGCGTCCGTGATGTGCGGAATGACCTGTACGGTCCCGCCCAAATAGTCGCCGCGACGTTCGCGCGCGATCACATCCGAGTAAATGCGTCCCGTCGTGGTGTTGTCAGCACGGGACGCGTGAACGCCTGTGAAGCGTTCATAATGACCGAGGTCGAGGTCGGTTTCCGCCCCGTCATCGGTAATGAACACCTCACCGTGCTGGTACGGGCTCATGGTGCCCGGGTCCACGTTGAGATAGGGGTCCAGTTTGCGCATGCGGACCTTGTATCCGCGCGCCTGGAGGAGAGCAGCGAGGGCCGCTGAAGCGATGCCCTTGCCGAGAGAAGATACCACACCGCCGGTGATGAATACGAAACGCGTCATGGGCGGTCTTCATACACTGCCGACATGGGGCAGGGGAAGCGAAGAGACGCGTCTGTGAGAAAGATCCCCGTTAAAAAATCTGAACGGGGATTTTCAGTGTCGCTCAGTGAGCGGGTGTGGACGCCGGAGCGGCAGGAGCTGCCGGTGTTGTGGGCGCAGGCGTTGTGGTCGTCTGCGTCGCGGCAGGCGGTTGCGCCAGAATGTCGCGCGAGCCGACGCCGGAGGATGCGCCACGGTTCATGACGGCCAGCACCAGGCACAGCAGCATGAAGATTCCCGCAAGAACGGACGTAGCACGCGTGAGAAGCGTTGCCGTTCCGCGGCCGCTCATGAAAGAGCCCATGCCCTGGCCGCTGCCGATTCCGAGGCCACCGCCTTCGCTGCGCTGGATGAGGATCACCCCGATCAGCGCCAGTGTGACCAGCAGGTTGAGAGCAAGCAGAAGAGTGGTCATGAACGATAGGGTCCGGACAGTGGTTGGGCAGACAGGCGGAGAGAGGCTGATTCGGCAATGCGCAGAAAGCTCTTCGCTTCCAGACTGGCACTGCCCACCAGCACCCCTCCGAGCGACCCGATGGAAAAAATGGTCGGCGCCTGAGCCGGTGTTACGGAGCCGCCATACAGGATCGGGACATGAATGTCATCCATCTTGAGGCGCGACTGCAACAGTCCGTGAAGCAGGGAGAGGGTCCGCTCGAGCTCGTCAATTGGCGGAACGGAGCCGCTGCCGATGGCCCAGACCGGCTCATAGGCCAGGACGCCACTGAAGTCATCCATAAGCGATCCTTCGACCTGCGTTGCCAGAACGGTGGTCGTGCGTCCTTCGAGACGCTCTTCCATCGTCTCGCCGATACAGACGACGGGGATGAGCCCCGCTGCCTCGGCGGCTTCGACTTTCCGGCGGATCAGCGCATCGGTTTCGCCATGAGCCTGACGACGCTCGGAATGACCGAGGATGACATACTGCACCCCCAGATCGGACAGCATGTCCGCTGAAATGTCACCGGTATGCGGTCCGGACGATGTTGTGTGACAGTCCTGGGCTCCAAGACAAAGAGGGGCGGCAGGGCCTGCGGCATTTATGATGCCGTGAACACTCGCAAGCTGTGTGAAGGGCGGGCATAGGACGAGCCGCACATCATCTGGAAGGGCCTGGGCACCTTCGGCGACGGCACGGGCCAGACGGGTGGACTGCTCGCGCAGTCCGTGCATCTTCCAGTTACCAACGACAAGTCTTGGGGATGGGATCACTCTTCCTCCTTCGTGGCGACATCTGCGGAATGACCGCTCAATCGGGGCATAAGGACCGGGCGGTGCGCAAAAGGATGCTTTCCGTTCCGGTCTGCTTCTGGTCAAGCCGTTCTCACGACATTATGGTGCGGCAAGTTTAGCGGGCCTTCCGTGTCCGTACCATCCCGTCATCCGGATCTGCCCTGACCCCATGATTATCTCGCTCCGCCATCTTTTTGTTGACTCCTGGATCGGCCGTGCCGCCGCATTGCTGATCTTTCTGGCCTTTATCGGTTGGGGCGTGGGAGATGTTTACTCCAATCTGGGCGCGACCGGGTCCAACGAAATCGTGCGCATCGGCGATCGGAGCGTTACGCCGGACGATTTCAGCCGCGCGCTCTCGGCCCAGCTTCCGGCTGTCGCCAAGCAGATCGGGCTTGCCGATCCCTCTAGGCTACCGCGGAGCGAGGTGGAGCAGATCGCACGCCAGACGCTTCAAAATCTTGTGATGCAGAATGAAATCCAGCTTGCGGCCGAACGTGGCGGCATGATGGTGCCCGACGATCTGGTGCGGCAGGAAATTTTTGCCATTCCAGCCTTCCATGATGCTGCCGGAAAATTCGACCGCAGCGTTTTCAACGAGCGCCTGACACGCATGGGCTTTACCGAAGGCAGACTGATCCAGGTCATCCGCGAAGATATCGCATCCCGTGGCCTGTTGCAGTGGATCGGGCAGGCCGTTGTGGCGCCCCCGTCACTGACGGAACGCATGCTGTCTTTCGATGCAAACCAGCGTGTTTTTGATCTGGTGGAAATCCCGTTTGCGAGTGGCGCCGTGACCGCACCTCCCACGGACGAACAGCTTCACCGTTTCTATGACAATCATCCGCAGATGTTCCGCACGACAGAGTACCGTCATGCCAAGATGGTCATCATGACAGCGGACAGCGTTGCCAAAACGATCGAGGTTCCGGACGACGTTCTTCATCGTCTGTACGATTTTCAGGCGCGCACCTACGACATGCCCGAGACGCGGACGCTCCAGGTCCTGACATTTGCGGACCAGACCAAGGCCGCTGCGGCAACGGCCGCATGGAAAGGTGGAATGTCATGGGACGATATCCAGAAGAAATTCCCCGAAGCCGCAGCCGTTTCCCTGCCGTCGGTTCGCCAGAGCGATATCCCCAACCCCGAGCTTGCCAAGGCCGCTTTCGCTGCACAGCCTGACCGTATTTCCGGCCCGGAAAAGACCGGGATGGGATGGGTTGTGTTCAACATCACGGCCATTGCAGCCCCTCACAAGACGACGTTCGAGCAGGCAAAAGACGATCTGAAAAAACAGGTCCAGACGCAGGAAGCAAGCGAGGCTCTTCAGGCACGCCAGAAGCAGTTTCAGGACGCGGTTGCAGGATCTTCAACGCTAGATCAGATCCCCGGCGATCTCGGCGCCGTTCCGGCTGCAGGCACGCTGGATTCCAGTGGTATGACGCAGGACGGTCTGCCCGCACCCATTCCGGGCGACGAGGCGCTGCGTCAGGCCATTGTTCAGCAGGTTTTCACACAGTCCAAAGGTGCCCAGCCAACGGTCGTGAGCGGCCCGAACGGCACCTTCTTCTCAGTGCTGGTCGATGATGTCCGCCCCGGAACCCTCAAGCCTTTCGACAGCGTACGCGATCAGGTCGTTCAGGCATGGACAGCCGAGCAGAAGCGCCGCGCCGCCAATCTGCGCGCAACGGCCCTGTTCGGCACCGCAAAGGCAGGTACGCTGCGCAAGGCCATGGACGGACAGCCGGAGGCTTCGACCATGCGCCAGGACGTCAGCGTCTCACGCGTTCATCCCGATCAGAGCCTGCCCCAGAACATCCTTCGTGGGATCTTCGATCTCAAGCCGGGTGCGACCGGAATGTTCGAAACGCCGGATGCATTCTGGCTCGTCAACGTGACCGCCGATCGTCCGGCTTCGGCAGAAGACCTGAAGTCCCTTGGAACCCGTCTGGCGGACGACTATCGCCAGTCTATGCAGTCCGATATTCCGATGGTTCTGAATGCCGCGATGGAAAAGGCTGTTCCGCCTTCGCGTATCAATATGGCGCTTTACAATCAGGTCGTGACGGCCGCCATTCCGGCCAGCGCACCGGCCGCAGAAAACGGGGCGCACTGATGGGTATCGTCTACAGCATTGAGGCCGCCGATCTCCTAACGCCTGTTTCGGCTTTTCTCAGACTGTCGAACCTGTCGGATGATCCGTACCGCCTGCTGCTGGAAAGCGTCGAGGGCGGTGCCGCGCGTGGACGCTATTCCGTTATAGCGCTGGTGCCGGATCTGGTCTGGAAATCCCGTGACGGGAAGGTCACGCTTGATGGCAAGCCCCTCGATGGGGTCCCGCTCGAGACGCTCAAGACCATCGTGGACGAAAGCCAGATGGATCTTCCGAGCGGAATGCCTCCCATGATCGGCGGCGTCTTCGGCGTGCTGGGCTACGACATGGTGCGGCAGATGGAGCGTCTGCCGAATGCGCCGGTCAATGATCTGGGCTTGCCGGAAGGGATCATGATCCGTCCGCGCCTGTTTGCGGTCTTCGATTCCGTTCGGGACGAACTGACACTGGCCGTGCCGGTCCGTGGAAACACGACGGATGCGGATGCTCATGCGCTTCTGGACAGGGCGCGGGCAGCTCTGGCTGCGCCACTTGGAGATGCGCGCGAGACGCTGCCTTCCGGCACGGAACTGGCAGCACCTACCTCCAACATGACGCAGCAGCAGTTCGAAGACCATGTCCGCAAGGCACAGGACTATATTGCGGCGGGCGATGCCTTCCAGATCGTGCCGAGCCAGCGCTTTACCACGCCGTTCCCGCTCTCGCCGCTCTCGCTTTACCGAAGCCTGCGGCGCGTCAATCCGGCACCGTTCCTGTTCGTGATGGAGCTTGAGGACTACGCGCTCGTGGGGTCCTCGCCGGAAATTCTGGTGCGGCTGCGTGACGGCGAGGTTACGGTCCGTCCGCTGGCCGGCACCCGTCCGCGCGGTGCGGACCGGGAAGAAGACCTCGCACTGGAAAAGGAGCTTCTGGCCGACCGCAAGGAACTGGCCGAGCACCTGATGCTAATTGATCTGGGTCGCAATGATGTGGGCCGCGTCTCGCAGCTCGGGACCGTCGCGGTTCCGGAGCAGTTCGTCGTCGAGCGCTACAGCCATGTGATGCATATTTCCTCGACCGTCACGGGCCGCATCAGGGAGGGCAGCACGGCGATGGACGCGCTTGTGGCCGCGTTCCCCGCAGGAACCCTGACAGGTGCGCCCAAGATCCGCGCCATGGAGATCATCGACGAGCTGGAGCCGACACGACGTGGGCCGTATTCCGGCTGCGTCGGATATTTCGGTGCTGATGGTGAGATGGACACCTGCATCGGTCTGCGCATGGCCGTTCTCAAGGACGGCAACATGTATGTGCAGGCCGGATGTGGCGTGGTGGCGGACAGCGACCCGAATGCCGAGTTCCGCGAGACGCAGGCCAAGGCCCGCGCGCTCTTCCGGGCGGCGGAAATCGCGGTTGCGACCGCAGCCAAAGCCTGACGGAGGGCCGACACACGATGTGTTGTTTGACGAAAAAGGGCGCGAAGGTCATTCTGCTGCCATGATCCTTCTCATCGACAATTACGACAGCTTCACGTTCAACATCGTCCATCACCTGGGAGCGCTTGGTATAACGTGTGACGTCCGCCGCAACGATGCGCTGAGTGTTGAAGAGGCTCTGGCGCTTAATCCGGCTGCCATCGTAATCTCACCCGGACCCGGCGCACCTGCGGAGGCCGGGATCTGTTGTGATCTGATCCGCGCGGCCGCGGGGCGAGTGCCAGTTTTCGGTGTATGCCTCGGCCATCAGGCCATCGGGCAGGTCTTCGGTGCCGAAGTCGTGCGGGCGCCCGTGCCGATGCACGGAAAGATCAGCGCCGTGCACCATGACGGGACGGGGGTTTTTGCCGGACTGCCCGATCCCGTCGATGTGGTACGCTATCACAGTCTGACGCTTCGGCCCGACAGTATCCCCCAGACACTGGTGGTCAATGCACGGACGGAAGATGGGGTCATCATGGGGGTTCGCCATCGCGACTATCCCGTGCATGGCGTCCAGTTCCACCCCGAAAGCATTGCCTCCGTTGCCGGACGCGAACTGCTGGCCAATTTCCTGGTGATTGCCGGGATTCCGGTCGCGACATCACAGGCCGCCTGACAGTGGGGGCTGATTTCACAGAGCTTCTGCACAAAGCTGCTTCGGGACAGGTTCTTAGCAGTCAGGAAGCAGAAAGTGCTTTCCATGCGATCATGGCGGGAACGGTCGACCCCGTTCATCTTTCCGCCTTCCTCACAGCCCTGAAACTGCGCGGGGAAACCTTCGCCGAACTGACAGGTGCTGTAAAAGCCGTCCGGCATCACATGACGCTCCTCCCGGATGTTCCGGCTGGCGCGATTGATGTGTGCGGAACAGGTGGGGATGGTCTGAAGACGCTGAACGTTTCGACAGCCGTGGCCTTCGTGCTGGCCGGTCTTGGCGTTCCCGTTGCCAAACATGGCAACCGCGCACTCTCATCGACCACAGGCGCAACAGATGTGCTGGAAGTGTTAGGGATTCCGCCTACCGCTGATCTGGCCCTGCAGGGCAGACGCCTGCGCGAAGACAATCTGGTCTTTCTCGCAGCCCCCCAGCACCACCCGGCGATGCGCCATGCGGCCCCTGTGCGCAAAACGCTTGGTTTCCGGACCCTGTTCAATCTGCTCGGGCCACTGTGCAATCCCGCTCAGGTTCGCCATCAACTGATCGGCGTGTTTGATGGTCGCTGGTGTGAACCTGTGGCGCGAGCACTTGGCGCGCTAGGTAGCCTGTCTGTCTGGGTCGTGCATGGCTCGACCTCCGAAGGGGGCAGCGACGAACTCACCCTTGCTGGCCCCTCTCAGGTATCCGCCTGGGAAAAAGACGCTCTTTTTTCGTTTGAGATCGAACCAGACATGGCCGGCCTGAAAGCCACTCCCATATCCGCCATCCGTGGCGGAGACGCCCGGACCAACGCATCCGCGCTGGTGTCTCTGCTGGAAGGCGCCGGTGACGCTTACCGTGATACGGTTCTTCTCAACGCGGCGGCCGCCCTGCATGTGGCAGGACGCGGCGATATCGTGAAGGGCGGGACGATTGACGTTCCGGCTTTCCGTCGCAATGTAGGTCTGGCGGCAGAGTCCATCGACCGTGGGCTCGCCCGTGCCGCGCTGGAACGTGCGCGTATGTCAGCCCATTCTCCGACCCATTCCATTGCTTCCACAGACGCAGGACGATCATGACATTCATGCACCATCGACCGGCGATGACATATTCGCCCGAGGGAACAGAACAGTTCCCTGACCCGGAAGTTCCGGAAACGACGACCCCTCCCATTAAAAATCCCGAAGCGGAGACTGCCGCAGACCGGAGCGACGTTCTCGCCCGGATCTGTGCCCGTACACGGGTGGACGTCGAGCAGCGCTCGCAGATCATGTCTCTCAAGGACATCACGGCGCGGGCACGGGAAGTCACCACCCCCACGCGGGGTTTCGGACAGGCGCTTCAGCACCTGACGGCGGACCGGCAGGTCGGACTGATTGCCGAAATCAAGAAAGCGTCTCCCTCTGCCGGGATCCTGCGTCCGGACTACGATCCGGTGAAGATCGCGCAGGACTATCAGGCCGCTGGTGCCACCTGCCTGTCCGTTCTGACGGAAGGCTCGTGCTTTCATGGCAGCACGGAAGATATCCGCGCCGTACGCGAAGCCTGCAGCCTGCCGATTTTGCGCAAGGACTTCATTCTTGACCCATGGCAGGTCCATGAAAGCCGCCTGATCGGCGCAGACTGCATTCTGCTGATCATGGCCGTACTGACCGAAACGCAGGCGGCAGAATTGATCGCGATTGCACGCGGACTGGACATGGACGTCCTGCTGGAAGTCCATGACGAGGCCGAACTGAACCGCGCACTGGCGCTGGATACGTTCCTGATCGGAATCAACAACCGCAATCTGCGGACCCTGAAGACCGACATCCAGACGACGATTGATCTCGCTCCCCTGGTTCCGCCGGATCGTCTGGTCGTCTCTGAAAGTGGCATCCGGACGCAGGATGACATGATGAAGGTCGGCGCCGTGGGCGCGAGTGCGGTTCTGGTGGGCGAGAGCCTGCTGCGTGAGCCCGATCCAGGTGTGGCGGCGCGCCGCCTGCTCGGTTTCGTTTGATCTCAGGCCGCCTTTCGGGGCGGTCTGAACCGTTTTTTCACGGCATATCCCACGGATCGGTACGCTTCGCGAAAGCGGGACATGGTCTGGTCTTTGGTGGCTTCTGCCGCTAAGAGCATGCGGGATTTTATGCATTTCCATCAGGAGACCGTCATGGACGAGACACCGTCCGCTTCAGGCCGGAGCAACGGTCCGGCCCTTTCGCCGGAGACCATGAAGCGCGCGTACAGGGACATGCTTCTTGTCCGGCGCTTTGAGGAAAAGGCTGGCCAGCTTTACGGCATGGGTCTGATCGGCGGCTTCTGCCATCTCTATATCGGGCAGGAAGCTGTTGTGGTCGGCATCGGCCTCAACATGAAGCAGGGCGACAAGTCCATCACGTCCTATCGTGACCACGGCCAGATGCTGGTTGCAGGCATGACGCCGCGCGGTGTCATGGCGGAACTGACGGGCCGGTCTGGCGGTTATTCGCGCGGCAAGGGCGGCTCCATGCATATGTTCTCCCGTGAAAAGGAGTTCTACGGCGGTCATGGCATCGTCGGCGCGCAGGTCGCACTGGGCACGGGTCTGGCTTTCGCGAACAAGTATCGCGGTACGGATGAAGTCTCGATCGTGTATTTCGGCGAAGGCGCATCGGCACAGGGGCAGGTTTATGAGAGCTTCAATCTCGCGGCCCTGCACAAGCTGCCCTGCATCTATGTGATCGAGAACAACCGCTACGGCATGGGCACGTCCATCGAGCGCGCCTCGGCCTCAAAGGACCTTTCGCGCAACGGCGAGCCCTGGGGCATTGCCAGCCGCAAGGTCGATGGCATGGACATTTTCGCAGTTCATGAAGCCGCGCAGGAAGCCGTGGAGCATTGCCGTGCTGGCAAGGGGCCGTTTCTGCTGGAAATGGAGACCTACCGCTATCGTGGGCATTCCATGTCTGATCCTGCAAAGTATCGCCAGCGCTCGGAAGTCGAGGAAATGCGCCGTACACGCGATCCGATCGAGACGCTGAAGGCCGAAATGCTGCGCAGCGGGATCGAAGAGAGCGTGTTCAGGGACATTGAGACAGACGTGAAAGCCATTGTCGCTGACGCGGCCGAATTTGCACAGACGAGCCCCGAGCCGGAACACTCCGAACTCTGGACTGATATTCTGGTGGAGGCCTGATCCATGGCATCTCTGATTCTGATGCCGGCTCTCTCGCCGACCATGACCGAAGGTACTCTGGCCCGCTGGGTTAAGAAGGCAGGTGAAGCCGTTTCTGCAGGCGACGTGATTGCCGAGATCGAAACCGACAAGGCGACCATGGAAGTGGAAGCCGTGGACGAAGGCGTAATCGGCAAGACGCTGGTGGCCGAAGGTACGCAGAATATCGCAGTTAACACGCCGATCGCCGTGCTTCTGGCCGAAGGCGAGGACGCTGACGCTGCGGACACTGTGACACGCTCTGCCGATCCAGCTGCCGGAGCCTCTGTGGCCATCGAAACACCGGCTGATCCGGGGATCGTGGAAGCGCCGGAAGTGGCGCAGGCCGAGAACGACCGGGACTGGGGCGAGACCAGTGAAATCACCGTTCGTCAGGCTCTGCGGGATGCGATGGCGGCCGAGCTTCGCCGTGATGAGGACGTGTTCCTGATCGGTGAGGAAGTGGCACAGTATCAGGGCGCCTATAAAGTCAGCCAGGGTCTGCTGGATGAGTTCGGTGAAAAGCGCATCATTGATACGCCGATCACGGAACATGGCTTCACGGGCATGGCCGTAGGTGCGGCACTGACCGGGCTCAAGCCGATCGTCGAGTTCATGACCATGAACTTCTCGCTGCAAGCCGTTGATCATATTATTAATTCCGCCGCAAAGACACTATACATGTCCGGCGGCCAGATGGGCTGTCCCATCGTGTTTCGTGGCCCAAACGGAGCTGCGGCCCGCGTGGGCGCACAGCACTCGCAATGTTTCGCAAGCTGGTTTGCGCATATTCCGGGCCTGAAGGTGGTCGCTCCCTGGTCGGCTGCGGATGCAAAGGGTCTGCTGCGGGCTGCCATTCGTGATCCGAACCCGGTCATCGTTCTGGAAAATGAGATCCTCTACGGTCAGAAATTCCCGTGCCCGGTGGATGAGGACTTCATCCTGCCGATCGGTCGTGCGAAGATCGAACGGGAAGGGACGGATGTGACGCTCGTGGCATTCTCCATCATGGTTGGCGTGGCGCTCGAAGCCGCAGCCATTCTGGCGGAAGAAGGCATTTCGGCAGAGGTCATCAATCTGCGCTCGATCCGTCCTCTGGATACCGAAACGATCGTGCGCAGTGTGAAGAAGACGAACCGGATCGTGTCCGTCGAGGAAGGCTGGCCAGTGGCGGGCATCGGGGCGGAAATCTGCACCGTGGCCGTCGAGCAGGCTTTTGACTGGCTTGATGCTCCTCCGGCGCGTGTCTGCGGGCTTGACCTGCCGATGCCTTATGCGGCCAATCTCGAAAAACTGGCACTTCCGAAACCCGACTGGGTGGTGAATGCCGTTCGCAAGCAGCTGCGGGACTGACAACGATGGCTACCGATATCCTGATGCCGGCGCTGTCGCCGACCATGACCGAAGGCAAACTGGCCCGCTGGCTCAAAGCCGAAGGCGATACCGTCGCTGCGGGCGACGTGATTGCCGAAATCGAGACCGACAAGGCAACCATGGAAGTGGAAGCCGTGGACGAGGGCATCCTCGGTCGCATCCTGATCCAGGAAGGCGCTGAGGGGATTCCTGTCAACACGCCGATTGCCATCCTTGTGGAAGATGGCGAGTCCGTGCCTGACACGTCTTCCACGCAAGTGGCAGCGTCTCCGAAAGCTGAGACGGCTTCCGCAGAAACAACGCCTGCTGCTCCGGCATCCAAAGCTCCGGTTGAAGACAAGGGAGAGCGGATTTTCGTCTCTCCGCTGGCAAAGCGTATGGCGCGTGAGCGTGGCATCGCCCTTGACGCCCTGACTGGAAGTGGCCCGAACGGCCGCATTCTCAAGCGCGATGTTGAGAAAGGCCCGTCTGCGCCCAAGATGGCTCCGAAAGCTGCTGCTGCACCTGTCATCACGACGTCGGAAGAGACGGTTCGTCGCGTTCCGAACTCGACGATGCGCAAGGTGATCGCGCGTCGTCTGACGGAATCCAAGACGCAGGTTCCGCATTTCTATGTTTCGGTCGATATCGAACTTGATGCGCTGCTGGCCCTGCGTTCGAAGCTGAATGCGACCGCGCAGGAAAACAGCTTCAAGATCTCGGTCAATGACATGATGATCAAGGCTGTAGCGCTGGCCCTCAAAAAGGTTCCAGGCGTGAACGTGCAGTTCACCGATGCCGAGACGCTGCATTTCGAGAATGTGGACATCTCGATGGCCGTATCGATTCCGGATGGGCTGATCACACCGATCATCCGCGACGCCGATCGCAAATCCCTGCGCGACATTAGCGTCGAAGCCAAGGATCTGGCCAAGCGCGCCCGCGCCGGAAAGCTCAAGCCCGAGGAATTCCAAGGCGGGACGTTCTCCATTTCCAATATGGGCATGTTCGGCGTGCGGGAGTTCGCAGCGATCATCAATCCACCGCAGGCCGGGATTCTGGCGATTGCGTCAGGCGAAAAGCGGGCGGTGGTCCGCGGTTCGGACATCGCAATTGCGACCGTGATGACGGCGACGCTGTCGGTCGATCATCGTGCGGTTGATGGTGCCCTTGGAGCCGAGTGGCTGAATGCACTGCGCGATATCGTGCAGAACCCTTACTTTTTGGTGGTCTGAACCATGTCCGATACATTCGATCTGATTGTTGTTGGTGGCGGTCCCGGCGGATATGTGGCTGCTCTTCGGGCCAGCCAGCTCGGCATGAGCGTGGCCATCGTGGAAAGCACGCATTTTGGTGGCGTGTGTCTGAACTGGGGCTGTATTCCCACCAAGGCGCTTCTGCGCTCTTCGGAAATCCATCATCTTTTGCATGAACTGGGCACGTTCGGCCTGTCCGCGGACAATATTTCTTTCGATCTGTCCAAGATCGTAGGGCGTTCGCGCAGCATTGCCCGCCGGATGGGCGGCGGCATCGCGCATCTGCTGAAAAAGGCCAAGGTCACGACCTTTGACGGCCGCGCAACACTGGCCGGACGTTCGGGAGAGGCCCATCAGGTCGCCATCACCAAGGATGGCTCCGCGGTAGCGACTATCAAGGCGCGCCATGTCATTTTGGCGACGGGTGCACGGGGACGTCAGCTTCCTGGGCTTGAGACGGATGGCACCCTGATCTGGGGCGCACGCGAGGCCATGACACCGAAAGAACTGCCGAAGCGTCTTCTGGTCATCGGATCAGGTGCGATCGGTATCGAGTTCGCGTCGTTCTACCGCAACATGGGCAGCGAGGTCACGATCGCCGAAGTGGCGGATCGGATCCTGATTGCAGAAGATCCGGAAATCAGTGCAGCCGCCCGCAAGGCTTTCGAAAAGCAGGGGATGAAAATCATCACCAGCGCGAAGGTGGGGCCGCTGAACAAGGGTGAGAACGAGGTCTCCACGACGATCGAAAGCCCGACGGGCAAGGTTGATCTGACGGTAGACCGCGTCATCTGTGCTGTTGGCATCGTGGGCAATGTCGAGGATCTGGGGCTTGAGGGCACCAAGGTTCAGGTTGACCGGACCCATATCGTCACGGACGGTTTCTGCCGGACTGACGAGCCGGGGATCTATGCGATCGGTGATGTGGCCGGCGCACCGTGGCTGGCCCACAAAGCGAGCCATGAGGCCATCCTGTGCGTCGAGAAGATCGCCGGACGCTCGCCCCAGCCTCTGCACCCGCTGAACATACCGGGCTGCACCTATTCGCGTCCGCAGATCGCGTCTGTCGGGCTTAGCGAAGAAAAGGCCATCACGGCCGGTCACAAGGTCAAAGTCGGCCGTTTTCCGTTCATCGCCAACGGCAAGGCCGTGGCGATGGGTGAAACGGATGGCATGGTCAAGACCGTATTCGATGCCACGAGCGGCGAGCTTCTGGGCGCGCATATGATCGGCGCCGAGGTCACGGAAATGATTCAGGGCTATGTCATTGCCCGAACCGGAGAACTGACGGAAGCAGAGCTGATCGAAACGGTCTTCCCGCATCCGACCATTTCCGAAACCATGCACGAGGCAACACTGGCGGCCTTCGACGGCCCGCTGCATATCTGAGCATCATGTCCCAGCGCATCACCATCGACCATCGTTCGGCGCCCGCTCTCCGTCACCCGGAGAAGGCACACCGGCCTGACAACCCGATCCAGCGCAAGCCGTCCTGGATCCGGGTCAAGGCGCCGAACCATCCCGTGTATCACGAGACGCGTGCGCTGATGCGGGATGCGGGCCTCGTGACCGTCTGCGAGGAAGCGGCATGCCCCAATATCGGGGAGTGCTGGTCGCAGCGTCATGCCACGATGATGATCATGGGCGAGATCTGTACCCGGGCCTGCGCGTTCTGCAACGTCACAACCGGAATGCCGAAGCATCTTGATGCGGATGAACCCCGGCGGGTTGGCGAGGCCGTGGCGAAGCTTGGTCTGAGGCATGTCGTCATCACATCCGTGGATCGCGACGACCTTGAAGATGGGGGTGCAGAGCATTTCGCGCGGGTCATCCGTTCGATCCGTCAGACATCGCCAGACACGACGATCGAGATCCTGACACCTGATTTCCTGCGCAAGGATGGGGCGCTGGAGGTCGTTGTGGCCGCACGGCCCGACGTTTTCAATCACAATATCGAGACCGTACCCCGGCTTTACCCCACCATCCGGCCGGGTGCGCGTTACTATCAGTCTGTCCGGCTTCTGGATGGCGTAAAGAAACTCGATCCTTCCATTTTCACCAAGTCCGGCCTGATGCTTGGGCTTGGCGAAGAACGCATGGAAGTCGCTCAGGTCATGGATGATTTCAGGATCGCGGACGTCGATTTCCTGACACTGGGGCAATATCTCCAACCTTCCGCAAAACATGCGGCCGTTGAAAAGTTTATTACCCCCGACGAGTTTGACGGCTATGCTGCAGCTGCCCGTTCAAAAGGATTTCTTCAGGTCAGTGCCAGTCCGCTGACCCGGTCCTCTTATCATGCGGACAGCGATTTCGCGAAGCTGCAGGCCGCGCGGAAAAGCCGTCTGAAAGAAAGTCTCTGATGCCGACACATGCCGAGCAAAGGTTGATCGCCTACACTCCGGACCAGCTCTTTGATCTTGTGGCGGATGTTGAGAAGTATCCGCAGTTTCTGCCCTGGTGCGTGAAGGCGAGCATCCGTACCCAGACGGAACAGGAGCTTGTGGCGGACCTGACGATCGGATTTGGCCCCTTCCGCGAAACCTTCACGAGCCGTGTGACGCTGGAGAGGCCTTCGCGCATTCGGGTGCGTTATGAGAAGGGGCCTTTCCGTTATCTGAACAATGTGTGGACGTTCAGCCCTGACCCCCGCGGATGCCTTGTCGATTTCTTTGTGGATTTCGAGTTCAAGTCGCGGCTTTTGCAAAATGCAATGGGTGTGGTGTTCAACGAAGGTGTGCGCCTCATGGTGTCTGCCTTCATCAAACGCGCACGCGACATCTACGGCGTACAGGACACAAAACTTGCTCCTCCGGCACCCGGCCTTTCCCAGAGGACATAAAATTTCGTAGTGTTGCCAGAACCAATCGCGACCTGAGTCGTTACAGGTTCAAGCACCGCAATGGTGACAGGATAAGGATTACGTCATGAAAAAGATTTCTTTTGGCGCATTTGCCCTGACGGCTCTCGTGGCTGCTGCTTCCCCAGCCATGGCCGCGCACCATCACCACGGCAAACACCATGACAAGGCTGCTCAGGCTGCGAAAAACAGTGGTTCCGCCACGACGGAAGACCTGAACGCACGCTCGCTGCAGCAGGCTCAGACGCCGGTTTCTCCGACGGCACCGACTGCGGCAGTACCACCCGCTGCACCCACCGCTATCCCGACGGCTCCCAGCCTTCAGGCAGCGCCTGCGGCTCCGGCTGCCTCGACGATGCCAGCTCCGACACAAGGCAACTGAGACTAAAAAACGGGCAGATGGTCTGTTTCGGGTTTGCAGAAAAGGGCGGCTCCGTTCATTCGGAGCCGCCCTTTTCTGTGTCAGATACTCAGGAGCATCTGAAGGGCGTGTTGCACAGCCTGAGAGCGGATACTGGTACGATCACCGGTGAAGTGGCACTGGACGAGAATGGGCGCAGCGGTGCGGCAGGCCAGTCCGAAACAGACTGTGCCCACCGGCTTGGCGTCACTCCCGCCATCAGGACCCGCAATTCCCGTCACGGAAATGGCCACATCAGCGTCCAAAGCGTTCAGAAGTCCGCCTTGCGCCATGGCTTGGGCCGTCTGGAGACTGACGGCGCCATATTGTAAAAGGACCGCTTCCGGAACACTGACAGCGCTCCTTTTCAGGACATTGGAATAGGTCACAAAACCACCTTCCAGAACATCTGACGAACCGGGAATATCACTGAGAGCAGCGCTGATCAGGCCGCCTGTACAGCTTTCTACCGTGAGCAGTCTGCGTCCCGAGCTTCGGAAATGCTCCAAAACCTGTCCGGCAAGCACTGCAATGTCGTTATCCCGCATGAAGATTCCTGACACGATAGACCATCATTCCCGCTTCGATATTCTCGATATAAAGGCGCGTTTCGCGATAGGGCAGGCGTTCGATCCAGTCCAGAACACCGTCTTCGGAGAGCGGGTCAGAGGGTGGGTTGGCTTTGAGCCAGAGATCGACCCGATGTGGACCGGCATTATAGGCAGCCAGTGCATAGGGGATCACATTCCCGAAGCGCTCGAGAAGCTGCGAGACATACGCGTTGCCGATCTTCAGATTTGTCTGCGGATCGGTCAGGGACGCGGGAGAGACATTGATTGGCCCCAGATGCCCCTTGCGCACCACGTCTCTGGCTGCGGCAGGCAGAAGCTGCAGCAGGCCGACTGCCCTGGCACCACTTAAAGCATTCGGGTCGAAGCCACTTTCCTGCCGGATGATGGCGGGAAGAAGGCCGTCAGGGACAGTCGACGCTGCCGGATAAGGATCGGGGAATCCTTGCGGATAGAGCGCAATGCCTTTGCGCGCCAGAGCATAGGAGGCGAAGACTTCCGGTGCGGCCAACCCCAGGCGGGACGCAGCATCGGCAACGGCTTTCTGGCCCTCAGGAGAGGGATTGACGACCCCAAGCATCATGAGGAAATCCCGAGCATGATCGGGATCGCCAGCCTGCACGAGGTCCGTGGCGGCTTCGAGCAGGTCCGGACGACTGAGCGTTCCGGCAGGCGGGGTAGGCAGGGACTGGAGGGCCTGTATCAAAGCGTCGTCAAAAGCCGACGATGACTGGCCTGAGACCAGAATCCCGTTATCCTGTGTCAGGGCAGCGAGAGCGAGCTGACCCGGAAATGTCGTCGGAAAGGTTGCGGCCTTCTGAAATGCGGCTTCGGCATCATGCTGCCTGTCAGCGGACTGAAGTGCGCGACCTGTCCAATAATACCCCCGGGCCTGCATCTGGAGCGAAGTAGCACCCTGAAGAAGGGTGAAGAACTGTTCGGCACGGGCAGGAGCCTGAAGCTCTCTAAGCGCAATAAAACCACTGAGAAGGGCTGCTTCCTGGCGGTCTGTGGTGTCAGGGGGCAGGGTGGTGTCGTCCGCGAGGTCTGCCGCCTCTTTCGGCCGTCCGTCCAGAAGCAGGGCACGGGCGAGACTGATCCGTTCAGAGGACCAGTCATGGGACGGGTTCGCCCGCTGAAGAGCCGCGCCCTGCGTGTTCCACAAAGACACGGCTTCATCCAGCCTGTCGCCGCGACGCAGGGCGCGGAGGCGGTAGCGGGTCAGGGTCGGATCAGATTGCAGGTCCAATGGCAGGGAGGCGAACAGGGAATCGGCCTCAGGAGAGGCAAGGCGTTCGGCCAGTCTGGCACGGGCCAGAGGCTGCTGATCGGCGGCAAGGCGTTCGATCTGCCTGGAGGCTGCGGAAAACTGCCCCCGCAGTTCGAGCGCTTCATAGCGGCTCCATTGATCGGCGGGCGTGAAGGTCTGACCAAACCGTGCGAGCAGGGCCTGTTCTTCGGCGGCCGCCAGGGCGTTTCCGGACAGCCAGAGACGACGTGCGGTGGAGGTGGGGTCTGGGAGATGATCCGCACAGGCCATGAAGGCAGCTGGCAGCGTGAGGGGGTAAAGCGGGCAGAGCGTGTTCAGGGCCTGCAGGTCGGATGTCTGGGTCAGGGCATTCTGAAAGCGCCACAGGATTCGGGCTCTCTGGGGCCACTGGGGCTTCTGCGTCAGGAAGTTGGCGTAACGCTGCGCAGAAAAACTGCTCCCTTCTGGCCCAACAAGGACCAGCCATTCCGCCAGTCGTTCCTGAACAGGCGATGGGGAGACCTCTATCGGAGAGGCGGCAAGAGCTGACGACGCGACAAAAAGCATCATCAGTCCGGCAAAAAATGTTTTTTCAGCTCGGAAGAACATGAGTCCAGACCTCCCCGCCGCCGCGGATGATGAGTTCGATTGCAACCCCCAGAACCACCAGAAGACCAACCCATGCAATCCAGCGATATCTCGCCAGCAGGTGGGCGACGACCGATGCGGCAAGCCCCATCAGCAGCACCGAAAGCACGAGCCCCGCAACAAGAATCCACGGATGCCCGACAGCCGCGCCAGCGACAGCGAGTACGTTGTCGAGACTCATGGATAGATCGGCCACCACGATTTTGAGAACGGCAGGCCCCAGACGAGGCGGGGCGGCTTCGACATCCTCGTGATGTTCGCCAACCCGAAGTTCGCGATACATCTTCCAGCAGACCCACAGAAGAAGAAAGCCACCCGCCAGTGTCAGACCGACCACGGCAAGAAGAGTGGTGGCCAGCAGGGCCAGTCCCACACGCAGGATCGCGGCAAACCCTGTTCCGAAGAGAATGGCAAGACGACGCTGCCGCCCTTCGAGATTGCGAACGGCCATTCCGATGACGACAGCATTGTCACCGGCAAGGGTGATGTCGATCAGGGTGATCTGGCCGAGAGCGATAAGGGCGTGGAGCAGAGAGTCAGGGGCCAAGGTGTCATTCTTCCGAAAAGGGGTCCGTGCAATATCTTCGTATTTGGTCTAAGGAGCCTCCGTAAAGCCCCACCTCGCATCCGGAGTTCCCATGGTACCCCGTTACAGCCGTCCGCAGATGACTGCCATCTGGTCTCCCGCCAACCGTTTTCGCATCTGGTTCGAGATCGAAGCCCTTGCCTGCGAAGCCATGGCACAACGGGGTGACATTCCTGCCGAATCAGCAAAAACCATCCGCGAGAAGGGTGACGTTGCCATGGCTGCGTTCTCCGACGCGGACTTGGCCCGCATTGACGAGATCGAGGCCGAAACGCGCCATGACGTCATTGCGTTCCTGACCTGGCTTGCGGAAAAGGTCGGTCCGGACAGCCGCTTTGTCCATCTGGGCATGACGTCTTCAGATGTGCTGGATACCTGCCTGTCCGTCCAGATGACGCAGGCCGCCGATCTTCTGCTGGAAGATCTGGACCGCGTTCTTGCCGCCCTGAAGGCCCGCGCCTACGAGCACCGCAACACGGTCACGATCGGCCGCAGCCACGCGATCCATGCCGAGCCGACCAGCTTTGGCCTGAAGATTGCAGGACACTACGCCGAATTCGCCCGCAACCGCGAGCGTCTGGTGCAGGCCCGCAAGGAAATTGCGGTCTGCGCGATTTCCGGCGCTGTCGGCACCTATGCCCATATTGACCCGGAAATCGAAGAATACGTCGCTGACAAGCTGGGTCTGGCTGTCGAGAGCGTGTCCACGCAGGTCATTCCTCGTGACCGCCATGCCGCGTTCTTCTGCACCCTCGGCGTGATTGCCAGCGGCATTGAGCGTCTGGCCGTTGAGGTCCGTCATCTGCAGCGTTCGGAAGTCCGGGAAGCTGAAGAGTTCTTCCACAAGGGACAGAAGGGCAGCTCGGCAATGCCGCACAAGCGCAACCCTGTCCTGTCGGAGAACCTGACCGGTCTGGCTCGCCTGATCCGCTCGCATGTCGTGCCGGCTCTGGAAAACGTCGCATTGTGGCACGAGCGGGACATCAGCCACTCCGCCGTCGAGCGCAACATCTGCCCCGATGCGACGATCGGTCTGGATTTTGCTCTGATGCGTCTGGCCGGGATGATGGAAAAGCTGGTCGTCTATCCCGAGCAGATGATCGCGAACATGGAAAGCCTCGGCGGCGTCGTCCATTCTGGCGAAGTGCTGCTCACGCTGGCGCGCGCCGGAATTTCCCGCGAGGACGCCTATCGTATCGTGCAGCGTAACGCCATGGAAACATGGACGAAGCTGAACAAGCCGGGCTTCAAGACCTTCCGTGACAACCTTGAAGCCGATCCGGAAGTCGCCGGTCGGGTCAGCAAGGAGATTCTCGACCAGGCGTTCGACCCGGCACAGCATCTGCGCGCCGTGGATCGCATCTTCGCCCGTATCTTTGACTGAGAGGCGTGCGGGACGTAGATTTCCTGCGATTTCCTGCGTTCCGCACACTCGCAGTTCCGGTTCCGCAATGCTATGGAACCACAATTCGTCGCTGCTCCAGCCGTCCGCATCTTCTGTCAGGACGGCGCAACGCTAAGGATTGCTCATGGCTCGCCGCCGCCAGCTCTATGAGGGCAAAGCCAAGGTTCTTTTTGAAGGCCCAGAACCCGGCACACTCGTTCAGTACTTCAAGGATGACGCCACCGCCGGAAACGGCGCGAAGAGCGGCATCATCACTGGTAAGGGTGTTCTGAACAACCGTATCAGCGAATACCTGATGCTCAAGCTTCATGACATCAACATCCCGACCCACTTCATCCGCCGGCTGAACATGCGCGAGCAGCTCATCCGCGAAGTGGAGATCATTCCGCTTGAAGTGGTGGTGCGCAATGTAGCGGCGGGCTCGCTGGCCAAGCGGCTTGGCATTCCCGAGGGAACACGCCTGCCGCGCACGATCATTGAATACTACTACAAGAACGACGCGCTCAACGACCCGATGGTATCGGAAGAGCATATCGCAGCGTTCAACTGGGCCGCACCGCAGGACATGGACGACATGAACCAGCTGGCGCTCAGAACAAATGATTTCCTGATGGGTATGTTCACCGCCGTGGGCATCACGCTTGTCGATTTCAAACTGGAATTCGGACGGATCTGGGAAGGCGAGGAGATGCGTATTCTTCTGGCTGACGAGATTTCCCCTGATAACTGCCGTCTATGGGATTCCAAGACGAACGAGAAAATGGACAAGGACCGTTTCCGCCGTGACATGGGTCGCGTCGAGGAAGCGTATCAGGAAGTGGCAAAGCGTCTCGGGATCCTGCCCGAGGCCGGGAATGGTGACCTCAAGGGTCCGGAGGCAGTTCAGTGAAAATCCGCGTTTTTGTTTCCCTGAAAGACGGCGTTCTCGATCCGCAGGGCAAGGCCGTGGGCCATGCTCTGGAAACCCTTGGCTTCAAGGGCCTGGGCGAAGTCCGCATCAACCGCGTCGTTGAACTCGATGTTCCGGCCGACAACGCTGCCGATGCGCTGGGGCAGGGTGAAGCCATGGCGCGCGCTTTGCTGGCAAATGAAGTCATCGAGGATTTCAGCGTCGAGGTGGCAGGATGACCCGTCTTCCCAAGATGCTCCTGCTGGCCGGTCTTGTGGCCGCACCGGCTCTCGTGGCAGCCCCGGCCCACGCGCAGCGCGTGTCCAAGGTTTCGGGCAAGGCTTTGGGCCAGATGTGCTCCAGCAAGTCCTCCATTGGCATGTGCGACGCCTATCTGTCTGGCCTGATGGATGGTGAAGCCTGGGCCAAAAAATACGACAGCTTTGCGCATGACGAGTCCGCTCCGGTCGCGTTCTGCGTTCCCGCCCAGCAGACCGCGCCGCAGGTCCGCGGTCTGGTCGTCGCCTGGCTGCGTGCCCATAATGATGCGCTGACGGAGCCTGCGGGCAAAGCCGTCTATCGCGCGCTGCATGACACCTATCCCTGCCATGCGGCATCCGCTCCGGCGGAGGGCCAGAAATGAAGGCAGGTATCGTCGTATTTCCCGGCACGAACCGGGAGCGCGACATGGTCCATGCCCTGAAGCTGATCACGGGGCAGGCGCCGCGTCTGATCTGGCACGGGGAAACCTCGCTGGGTGATCTGGACCTCGTCGTGCTGCCGGGCGGCTTCAGCTTCGGGGATTATCTGCGCAGTGGCGCCATGGCCGCGCATTCGCCGATCATGCGGGACGTCCAGGCGTTCGCAGGCAAGGGCGGACATGTTCTGGGCATCTGCAACGGCTTCCAGATCCTGACGGAATCCCATCTCCTGCCGGGTGCGCTTCTGCGCAACGCAGGGCTGCGCTTCCTGTCGCAGGACTGCCACCTGAAGGTTGAGAACGCGTCGTCGCCCTACACGCAGGGCTGGACGCGCGGCGATGTGTTCCGCGCACCGCTTGCACATGGTGACGGGAACTACACGGCCTCGCCCGAGACGCTGAAGCGCCTTGAAGGTGAAGGCCGCGTGGCGTTCCGCTACTGCGGTGCGGATGGTGCGGTTTCGGACGATGACCGCGCCACCAACCCCAACGGGAGCACGCGCTCCATCGCCGGGATCCTGAGCGAGAACGGCCGCGTCTGTGGCCTGATGCCGCACCCGGAGAACCTGACTGACCCCGAAATCGGCGCAACCGACGGCGTGCCGCTTTTCAAAGGCCTTGTGGAGGCTCTTGTCGGATGAGTGTGACGATTGATGCCCAGCTTGCCCAGTCTTTCGGACTGACCGGCGAGGAATACGACAAGCTTGTCACGATCATGGGACGGACACCGAGCTTTACGGAGCTTGGAATTTTCTCAGTCATGTGGTCCGAGCACTGCTCCTACAAATCGTCCCGCATCCATCTCAAGACGCTGCCGACCAAGGCGCCGTGGGTCATCCACGGACCGGGCGAAAACGCAGGCGTCGTGGATATCGGTGAGGGTCTGGCAGCAGTTTTCAAGATGGAGAGCCACAACCACCCGTCCTTCATCGAGCCCTATCAGGGCGCGGCGACGGGCGTAGGCGGCATCCTGCGTGACGTGTTCACGATGGGTGCGCGCCCGGTTGCGAATCTCAACGCCCTGCGTTTTGGTGATCCGAAGCATGCGGGCACGCGTCGTATCGTCGATGGCGTCGTGCGCGGCGTTGGCGGATACGGCAACTGCGTCGGTGTTCCAACCGTGGGTGGCGAAGTCAACTTCCACAAAGCGTATGACGGCAATCCGCTCGTCAATGCGATGACGGTCGGTGTGGCCAAGCAGGACAAGATCTTCCTGTCGGCCGCGGCTGGCGTGGGCAATCCGGTTGTGTATGTCGGCTCCAAGACAGGACGTGACGGCATTCATGGCGCGACCATGTCTTCGGCGGAGTTCGACGAGGAAGCCGCCTCCAAGCGTCCGACCGTTCAGGTTGGCGATCCGTTCATCGAGAAGCTGCTGATCGAAGCCTGCCTTGAGCTTATGGCAACGGATGCGATCGTGGCCATTCAGGACATGGGTGCAGCCGGTCTGACGTCATCTGCCGTTGAAATGGCAGGCAAGGGCGGCGTGGGCATCGAGCTCAACCTTGATGCCGTTCCGCAGCGCGAGCCGAACATGTCGGCTTACGAGATGATGCTGTCCGAGAGCCAGGAGCGCATGCTCATGGTCCTCAAGCCCGAACGGACCGAAGTTGCCCGCGCGATCTTTGCGAAGTGGGAACTGGATTTCGCGATCATCGGTGTGCTGACCGATACGGGCCGCATCACGATCCGCCATAATGGCGAGGTCGAGGCTGACATTCCGCTGGCGCCGCTGGCGGATGAAGCTCCGGTCTATAACCGCCCGACTGTGCCGCTCACGGCACCCGCTCGGATCGAGACGCCTGCCGACCCGGAAGGGATCGAGAAGGCGCTACTGACACTGATCGGCTGTCCGGATCTGGCGTCCCGCGCCTGGGTCTGGAACCAGTATGACGGCTCGGTTGGCGGCAACACGGCGCGTCGTCCAGGTGCAGCGGACGCGGCTGTCGTGCGCGTTGAAGGCACACGTCTGGGTCTTGCCCTGACGACGGACTGCACACCACGCTACTGTCAGGCTGACCCGAAGACGGGCGGGGCGCAGGCTGTGGCCGAAGCATGGCGAAACCTGACAGCAACCGGTGCAACGCCGCTGGCCGTGACGGACAACCTGAACTTCGGCAATCCGGAACGTCCCGAAATTATGGCGCAGTTCGCCGATGCCATCAAAGGCATGGGCGATGCCTGCCGTGCGCTCGACTTCCCGGTCGTGAGCGGCAACGTCTCGCTGTATAACGAGACGCGCTCCCCGTCCGGTGAGGCACAGGCCATTCTGCCGACGCCTGCGATCGGTGCGCTTGGCGTGCTGGCGGATGCCTCCAAGTCCATCGGGCTTTCGATGCCAGATGCCCATGATCTGGTGCTGGTCGGCTCCATTCGCGGCGAACTCGGGCAGTCCCTGTGGCTGCGCGAAATCTGTCAGCGTGAAGATGGCGCACCGCCCGTTGTCGATCTTGCGGTCGAACGTCGCAATGGTGACTTCGTGCGCAGCCAGATTGGCGCAGGTACGGTTGCAGCCTGTCACGACATCGCCGATGGCGGACTGCTGGTGACGGTGGCGGAAATGGTCATGGCAAGCGGCGTGGGCTGCACGCTTGAAGCCGCTCCGACGGACGTTGCAGCACATGCGTTCTGGTTCGGTGAAGACCAGGGCTGCTACGTCATTGCAACTTCCGACGGTGCAGCCCTTGTAGCCGCTGCCGAGAAGGCCAACGTTCCGGCAATCCGTCTGGGACGTTCGGGCGGCAGTGATCTGGTTCTTCCGGGAACAGTCAGCGTCAGTGCGGAACGTCTCAATGAGATCAATGCCGCGTTCTTCCCGCGGTTCATGGGTGAGGGAGCCTGATTTTTATGCCAATGGCAGCCTCTGAAATCGAACGCACGATTCTTGCCGCCATTCCTGATGCCCGGATCGAGATCGAAGATCTCGCCGGGGACGGGGATCACTACGCCTGCCAGGTCACAAGTGAGGCCTTCCGCGGGCTTTCGCGTGTACGCCAGCACAAACTGGTTTATGATGCATTCGGAACCCGCATGGGCACTGAACTGCATGCGATGGCCCTCAAGACGCTCACCCCTTAAGAGCCGGGGCTGACGTCTCTTTTTCCAGACGAGCACTGACAGCAGGACCGGGCCTTTCGTCCGTCCTGCCGAACCAAGGAAAATCCAATGTCCGAAACCGTGTTCCAGCATATCCAGAACCTGATCGACGCCAATCCGGTCATGCTGTTCATGAAGGGTGACAAGCTCTTCCCGCAGTGCGGCTTCTCCGCACGCGTGGTCCAGATCCTCAACCATCTTGGCGTCCCGTTCGCGACCTGCAACATTCTTGAAAGCGCTGAACTGCGTCAGGGCATCAAGGACTTCTCGCAGTGGCCGACCGTGCCGCAGCTTTACGTCAAGGGTGAATTCGTCGGCGGCTGCGATATCGTGACCGACATGTATCAGAGTGGCGAGCTTGAGACTCTGCTGACTGAAAAAGGCATCACGACCGCTAACGCCTGAGTTGCTACGCCCTGATTCGGGGCCAATCATGGCGAAAAGTGCTGAATTCAGCACTTTTTAAGCATTGCTCCTGCCACAATTCAGCCATGAAGCGGCGAAAAGTGGCAGGACCTTGATTTTTTCGGAAACTTTCCCATCAGGGGTTGTCGAACCCCGAGTTCAGCGCATAGGCTGGTTTCATCAAACGGGATGGGACGAACGTCAATGGCGCGGAACTGGGTCGGCAGAGTTGCTCTGGGTATCATGGGTGTCGGTATCTGCATGGGAGCAGGCAAGGCCTATGCCCGTCCGGCCATCACCGATTACGAAGCCAGTAAGCTGACCTTCGATGCGCTGACCGCCACGCCAGTCTATCATCGTGCCGTTTTCCACCATGCGCTTGCCCGTCGCACGACGTCGCATAATACGGCCGTGGCCTGGAGCAGCTCACACGCGATGGTCCGTAATGTAGCTTACCGTCCGCACGCAATCGCTCACGCACATGTAACGGTTGCCTCCGCACACCACCACGCTCGCATCCGTCGTACCTGATCTTTCAGAACTGGCGCAGCGCATCCTGAATGCGTCGCGCCTGACCTGAAAGGTCCACGACGATCAGATCAAACCGGGTGTTGGGCCTGTTCCATTCCGGTTTTGTCAGCAGAATATATTCGAAGGCTTCCATCAGCCTTTTAGACTGCCTGACTGTCAGGCATGACGCACTTTCCCGCAGGCTGCGTCTTTGCTTGACCTCAACGGCAATCAGCCATTCCGAATCTGTCGCCAGAAGATCGAGTTCGCCGTAAGGCGTTCGTAATCTGCGTGCGAGAATTGTCAGCCCGCGCTCCTCAAGGAGGCGGGCTGCAATATTTTCAGCGTCCAGCCCCGTATAATAGGACTGAACGCCACGTGCCTGAGGGCTTTTCAGCGTTCGTCCCGCAGCAGACGGGCGGCATCCAACGCGAAATAGGTAAGGATGCCGTTACAGCCGGCACGCTTGAAAGCGATCAGGCTTTCCATGATTGTGCGATCCCGGTCGAGCCAGCCGTTCTGGATTGCACCCATCAGCATCGCGTACTCGCCCGATACCTGATAGGCGAAGGTCGGGACCTCGAAACGTTCACGGACACGGCGGATGATGTCGAGATACGGCATGCCCGGCTTGACCATGATCATGTCCGCCCCTTCACGCAGATCCTGCTCGACTTCGCGCATGGCTTCGTCGGAATTGGCAGGGTCCATCTGGTAGGTCTTCTTATCCCCGTGCAGCAGACTGCCGGAACCCAGCGCGTCACGGAACGGACCGTAGAACGCGGAAGCATACTTGGCCGTGTAGGCCATGATGCGGGTCGTATCGTAGCCATTGCCGTCGAGCGTTTCGCGGATAGCTTTCACGCGGCCATCCATCATGTCTGACGGAGCAATAATGTCGTTGCCAGCGCGGGCCTGATTGAGGGCCTGCTGGCGCAGGATCTCAACAGAAGCGTCATTGAGGATGCGGCCATTCTCTATCACACCGTCATGCCCGTGATCGGTGTACGGATCGAGCGCCACGTCGCCGATGATACCCAGATCGGGGAAAGCATCCTTGATGGTGCGCGACGCACGACACATCAGGTTGTCCGGGTTCAGGGCCTCCGTGCCAGTGGCGTCGCGGACGCTCATGGGCGTGACGGGGAAGATGGCGACAGCCGGGATGCCGAGGTCCACAGCCTGCCGGACGTGTTCCACGACATTGTCCACGCTGACGCGCTCGGCGCCTGGCATGGAGTCGACCTTCTGGCGCTGGTTTTCACCTTCGCAGACGAAAATCGGCCAGATCAGGTTGTCGACATGCAGGCGATGTTCCTGCACCAGACGGCGGGTGAAAGCATCGTGGCGATTACGCCGCGGACGGGAGAGGGGGTATGCTGCATTGCTCATACCCCCGATCATGCGCCTAACTTTGATCTCTGCAAAGTCGACTGTTGCGGATGCCGTAAGCAAAATAGACGGCAAGTCCAATGACCAGCCAGACGACAAGCCTTATCCATGTCAGGCGATCAAGCGACACCATTACCGCGCCGCAGGACAGTATTCCGAGGACGGGAATGACGCTTCCGCCTGGCACACGGAACTGGCGCGGAGCCTCCGGCTGGGTCCGGCGCAGGACGGGAACGCTCGCACAAACGACGATGAAGGCAAGTAGCGTTCCGATTGAGGTCATGTTTCCGAGCACGCCGATCGGCACGAGAGCCGCGAGAAGGCTGGTCAGAACCGCGAACAGCAGATGGGACGTCCAAGGCGTGCGAGTGCGGGTGTTCAGCCGGGCGAACAGCGCAGGGAGCAGTCCGTCGTGGGACATGACGAGAAAGATCCGCGCCTGCCCCAGAAGCATCCCGAACAGCACCGAAACATAACCCGACGTAATGCCGAGTTTCACGAGGCTTGCGACCCAGGGAAGGTGAGCAGTGTCGATGGCGGTTGCCACTGGGCTCGGATCGTTGGCCATGAGGCGATAATTGACCACCCCGGTCAGAACCAGCGAGAAAATAACGTAGACCACGGAGCAGATCAGCAGACTTCCGATGATTCCGATCGGAATATTACGTGCCGGGTTGCGGCTGTCCTGCGCGGCGGTCGAGACGATATCGAAGCCGAGATAGGCGAAGAAGGCCATCCCGGCCGCGCGCATGACACCGGAAAACCCGAAAGAGCCGAACGTGCCGGTATTTTCAGGGATGAACGGATGATAATTCGCCATATGAACATGGGGCGCGCACACCACGATCACGATGGCGACGACCGCCAGCTTGATGATGACGACGGCCGTATTCACCTTTGCGGATTCGCTGACACCCCGCATCAGCAGCGCCGTGACGATCCACAGGGCGCAGGCTGCTGGCAGATTGAACCATGCGGTCGTGATGGTGCCGTCCGACAGCGTGACGGGCGTCAGGGGCGGGGCCAGAAGCCTCGGGTCGATGGGTAACCCCCATCCGCCCAGAAGCGACGCCAGATAACCGGACCAGCTTGAGGCGACGGTCGCCGCCCCCACCGTATATTCGAGCACGAGATCCCAGCCGATCATCCACGCGATCAGCTCCCCCATGGAGGCATAGGCGTAGGAATAGGCCGAACCGCCGGAGGGAATCATCCCGGCCAGCTCGCCATAACACAGACCCGCAAAACCGCAGGCCACGGCCGCGATGACGAAAGAGAGCGTCACGGCCGGACCGGCATTCTGGCCGGCAGCGACGCCCGTGAGAGAGAAAAGACCAGCACCGATCGTCACGCCGATACCGAGGGCGACGAGCTGCCAAGGACCGAGAACACGCCTGAGGCCAGTCTGGCTGTCGGCTGCGGATGATACGGGTTTGGTCCGCCAGAGCGGAGTGGTCATGAAGGTTCCTCGTTTGTTAGGCGGATTGTTTTTGCCGAGGCAGGCAATCTGGGCTAGTCACATGCCGAACTCACCCTGGAGAATGGACCACGATGTCGGAACACGCCAGCCAGTCCACGCTGAATCGTTTCTTTCATGCCCCCCTCAAGGAGGTTGATGCCGAAGTTGCCACCATCCTGAACGAGGAGCTGACGCGCCAGCAGGACGGCATCGAGCTCATCGCTTCGGAAAACATGGCCTCCTTCGCCGTCATGGAAGCACAGGGTTCGGTGCTGACGAACAAGTATGCGGAAGGCCTTCCGGGCAAGCGCTATTATGGCGGCTGCGTGGATGTGGACCGCGTTGAAAACCTCGCCATCGAGCGTCTGAAGAAGATGTTCGGCGCAGAGTTCGCAAACGTGCAGCCGCATTCCGGTGCCAATGCCAATCAGGCCGCCTTCATGGCGCTGGCCAAGCCGGGAGATACGATTCTCGGCCTGAGCCTCGCGGCTGGTGGACATCTGACGCATGGCGCGGCTCCGAACTATTCGGGCAAGTGGTTCAACTCCGTACAGTATGGTGTGCGCGCCGAAGACGGCCTGATTGATTACGACCAGATGGAAGCGCTGGCCCGCGAGCACAAGCCGAAGATCATCGTGGCTGGCAGCTCGGCTTACCCGCGCGTTATCGACTTTGCCCGGTTCCGGAAGATCGCCGATGAAGTCGGGGCGTATCTGATGGTGGACATGGCGCATTTTGCCGGTCTGGTCGCCGCTGGCCTGTATCCGAACCCGGTTCCGGTTGCGGACATCACGACGTCCACGACCCATAAGACGCTGCGCGGCCCGCGTGGCGGCATCATCCTGACGAACGACCCCGATCTGGCGAAGAAAGTGAACTCCGCCGTGTTCCCGGGCCTGCAGGGCGGTCCGCTCATGCATGTGATCGCGGGCAAGGCCGTCGCGTTCGGTGAAGCGCTTTCGGATGAGTTCAAGGCCTATCAGAAGCGCGTTCTTGCCAATGCGCGTGCGCTGGCGGACGAGCTTCAGAACCGTGGCTTCGATATTGTTACGGGTGGCACGGACAGCCATCTGATCCTCGTGGACCTTCGCCCGAAGAAGGTGACGGGCAAGCTGGCCGAAGCCATTCTGGAACGTGCCGGCATTACGGCGAACAAGAACGCCATCCCGTTCGATCCGGAAAAGCCGTTCGTGACCTCCGGCATCCGTCTGGGCAGCCCGGCAGCGACGGCACGTGGTTTCGGCGAAGCCGAGTTCCGCGAAGTCGGCCGCATGATCGACGAAGTGCTGACGGCGGCTCTTCAGGAAGAAAATTCCGAAGCCGTCACGGCGCGCGTGCATGAGGAAGTGAAGGCCCTGTGCCGTCGCTTCCCGATCTACGACCGCGCTTCGGCCTGAGATCTGAACGGCGCTGCGGTCCGTCTGGCCAGACGGACCGCAAGCTGTCCGCGCCGGGGACGAAGATTGGGCATGATCAGCAGGCACTCGTCATAAGGTGTGTAGATCAGGTCATGTCCATCATGGGCGAGGGGCGTTCCCGCTTTGGGGATTGTGACCCCGCCCTCCCATGGCCTGACGAAACTGAAATCTGCGTGCCGGGCAATGATGTTGTCGGTCACGACGGCCATTTCGGGCTCGCAGGCTCCCTGCGTCGCATGTCCTCGCAGATGAATGGCCTCGGCCTGCGCCAGAAGACGCTCAATGGCGCTTTCCATGACCGTGACGGTTCCAGGCTCCCAGTGAGATCCCGCTTCCAGAAGACAGCTTCGTCCGGTCCCGCCTGGCGACATGAAATGGGCATGTTCGATCAGGCGTGAACCGCCCTGATGCCCCAGATCCGTCAGAACTGTCTGAGGCAGATTTCTGCCCGCAGCCAGAGCGCAGGCCAGTTCTGCCGAACGCTGGCGGGGAGAGGCGATGAACAGAGGCTCGGACGGCCAGAGCGTGGAATGCAGATCGAGCAACAGATCAGCACGGGCGATATAGGGCTGAAGCTGACGGGCCCGTTCAAGCTCGCTGGAATGGTCGCGGCCATTCAGACGTGTGCTGTGCCACAGACGGTTCAGGTCCTCATCGACATGGCGAGCCAGAACCGGATTTCTGATGTCGAACCGGTCAAAAGCTTCCAGATTGGCCAGAATGAACGTCAGACGCCCCGATGTCAGGGACAGTCCTCGGCGCCGAAAATTTTCAAGCGCCCATCCACCGGCATATTCATTGCCGTGCACCATGGCGGTGATGACAATTTCAGGACCTGAACGCCCCGAGTCGAAAATCCACACTCCCGGTATGCCTGCAGGCGGCATTCGCCACATGGAAAGATCAGGCGGGGGAAGAGACACGGCAAAAACAGGTGACGGCTGCCCGAAACCGGGCAGCGTTTCCGACAGCCGGGGCTGACGTATCCGGATGGGATGGTGACGCTGTCCCGCCTTGCAGCTCATGCCAGCCCACTCCAAGACAGACTGACACGACGAAGAGCGCTCTCCGTCCGGCAGCCCGGCGAAGCCATACCTGCACCACAGAGCGTAGGACATGGATCGGTCATGGATTGTAGTGTAAGCACGTTAGGCACAGGTCGCCAGAGAGAGAGCATCGCCTTTCTTTCCTTCCGCAAAGGAAAGACGTCACATTTTTCCGGGGCCCGTCCGGCGTTACTGTTTTGTGTTTTCCGCCCGGTTTTTCAGAGATTTCGGCTCCTTGCCCACGTTCACGACCAAGGACAGACGACCCATGAACGGACGATGAAACAGTCTCTCTCCATTTTTCACAAAGTATGGCAACGCTTTCCTGCGGAAGCCCGGCGGCGCTTTTTTGTCTGGGCGACTGCTCTGGCCGTACCTGCGGTCAGGCGGGGCAAGCCGGTTGCGGCACAGGGGGTCATCGTTGCGGGCGAATTCAGCCGTAGTTCCGGACTTGGAGAAGGGGCAAGACTGATGGTCCGGGCGCTGCGGGAGATGGGGATTGCCTGCGCGACATGGGATATCGACCGTCGTGTTCTTGAAGGGGACATGACCGGCCCGGGAGCGCCGCTGGTGATGCATGTGAATGCCCCCATGCTGCCTTATGCGCAGTTTTTCATGCCACGCGCGCTACGGACGGGACGCCGGATCATCGGATACTGGGCGTGGGAGCTGCCGGTCGTCCCGGAAACATGGCGACTGGCCCGGCGACATGTGCATGAAATCTGGGCGCCCTCGCAGTTCACCGCTGATGCCCTGCACGCGCTGGGGCGGCCGGTTCGGGTCGTGGAACACCCGGTCGGTCTTGCAGAGGGAAAATCTTCAGGGCGGAACCGGACGTCTTTTGGACTGCCGGAAGACTGCGTAATTGTTCTTGTTTCGTTCAGTCTTTCATCCAGTATGGTCCGCAAAAGCCCCATCGAGACAATCCATGCCTTCAGGAAAGCCTTTGGTGACCGTACGGACCGGCTGCTGCTTATGAAAATCGGCCATACCGCGCATTATCCCGAGGATCTGGCGACGATCCGCGCTGCAATCGGCGGGGCTTCCAATATCCGTATCGAAACGGGCCAGTTCGATGGCGCCGACAGGCTCGCTTTGACGGAGTGTGCGGATATCGTGCTGTCCCTGCATCGCAGCGAGGGCTTCGGGCTTGTGGTGGCTGAGGCCATGGCACTCGGGCGCTGCGTGATTGCAACGGACTGGTCTGCAACAACCGAGTTTCTGGATGAAACCTGTGGTCTGCCGGTTGCATACACTCTCATTCCCGCCCGTGATCCGCGTGGGATCTGGGAGATGCCGGACACACAATGGGCACAGCCCGACATGGATTCCGCCGTCCATGCTCTTCGGACGGCAGCCGATGATCCGGATCTGCGCGCCCGTCTGGGGGTGCAGGCCAGGCGCAGGGTCGCGACCCGCCTGAACGGTGCGACATTGCGAGATGCGGCGCAGGCCGCTGGAGTGCGGCCGTGAGAAAACGTTCCAAACGTATTCTGGCCGAACGTATTCTGGTCTGGCAGTGGGGGCGGCGGGGTGCCGGGCCACGCATTGCAGTTGATCTGGCGAATGGCTTCAAAAGACTGCCGGGGACGGATGTTCTGTTATGCCTGTCAGAACGGGCAGAAATCCTGCGCAGCCGGAATGCCCCCGAAGCCGTGGTCAAGGTTGCGACGTATAGTTCGCTCCGTGGACTGCTGAAAAGGCTTCTGACCGCCCCCTGGCTTCGCAGGCAGCTTGCGCGGATCGTGCGGGATTTCCGCCCGGATGTTGCCATCTGTGCCATGCCCGGACCGCTGGATATGCTGATGACGCAGGTGCTTCACAGAGCCGGTGCCTGGATCGTCGTCATTGTTCACGATGCCCAGCCTCATCCGGGAGACGGCTACCCCTTGCAGGGGCTGTTGCAGCGCCGCTTAATCCGCCATGCCGATCAGATCGTTACCTTCAGCCGCCATGTTGCCGATGGACTGACCTCTGGGCCTCATGCCGTGCAGTGTCCCGTGACGTCGCTTACACATCCGCCCTTTATCGGCGGGACGGGGACAGTGCCATTTGCGCATGAAGGTACACCTCGCATTCTCATGTTCGGGCGCCTTCTCCCATACAAGGGGCTGGACCTTCTGGCGGAAGCTTTGCCACACGTCCGGCAGGGGTTTGAGTGCCGGGTGGTGGGGCATGGGCCTGCAAGTCCCGAACTCCGCAGGCTCGAGGGGCTTGAGAACGTCAGCGTCGAGAACCGCTGGGTTGAGGAAGACGCCTTACCTGCGCTGGTCGAATGGGCCGATATCGTAGTGCTGCCCTATCGTGAGGCATCCCAGAGTGGCGTGGGCGCGATGGCGATTGCCAGCGGGCGCTATGTGGTCGCAACGCGTGTGGGTGGTCTGGTCGAGCAGTTTTCCGGCGATCCGCAGGCAGTCCTGTGCGATCCGGACCCGACGGCGATTGCCCGGGCGCTGGAGGCGATCCTTGAAGCCCCTCCGCCCGTACGCCCCTGCGTTGACAATGCGCAGGAATGGGAAAATCTGGCGAGGAACATTCTCGCCAGTAGGGACAGTTCCTAACGGTCCAGCGAATCTTCCGTCGCGATCCTTACGCGATAGCCGATATGTTTCTCCACATCGCGCAGAAAAGTCCGTTCGTCGATATTAATGAGCGAAAACGCTACGCCCTTGCGTCCGGCGCGGGCTGTCCGGCCGATACGATGAACATAGGCTTCCGGCGTTTCGGGCATATCCATGTTGATGACGAGATCCACATCCGGAATATCGAGACCGCGCGAGGCAATGTCTGTCGTCACCAGAATGGGAACGCGCCCCTGACGGAACAGGTCGAGCGCCTTGTTGCGGGCGCCCTGCGTGCGATCGCCATGCAGGGTTTCGATCCGCAGGTTGTGGCGCCGCAGGATTTTGGCGAGCGCGTCCACCGTGTTCTTCGTCCGCGCGAAAACAATGCTGCGCCCTTCGAAATGCTTCAGCAGACGGGCCACGGTTTCGGGCTTGTCGTCCTTTTCCACGAAGATCGCCCGCTGGCGGATATTTTTGGGCGTGAACGACTCCGCCGCGATTTCCACCCTAACGGGATTGCGCGTCACCCGCTTGGCAAGATCCATCACGGGTTCAGGCAGCGTGGCCGAACAGAAGACGGTCTGAGGCGGGTGATCCGGGAAATAGGGCGTCAGGGCCGTCATGCTGGCAGAGAAGTCCTCGTCCAGCAGGCGGTCGGCTTCGTCCAGAACGAGATAGGTCAGATGTTCCAGAACAAGGTCGGCCTGCATGACCAGATCCAGAAGACGACCATGCGTCGCCACAACGATATCAACGCCGTCGCTGACGGACTGAACCTGCTGCTCACGCGATGTTCCACCGCAGACAACCCGTGTTTTCAGGGAAAGCCTGCGCCCGAGCTGACGGCACACGGCAGCGGTCTGGGCTGCGAGTTCACGCGTGGGTTCAAGAATGAGCGCGCGGGGTCCCGGCGCCGGGACGGCCTCCTCAAGCTTCTGAAGCATGGGTAGCACGAATGCCGCCGTCTTACCGCTACCGGTCTGGGAGCCAACCAGAACATCCTTTCCCTCCAACAGAGGAGGGATGGCCTGCGCCTGGATCAGGCTCGGGCGTTTGTGTCCGGCCTGGGCAAGAGTTGCCAGCAGGGGCGCAATCAGCCCAAGCTCTTCAAATCCGGGAGCAGGGGCGGTGGACGTTGGGTTCGGGGAGGCAGGGGGCGTCTGGGACGTTGTCATCTGCGCTTCTTGCCAAATTTCTCGCAGTTCGGGAAACACCTTCTTTTTTGCGGAGTTCCGTCATGAAAGCCATCATCATCGCGGAGGACTTCGCCGGCATGCGCGCGCAAGGGGCAGGACTGGCGGAAAAGGCGGGTCTGGAGTGGGATTTCCGACCGGTGCGCATCCAGCCGTTCTGGTCTAGTTTTCCCGCACGGTACTGGCCGTTTCCCCTGAAGCGGGTCGATCCGATCAGGATTCCCGAAGATACATGCCTCATCATCTGTATTGGGGGAACGGGAGGTGTGCTTGGCCGGGCCGTCGCCCGACGCGAAGGACTGCCCGTCGTTCAGATCCAGAACCCGCGCATGTCGCTCCGCAAGTTCGATCTGGTGATTGCCAACACCCATGATGGCATCACTGGGCCGAACGTCTTGATCTCACGCAATGCGCTTCACCCCGTAACGCAGCAGAAGCTCGATCTGGCACGTCCCGAATGGGAAGGGCGGCTGAAGCGGGATACACGTCCGCTTCTGTCCGTCCTGATCGGGGGCGCCAATGGCCGCTTCACATTGGGCGCGGCTGAAGCAGACCAGATAGCGGAAGGGATCATCGCCTTTACAAGGCGTAACACCATGCAGGCCGTTCTGACCCCCTCGCGCCGGACCGATCCGGCTGCAGTTGCTATTTTCCGCAAACGGCTGGAGCCGCACGGGATTGCCATCCTGACAGGAAGCGGCGACGAAAACCCCTATATGGGCATGCTGGCCTGTGCGGACATGATTGCCGTAACGACAGACAGCGTTTCCATGATTTCCGAGGCCGTGGCGACATCAGCCCCCGTTTTGATTTTTCCGCTGCCCGGGCGTTCAAGCCGGATCTCACATTTTGTGAAAACCCTCGAAGACGCCGGGCGCGTGAAACTGTTCGACCCCGAACAGGCTCCGTGGGATGTGGCCCCGCTTGACGATACCCCCCTCGTGGCGAGAGAAATGCGCCGACGTCTGAAGCTCTGAAAGGGCCCCCTGTATGCTCGATATCCGCACCTTTGGTCCGCAGGGTGGCAATATTCTTTACAAGGCGCTGGCGCATCCGCTTGCCGCCGAAGCCCTCATCCGCATGGAAGCCGAATTCGCAGGCCGGACACTCGCTGTCTACGACCCGGATGACGCCGCACGTACGCTGGCAGCCCTCTATCCCGGCCTGAAACCGGCCCATGTTTATGTCCATGATACGGAACAGGTCGGGAAGCCGGATGGTTTTGGCGGGACGCTGCGGGCGCTTGTGGATCTTCCGACGACGGAAGCGGATGTCATCCTCGCCCTGTCGTTTGAAGATGCAAAAATGCGGACGCGCCTGAAGGGGCTCCTGAACGGACGGGAGCTTCAAACCCTCGCATCAGCCCGCCTGCCGGATGACATGCTGGTCAAGGGGCGCCCTTATCTGGACAAGCTGAATTTCGCCACCAATTTTGCTTTTTTCCGCGACACGGAGCGCTTTTCCTGCAGAATAGTGACGGCAAATTATTGGTCCAGCTATGCAGCCGAAAACCTGCGCTACTGGATGCGGCTCTATGACGGAAGCGGTAGCATTCTTGCACAATGGGAGCAGCCGGTGACGGAAGCCGGTGCGGGGATCACGATCGACAGCGCGGCAGTGCGGCTGCGGTTTGATCTGCCGGAATTTACCGGACAGCTTTTCATCCACGTTCTCGGTGCGCGCGGGCATGACGTCGTGAAATACGCGCTTGATAGCTGGGGCAAGAACGGCGATCCGAGCCTGTCCGTCACGCATGACGCCAATGCCTGGCCTTCCGTGCGTTACGCGACCCTTCCAGCCCCGGAACCTGATGAGACGCTGATCGTCTGGATCCAGAACAGTCATGCGACAACAATCCCGGCGGGCGCAATTTCTTTCAACCGTATGGGGGAGGAGGCCGCACGTCTGATCGACCATGCAGTCGGGCCATTCGAGACGCTGGCTGTCGATGTCGGTGCGCTCTTTCCTGGGCTGCACTGGCCCGCACAGCTTGAACTGCGCTCGGGGCGGCATCTGGTCCGCCCGCGCTATGAAATCACCCAGCGGGGCAGGACCCGCATCGCCCATCTGAATGTGGAGCGGGACAATCTGCGTCCTGACCCCGCCATCCGTCAGTTTCCGCCTTCGCTGGGCCGGGGATTCCTGCTGCCGTTCCCGATCCTCGACCCAAAGCGCTTCGAGACTTTCCTGCAACCCAGCCCCATGTCCGAAGCGCTTCAAAACCTTCCCGTCAGGTTGGACCTGTTTGATGAATCCGGAAAAAAAACCGGTTCGCATTTTCTGGGAAACCTGCCGCGTAATCATGACACAGCCGTGGCCCTGCATGATCTGACGGACCGTGCGGGTCATGCGGATCTGGTCTACGATTTCCGCGATGGGGGTGAAGCGGACGGCTGGCTGCACGCCCTGATGCGATATCGGAACCGCAAGAGCGACCATGCCGCAGAAACCAGCTTCGGGGCGCATATCTTCAATACGCTCATGACGTGGCGTTCGGAGCCACAGTCCTATTCAGGCCCACCGCCGGGCCTGACCACCCGGCTGTTCCTGAAACTCGGCCAGAAAACAGCTCTGAACACACTGCGCAGCTGCTGTTGCCTGATTCATCCAGCCTCCGTTGAGGGCACCGACATTTCGGAAACAGTCCTCCTGCTTCACGCAGCGAATGGTTCATTGTTGGCCCAGACTACGATCAGGATCGCTCCGAACGGATCTTTCATGGTGCGTCCACACGAACTCTTCGAAGCATCGAATCTCGATAGTGCAGGGGAGGGTGGCTATGTCCTCATCCGTGACCTGACCTGCCGCCTCTTCGGCTATCATGGACTGGAAGACGGGCAGGGAGCATTCTCACTGGACCACATGTTCGGCTTCTGAGCGCCCGAAAAGGGAAGCCGGAGCGAACAAACAATCCGGCTTCCCGCGAAAAAGACCTTGTCAGAAAAATCTCACCTTGCTAGAAGCCCGTCCAGCGGATGGGCGCGTAGCTCAGCGGTAGAGCACTGCCTTCACACGGCAGGGGTCACAGGTTCAATCCCTGTCGCGCCCACCATCCAAAGTGGCTGATTTCAGACATTTTCTCCATATGAAATTTGCTTCAATCGCTTCATGGAAACCCGGTTCGTTCGGCCACTATGAATGCCCAGACCTGCACATCGGGTCAGATTGTCAAGTAATCCATAAAAATAGTATTAAACTGGTGATTCGCTAATATCATTGAGTCATCAATTCACATTAAGACATCTATATCCATTCCATTACAAAAAACCTCAAATAATTCCATCCCGGTCAGCGCTTCCGTGCCCGGTAATAACCTCCTTGATAATTGCAAGCGCGCGATCCAGCTCTCCTCTGTTGACCGAGGCGCCGAGACAGAGGCGCAATCCGGTATCAGCCTGAGGGGAAACTCCAGACGTGTCTGGAGGGGTAATTTCTACGCCTGCACGAAACAGGCGTGCCGTTACCCTCTCCGCATCGAGTGCCGACATGGGTATCCAAGCGTGAGGCGAATACATGGCTCCTGGTCGCGCGACGAGATCTCCCAGTACTGTATGTGACTGGTTCCACCGGGTGGCAGCTTCTGCCTGAATGGATTGTCCGATGGTATCGATCCGCCCTTCCGCGACCCACTGGCTGAATACCAGCGCTCCCAGTGCGGGCGGGCAGTACCCCAAGGCTCGGATACCTTGCATGAGTCGTTCCCGCGGCAGGTCAGGTGGAAGTGCCAGAAAAGCCAAACGAAACCCCGGGCAGACTCCTTTGGAAAGGCTGGCAAGATACAGTGTCCGTTCCGGCGCGTAAGACACGATCTGACGCGGCTTCTGGGAGTACGCGTAATAAGCATCGTCTTCCAGAATCAGCAGGTCGCGGGCTTTCGCAACAGCCGCGATCTGCTGTCGACGCTGCTCTGACATTGTCCGTGTGGTCGGGTTATGAAGCGTCGGCAGCGTGAAAAGCAGGCGACTCCCTGTTTCCGCTGCCGCCCGGTCAACAGCTTCGGGCAACAGCCCTTCATCATCCATCGGCACCCCCCGCAGCTTCAGACCCAGATGGGCCGCCGCCATACGCGCACCGTAGAACGTTGATGATTCACACAGGACGGTATCGCCAGGAGCACAGAATGATGAAAAAACCAGTGCAATAGCGTGCTGACCGCCGTTACACTGAATCAGGTTTCCAGCAGAGAAATCCAGCCCGTAATGCCGTGCGATCCATTGAGCGCCGGCTGCGCGGACATGCGGCAGACCCTCGCCCTGAACATAATGCACAGCAGGATCAAGCGCATTACGCCCCATGAGTGCGGCCAGAGCGGCATTCAACTCCGCCATCAGAGGCACAGGGGGGGGCGTATTGCACCGTAGGTCGATCAGGCCGCTTCTGCTTTGTCCCGTAACAGAACCACGCTCAATGGTGGGAACATCCGGAACGGCTGGCAATGCACCCCGTACGAATGATCCGCGTCCAACATGAGCGGACAACAGTCCTCGTCGTTCCGCTTCCGCATAGGCCCGTGTCACGCTTCCAACGCTGACCCCCAGCCGAAATGCCAGATCACGCTGGGGTGGCAGCTTTGCGCCAGGAGCAAGCTGCCCCGTTTTGATATCCTGCGCCATCGCCAGAACCAGCCGCTCGTAGAGCGGCTTGGGACCGGATTGTAGTTCAGGTTGCCACATAGCGGGCTCCATCAACATCATTGGAATAGGACAATATAGTGATTGAACTCTTTGAGAGAGCTGTCAATCTATAACAATCGAATCGATTCGTCTATATTGTACTATAACAATAAGGCTATCCTATGTCGCAATCAGCCATGGACATCGCACGCCTGCGACCTGAAGTCCGCATCTTTCCACAAGTCCCGGAGATAGTGCAGGCGCTGGGAGTGCTCTGTGTCATCTTCACGGGACTATTGCTGCTCATGGCCATTCATGAGCCTGCTTCAGCTCAGGAAGCCGAAGAGGGTCCCGATCAGGTCTCCGTGTCGTATGTTCGTCAGGATCTGAGCGATCCCGCCAGAGCAAGCCGCCTGCTGGTCAGGATCGACAGAGCCGCACTGAAAGCCTGCGGCGCGATGAACGGTCTTTCTATCCCGACGCAGGAGTTGATTATACGCTCAGACTGCCATCATGAAACCTTTAACCGAACAGTAGCGGCCTTTCACAATCCGACGCTGACACATCTGGCTGCCGCAATTGATCCATGGGTCGGCCCAAGAACGCAGGAACCCTGACAATGGATCTCCCTTTCCGACAGGTAGACGTTTTTTCCGCCGAGCCCTTTCGAGGCAATCCTCTCGCCGTAATTGCAGGGGCGGACGGATTATCCGATAGCCAGATGGCCCAGATCGCGAACTGGACCAATCTCAGCGAGACGACCTTTCTTCTCAAGCCAACGCATCCCGATGCCGATTATCGTGTGCGGATATTCACACCACACACCGAGTTGCCTTTTGCCGGTCATCCGACACTCGGAAGCGCATTTGTCTGGCAGTTTCTTGGAGGCGTGTCGAAATCTGATGTGATCATGCAGGAATGCGGTGCGGGTCTTGTTCCAGTGCGCAGACAGACCGATCAATTATCCTTTGCTGCTCCACCAAGGCGTCGGACTGGTCCTGTCGGACAGAATGACCTGGCGAATGCTCTTGCGGGTTTACGTTTGTTACCTGGGGATATTCTCGATGCACAATGGGCGGATAATGGCCCCGGATGGATGGCTCTTCGCTTACGCAGCCGCCGGGACATTCTGGCCATTCAGCCCGACTGGCAGAAGCTAAGAGGGCAGTACTTGGGCGTTGTAGGGGCGTGGGACGATCTGCACGATGGGGCAGACGTCCAGTTTGAGGTGAGGGCTTTTGTCGGAGACGGGCAAGGGTGGGAAGACCCTGTGACAGGAAGCCTGAACGCCGCTATGGCCCAATGGCTGATCGAAAGCGGGGTCGCGCCAGCACAATATGTGGCCACTCAGGGCACCACATTACACAGAGCCGGGCGCGTCTTCGTAGTGAAAGATGGCGATGATATCTGGATTGGAGGAAACGTCGTGACCAGGGTTGCTGGAGTAATCACATTATAGGTTTTCAGAGCGGTCGGCTGGCCAGCTTTTTATGGCATCGCAGGTTATTTTATTTTCTGGGATTTTGCCCGATCAGTAGCTGACCCCATTCACGGACCGAAATCAAGCATCCATATGTTTCTGTACTTGGACATTCGTCACGAACGCCCTTAAAACGGCTTCCCAGAAGGCTCTATACGTTGAATATCGCCCCCAGTTTGGCGGCTCTTCAACATCTGCTTTCGGGTCGACCGAAAGCAGAACCCATGTCTGCGTGATCCGATCAATTTCCTTATTTAAAGCCCGGAAGCTTCTGCAGTTCCTGGATTGCCTCCAGTTAAACTGAAGGTTACGCCCTCTCGGTCCGTCCCGGATTGCTTCATCCAGCGTGTCACCGCACATGTCGACATCTTCACCTAATGAACTGGCCCCCAAATTGGATAATCGTGGAAATGCGTCTCGAATTTCAGGCATAAAAAATAAAATGCCGAAAACATAATGGATAATGCTGTTGCGTTTGGTATTCTTGAAAGTACTCCCGACTGATTTACCAAAAACTCCAAACTTAGATGTTGGACAGGCCCATGTACCCCCATACAGAGCCTCCAAACCACTTGGATGAGTTCATGTGGCTCATATTTTAATCCAGGAGAAATACGGAACACGTAACTGGTTCTAAAACCTCTCTGAGACAGAGAAAAATTAGATTAAAGAAATTAAAATATACATTCCTGCAATATAAATTATAAAATAAATAGAGATAATTATCAATAATTATATTAAATTATAAATTTTATTTGAAATAAATTATTGAATTAAAACCCCCTTCTCTAGCTTCTCCATCTCTTTTATTATTGAAAGTATACTATAATTTTCCCTAATGAAAGAAACGCCTTTCCTAGATATATTATCAATATTTTCATTGTCATGCATAGAAATAATCATCTCTGCAATATTTTCCGCTCCCCCATCTGTAATAAGTTCTCTCAATTCCAACGGAAATGGAATACCCTCGGATGCAATAGGCGTCATGACCACAGGCAGCCCCCATCCCAACATTTCAAGCACTTTACCTTTGACCCCCGCTCCAAAGCGGAGGGGTGCCACTCCAATTCTTACTTTTCCAAAGACTTCATCCAAATCCTGAACATAACCAAGAATTTCTACGCCACGGCACGATACCTTGCGGAGATGCTCCGGCATGTGAGAACCAGCAAGATAGCAAATTATATCTGGGCGCTGTTTGTGAACGAGGGGCATGATTTCTTCTATTAACCACAACGCTGCATCCACATTAGGATGATGTCCGTAATGGCCGACGAAAAGACAGCCGCTACGCATGTGAGGTCGTTGAATGACAGGAGGCGTCATAATTGCCCATGGAACAACAAAAACAGGCGTTCTTGGGGCTAGTTCTTTTAAAAGACGCATTTCTTCCGTTGAATGTGTGATCAAAGCATCAGCTTGGATTGCACAAATTCGTTCCAGAACTCGAACACGGCGCGCTTTATTTTTCAGCTCAATGTCATCAAGCTCAGCCGCCTGACGTTCCAACCTCAGATAAGACAGATCAGCAACACTGAAAATGATACGGGCATGAGTTTGGAAATACCTTGCAAGACCAATATAGGCGTGTGCCACTTCTACACGATGAAGATAAACCAAGGAAAAACTATCGCGCTGATGACGCAAAACAGATTCAACAGTATCAAAAAGGGGGGCCTCAAAAGTTTGAATGCCATCTCTTTCCAAGAATAATTTCTGTTCTCTGGTGGCTTTTTTTTCGTTTAAAGAAATAAAGAAGACATCATATCCCATATCTGAAAGTGCACGAATGTGCGATACAATCGCATTCGACCCAGCATCCCGACTTGGATCTGGAAATCGGCTGTCTATGACAAGTGCACGTTTGCATCGGGATTTAATATTGCCCCAGGCACCTTCAGAGCCCGATACCAACGCCTGATGACGCTCAACAGAATGGTTCACATACCCAGCCATCTCCTGGTTGGCCGTTGTCTTCAAAACATCCAGCGTCGACAAAAGTATTTCCGAAACTCTTTTTCGTTCTTCGTTATTCTCAACGTTTTTTGCGGCAAACTGCATAAACCACAGTATATCGGGATCGAAAACTGAGACTGATTCGATAATGGCTGGAGATCCCTCCAACTCAGCCCCATCATCTCTAATGACGCGAACGATATTTCTTACGCGAAGAGATAAATTTTCTGGAATAACTATAACAAAGCCGTAGTTTCCTGTTCCAATTCCGCACTCTTTTATATCGCCTCGGTATCTGTTTGCTATTGAATTTATTAAAATGCGATCATTAACAATGACCTGTATACCAACAGAGTTTTCTGGTTTGCTTTCATCCCAAGCCCAACCGGCGATATAACGTCGTTCAACGATATCCAGAAACCCTGCACGTTTCTCCGTCTGCACGGCCGCTAATGCAGTGACCTCCCTTGCTTCAGCAGGAAGTTCTATTATGCAAGGAGACCCTTCCAACTCAGCGCCACCTCGCGCTTCTCGCGCTTCGATTTGGATTGGTTGTCCGGACGGCAGCCCCCCTAAAACATTAAAGCAAAAGGCATGATATCCATCGCCTATCCCAGACTGCTTAAGGTCCTCTCTATATAAATCGGCTTTAACCAGGCCTAGAACGATCCCATTACACAGAAGACGAATAAGTACAGGTTCATCCGTACCATTATACGCCCACCCTACGATGGTGGCTTTGTCGATATTATCGACAAAGCCACGCACGACGGACAGAGGCTCCTCTCCGTCAAGATTTTTTCCATCCATGATCAATAAATATCTTCATGCTCTCCTCAAGCCGAAAGACGCGCATTATTCTCAGCCGTAGATTGGAGATTTTGACGAATACTCTCTAAAACGCTTCCTTCTTCCAGGCGCGGAGCACAGTAATATACATTCTTTATATTCCGATTAGGATAACGTCGGTAGTAATCGTCTACATTATGAAACATTGACCGACTAGAATCATCGATGAAGGTTTCAGAAGGGGCACCTTCGGCGTAAATGATATCATGATCTTCAAGTTCTATATGATAATATTCAATTACTCCGCGAGGAGTCGATCTGAATATTGTTCTTTCATTAACAAGGCTTTCAGCCTGAACAAGTACTCCATCTATCAGCATGGCATGTTTCGGTGAAACTGTCAGATCGCAAACAGGGAGGCCTTTGCCTAGTGAACCACGTTTAAAGGTTATAGGCATCACATTTGGATTAATTCCCGCGAAACGCGACGAATAACTTCTATAGCCAATCCACAAAACAGGCTTCAAATCCCCGCTTACAGTCCGGACGAGGTCCCCAATCTGTAGCTTTTCTACAGATACTTCTCCATCCACCGTTCGAATGGCGGTTCCTTTGGCATAACAAGCAACAACAAGCTCTGTTCCATTAGTCCCGGAGACGGACTGAGTGGACAGGTAGGTTCCTTCTCCATCCTCCTGATCCGTGTATTGCCCATTTAGGAGCAACGTATCTCCATTGCGGAAGGATATCGTACTTGTGCCCAGCAAAGAGTTATATGTAACACCCGTAATCGTTGTCAGACTACCATTAGAACTGACAATAATTTCATCGCCCGCACCAAAGCCGTTGATGGTTGCCCCACTCAAAAGGGCAATATTAGTGCTCGACGCCGCAAGGTTGAGTGTTCCCCCACCGTTGCCAAAATTGATCGTAAGACCCGATGCTGCACTAATAAGGCTGGCTGCCCCACTAAAAATACCGCCATTGGTAATATTTACCGTTACGTATTGTAGGGCATTCAGCAATCCGCCACTAATAGACATACTCCCGCCGTCAGCATCAAGAGTGACTCCAGCCACGAGATTTATTGTTCCACTATTCACCACAACTGTCGTATGCGCTTCAGCCGTTATTGTGTATGAGGCCAAGAGTCCAAGCGCCGCCAGCTGGATAGTGGCGCTGACTGCAGAGCCGTCTCCAGATGTCACATTCAAATCATTGGCGCCAATAGCCGCAACGTAACCCAGATTATAACTTCCACCACTAGCGGATGATGTGAGTGAGAGGCTATTTCCAGTTCCGTAATAAGTATTGCCAAAGCTGGACATGCTACTTCTCCATTCTTGATGTTGACTCGGATACCAACATGGAAAGACTGCACGCAGCAGACCAAAAAAAACAATCTATTTCTATAAAATTCCACGATACTCACTTCGTAAGCATCATCATAAAGTAGTCATATTTAATAATAAACGGTTACCACTTAGCCAATTTTCAGCCACCATAAAGGGCACGCATTAATTGTTGCCCGACTTATACTCCTAAAAAACCTTTTATCTCTCACTGCGCATCAGCGATTTCAATTTCTCCTGCAGCGTTCGATGGAGAATGGCTCATTATGCAGCAGGTTTTTTTTGATGCTGACGATTCTGGTGAGCCAGACGCTGAATATCCTACTCAATCAGCAGGCAGACTATTCGATCCAGAATTGTCTATCTTTTAAATGCCATCCGGGCCTTTGCTGACCGAAAAGCTCCAGATAATGTCCTATCCTGCCTGCGCATCACCGGAATAGAAGGCAATACTGCATGGCTTGAATTGGCCAATATCGTCCATAACATGCGCGACTTCACTCTTGGAGAGGAGCAACATGAGCGTATGGCAATCAAGGGTAGGTTTAACGTCCGGCGAGCTCAAAAACAGGCCTATACAGCCTGGATCAAGGACCATTTCGTGCCTTCAGTTATAGATGCGATCCGACAAACGGATGCTCAGGTCCAGAAGAGCACGGGGCAGCATACCTGGTGATCAGCAATTCAACATGTGCCGCCAGCGCCGTCCGGTCCGCCTCAATTCGTGCCGCCGTCGCCTGCCGGGCAGCATCGTTCTGCCCCAATAATTCCCCGGCATAACCAACCTGCCGCCCGGCTTCGGCATCGGGCAGGGCAGACAAAGGCACAAACTGGACCGGGACATGCAGTGTCTGCGCTTTCGTTCGGCTGGCATCCGCCTGTAAGCCAAAAACAGGAGTAAAACTTGAAGCCGAGACCGAAAATGATCCCGACTGACTAAATGTGCCCGACAGATCCATCGTCACCGGCCCGGCAATCATTGCCACCACCGGATCTGATGTGTGCTGCGCGCACTGAAGCGCCCGGACATTGGCGCCGAACCGGACCACCTGATCGACCGTCCAGTGCTGCACGCCAGAAACACTGACCACGCCCGCTTGCGTCAGGTCTGCCTGAACACCAGCAATAGCCTGACTGATCGTGACGGGTGCCACGGATCCAGCCGAGCAGGCCGAGAGAACCAGAAGCCCGCAGAGTGCCAGCATTTTCATACTAACGTCTCGCCGCCCAGCCCCGTCCAGGCTTTCGTATTCGGGTTCCACATAGCCATGACGCCCTGTGCACCGGAACCGATGGCCTTATCCGTCACGATGGCGCGCTGCCAGGCGACAGGTGAGGCAGGAAGCGCCGCAAAGGTATATGTCGTTGAAATAACCGGTTCATTCAGAAATTCTGCCACGTTCGTCGTGGGATTAAACGACACAAGCGGGGCCTGCCATGCTGATCCGTCCGTTGTGCCAGCGCTGATATAAAGTGGAACAGGCCCTGAACTGGTGTTGTTCGCCCAGAGTTGCCAGTAATATTTCTGATCATCTTTATCAATAACGCGAAGCCCACCGGTGCCGTATCCAGCATCAATAGCGAGCCAGCCGGAGTATATTTCCGTGGAGCCATCAGCGCTGGTATGCGAGGCAATATTTGCAGCATTATTGAACTGGTCTTTCAGCCTGATCCCGACAGCACCGTTGGTGGATTTCACCCCCAGCCAGCGCGTTCCATAACTGTTCAGGCATCCGACCTGGAGGGTATCTCCTCCGTCCGAAAGTTGAAGCGCATAAGTGGCGTCAAACCCACTATCGGACGGGGCGGTAACGGTCTGAAGATCCGCTACTTTGTCAGGGCTCAGTGCAAGAAACTTTGACGGGTCTGCAGCGGTATATCCGAGAGCGGCATTGATCGCCGCCGCTGTCAGATCTACGGCGCTTCCGCCCGAACCCGGCGCACCGGCAGGAGCCTCAAACGAAATGCCCGGAGCAGTTGCGCCATTGCTCATGGTCGCGGTGAGCGTGACCGTGGAGGACTGACCGGCCACGACGGCGCCCTGACTGACAGCCACGGACGCGATGCCCACGCCTGCTGCTCCATCAGCCCCTGCCGCGCCCGTATCGCCTTTCGGTCCAGTTGCACCGGTTGCACCTACGTCACCCGATGCGCCCGTTGCCCCGGGTGCACCAGCCGGAGCCTCGAACGTCGCAGGCGCAGTTATTGTACCATCCGTCAGTGTCGCCGTCAGTGTCACCGTTGACGGCTGACCCGCAACAACACTCCCCTGTGTCACGTCGATGGATTTGATCCCGACACCCTGTGCACCATCTGGAGACAGTGCCGCGATCCACTGGCCGATGCTCTGAACTTTGCCGCCTGACGTGACATCCAGACCCGACCCATCGCCCGCATACGTGCTGGCCGTCACGCTTTCAAAAGATGGCCTCCCGACCGGGGCCGTGGCTTCCGTTGCCATAACAACCTGACCGTTCGACGAATAACCCGAAGGCAGTGCCTCAACCCCTGCGATCAGCACGCTGCCGTTCGTGAGCGTGTCAGACAGGAAATTCGATGGTGGCGCAGTCGCAACCGTCAGGTCCGTAATCTGCAGAACGGCCATCACGGAATACACGCGCCCCTGCTGGGTCGTGATTTCGAAGAGAATTTTCTGCGTCGTGTTTGGCTGCCCACTGGCAAGGAACGCCACTACCATCGTTCCGGCCACGGCACTCCACATGATCGTGAGAGCGTAGTCGCCACTTGCCGTAATGACCGTGGCGGATGTGATTGCGGTCAGCGTATCACCTGTGCCGGCCAGCAGAGCAGAAAAGTCCAGAGTATAATCCAGACACTCCGCAGACGACTTCGGACAGAAGGTGACTTGAGAGACTGTTGCATTGCTCCCCTGAAGAACGATCGTCCGGAGGGGAGAAGGCGTCAGATTGTGAATGGTGGTCATACAGCCCTCATTGCGGTCAGAAGCGCGTTAAAATCTTTACCAATCAGTGTCGTGCGGGGAATGCTTAGCCAGATACTCGACGACAGCGGACCGTGGGCTTTATTCGCGACCTGCGTGAGGAGTGCCCAGAGAGGAAAGTGGCACGGGTCGCGGGGCAGGGCGTGCTTGCCCTGTTTTCTATCCTGCATAAGATCTCCAATAGAAACGAAGGAACAGCCAAAGGCGCTGCTCGCTCGGCATCAATGATCGAAAGATCAGACGCCCTGATAAATCCGGGCACGGATCAGTTCCGGAGACTGAGCCGGGGCGGCATAAGAGACGGCCGTGGCGTCATTGTTGAGCGCGACTGTGTTGAACGTCGCGGTGTTCTGGGTCGTGGTGCAGGCGGCCGTGGAGCCGAGAAGGAGGGCACCGAGGCCTGAGTGCGAGAACGCGATTGCGCATGATGTCTCCAGACATAAAAAAACCACCTCAGAGGGCGGCTATCTGGCGTAGGCTGTTGGTACAGTGCGGAAAGCTTCCTCATAGAAAGGTAAAGTTGCGCGCACCGAGAAAAATCACGTGTCAACCTGACACTTTGCACGGATTTCCGCTCTTGAAGGAGCGGGACGAAGATCCCCCCGCCACCGCCTTATCCCGTTGGAACCTGGGCTATACCAGACTAACAAAACCGACAGCATGACACAGACAAACGCGTTCCCTGTCGCGCCTTACACGCCATAATCGTTGCATATCAGTGATACAAACAGCGGAACTGCGCACGTTTCACCCTTCAACTGCCCATCACAAGAAAAGCGTAGGATGCATTCGACTATCGCGTTATGAAGAGCCACCTGTTTTTTCCAGAAAGCCGATCATGAACGTTCTGACGCATTCAACTCCGACTGGCTCATACGATACATGAAGCTTTTTTCCTGCAGAGAAAGAGCTTCAGTACCATCATTTGCCGTCATGACAGGCGGCACAGGCGGCATTGGGTGTGAAATCGCAGGACTTCTTCTGGAACAGGGATGGGATGTTCTTCTACTGACGCGTCAGCCTCACAAGGCCGAGGAACTGATTTCCAGCAGAAACGGACGGTTTGAGGCTGTTTACTGTGACCTCACAAAACCTGCGGAACTGGAATCCGTCAGTAACGCTATTCTGGAAAGAAAAAAGAACATCGGATTGTTAATTCATTGCGCTGGAAAAATAGATCCGGAAATGACCCGGAATATCACCCGGCGCAGCCTTGAAGAACAGATGACAATTAATCTGACGTCACCGATACTCATGACCAGTCAATTACTTCCAGCCGTCTCTTTTGGGGCGCATATTGTTTTTGTTAATTCCATTGCTGGCGTCATGCCTCTGCAGGGAAGTTCCGTGTATAGCGCAACAAAGTTCGGCCTCAGAGGCTTTGCCCGCTCGCTCGCACTGGAATTCAAGTCAGGAGCGCTCCGGGTTTCGTCCATCTTTCTTGGAGCAGTCGATACTCCGATGCTCGAACAGGAAACACGGGACGGCGGATCCGTACTGAATTTTGTCAACAAGCCTCTATCAGCCCGCCATGTAGCCAACCTCATTATCCGGATGAGTGAAGGGAAGGGACGTGAAGTCTTTCTACCCGCACTGGATGGTATTTTCGCTCACGCCTGCCTGATTATGCCGTGGCTTCTGCGAATAACTACACCAATACTTGAAAAAGTTGGTCACATAGGAATGCAGCGCTTCCATAAAAACAAAAAAATATTCCAAAAAAATTAATGAAAACTCCAACGGAACGACAAAATTAATTTCCGAGAGATATTTTTAACGATTTATTGACGAAAAAAGCAAAGCGATTTAGAAATTTTTTCACCGTTCTACACTTTCAGAAGGCTGTAACGTGCCACATGTAACGTTGACTGATTTTCTGCAAGTGACCCAATGGTCGCCTGACCAGCTTGCACACCAGATTGGCCGTACAACAGATGACATCCTGCGATGGTCTCATCATGACAATGAATTGCCAGAGCTTCTTCAGCAATGGATGGCCCGCATTGTAACAGCTTTCCAGACAGAGCCTCCGCCGCCTGGATACGCGATGGAACGCTCTGCAAGCTGCTCCTTTAACGACGATCCATCAATGACTGTCGTTTGCAATGTCTGCGGCCTGGCTCCCCGCTGTGGACAAGGCCTTTACGCAAAAAATTGAGATTATAATTTATAGTCCCGCATGGAGACGCCCCGAAAGACGTGCGGCAGCTTTCCGAAAAGCCTGAAAGAAGTCGCGATCAATAGCGACGCTGCCACCCGTCATTTCAATAAAGCCTTCGACCATGCCATTCTGAAGCAGACCTTCGGAATGAACCAGCATGCCGTCCGGATCTTCCATGCACCCGGAAGAGGGAGCATCACTCTCAGGTCTTGCGGAAAGGCTTTCATTCCACACATCCCGCCAGTAGGATTCTACCTTCTCGGAATAAAGACGTCCATCTACGGTATAGGCATCCATCGGTTTCCCGAGGCCCATCATGTAACCGATTTCAACCGCCGTTCCAGGATCCATCTCAGGAGAACGACGGAACGGGTCAATACAAAACAGACCTGCGGTACAGCGATCCATCAGATCGCGATCAGCACGGACGAAAGCAAGGATGGTCTCACGTCCCGGAGGCAAAAGCCGCGCTTCAGCCTGCCCATCAAAGGGCGCAACACCTTCGAGGCCATATTCTGCACAGATCGACTTCAGCCGTGCAAACAGAGCAAGAGCTTCCGGCCGGAATACCAGATCACCGGCCAGATAAACTGAAATAAAATTGTCTGACATAGACCTAAGTCTCTACAGATTTTCGAAACACAAATAAAGCCTGATAGGACTTTCATCCGAATGTCAGGTAATCTTACTTTATGTTTCGAACCGCATCGGCGTGGGACTGAACACGGACGTACTTATCATGGTTTCAGTGTCACCAGTTGATACTGGGGCTAGGTTGTAAAATGAAGGATTCGGCTCAAAATCGACCAGACCATCAATCGGATGATAAAACCTGCGGACGCCACCTTCCCCCAGCAGTACGCTCAGGGAGCAACTTGCTGTTCATCACCGTGAATGCTCTCAGCCCGGAATTCGGCGAGTACACACACGATGCGCACGGCATTTCCAGCTACTGAGAAACGTTCGAGCACCGGGAACAGAAATACATAGCGGAAAAGGTCACGCTTCCGACTATCCTACTATCCGAAAAAAAACTTCTGCGCAGACCTGTTCGTCGCACAGGTACTCCAGAGCGTGTCGAGTACATTACAAGGTACGGTCACCTGTTCGGGGAAAGCCAGAACAGATTCGGGCAAATTAGGAAGCTCTGGCAGCTGCGAGGAGATGGAGTTCTTCATCTGCGCAAGTTCAAACGGGTAAATCCGTTCAGTGGGCGAGATCCTCAGAGCCGCCCCGATACGCGCCAACGTTGCTGCAGAACACGAAACATCGTGCCCGTGTTCGAATCAGGTACCCAAATTGTACCGGCGCCACGCGTGGACGAGCAAAAATGCTCCGAAGGTAGCATTTTGATCAGAAGGAAAGCGCATGATTGTAGTTCTCATACTAGTATAAAATATATCGCCAGCACAATCCACAGTCAGGGGAGCGATCTGGACAGGATTGAACGTCAGGGTTTCTGTGTCCAACCCCCTCCGAGTGCCCTGTACAGGTGGGCAATGGAAATCGAGACGTTGGCGCTCGATTCCGCCAATGCGCTCCGACTTGCCAGAAGAGCATTCTGCGTCGTCAGGACGTTGAGGAAGTCTCCAGCCCCCTGACTGTACTGAAGCTGCGCGATATGGACGGCAGTTTCGTCTTCCGAAACCGTTTCTTCCAGTCGATTGCGACGTTCCTGCGCTGCGCTTAGATCCGCCATGGAGTCATCGACTTCTTCCCACGCCTTCAGGAGCGTGCGCTGCAACGCAATCGCGGCTTCCTTCTGCTGGGCTCTGCGGAGATGAAGCTGCCCCGTCAGACGTCCCCCTTCGAAAAGCGGCAGCGTCATGGTCGGACCAAACCCGTACTGACGCGACGCCCATGAACCCAATCCGCTGAACTGCAACGCCTGAATATCCAGACTGCCCGACAGCGTGACACGCGGAAAAAAGTCCGCGACCGCCACGCCGATACTTGCCGTCGCGGCATGAAGATGGTCTTCAGCCGCTCGCACATCCGGGCGACGCTCCGCCAGTTCGGACGGCAGACCAACTGGAATATCAGCCGGGACGGGCGGGATGATCCGGCTCGATCCAAGTCTGTCCTTCAACGCCCCTGGTTCCCGTGCCGTCAGGAAGCTCAGCGCGTTCACGAGATGCACTTCCTGACTTTTCAGGACCGGAAGACGCGCCTCGAAGCCATGCATCTGTCCACGGGAATAGGCGACATCGAGCTTCGTCGCCGTGCCCTGCGCGAACCGGAGTTCCGTGAGTTTCACGCTATGCTTTGCGATATCAATGCTCTGTTGCGTGATGCCGATCTGTGTCTGGACATTGCGCAGGTTCAGATAATCCTGCGCCGTTTCAGCCATGAGCGAGACGAGCACATCGCGGCGCAGCTCGTCGGTTTCATGCATCGCAGCCGTCGCCGCTTCGACCTGCCGGCGGACATGCCCCCAGAAATCGACTTCCCAGGATGCACTCAACCCGTATTGGGGCAGATTGAATGAGGGATTGCCCTTTGCTCCATCCATGGCAGCCGGCCCAAAGCCCTGTTGACCGCTGGCGATCTCGCCGGGGCCCGCCTGCTGCATGGTCCCCAGTAGACCGAGAATACCATTTGTGCTGGCGCGTTCGCGGGCATAGGAGGCAGCACCTTCCATATGCGGCATCTGGGCTGCACTGGCGATCCGGCGTTCAGCCTGACTTTCCGTGAAATGCAGGGCGGCCTCGCGCAGGTCGAGGTTGTTACGCGCCACATCTTCTTCCAGCGCCGTCAGCGTGGGGTCACGATAGATCCGCCACCATTGTGCATCGACGGCGGAGGTTTCCTGCGGATGACTGGCAGCGGGGGCCAGGCTCTGGTGCCAGTGCGCGGGCGCATGGGGATCGGGCCGATGATAGTCCGGCCCTGCCGTGCAGGCAGAGAGACCTGTCAGCGCCAGGAGAAGGCAGCGGGAATTCTGGAACATGGAAGCTCTCATTTCCAGAGATACCGTGCATCATGGGAATGAGTACCCTCGGGCGTCGAAGACGTGTCGATCCGTGCTTCGACGGACATACCGATGCGCACTTTTTCTGCCAGATTCTGACCGGGGTCGAAGGTCAGTTTGACGGGAACGCGCTGAACGACCTTCGTGAAGTTTCCGGTTGCGTTATCGGGCTGGATAGCAGCGAAAGCCACACCTGTGGCTGGGGCCAGGCTGTCCACATGGGCCTTGAGCGGATGACCGGGAAACGTATCGACCCAGACCGTCGCACTCTGGCCGGTCTGGACTTTCGTCAGCTGGGTTTCCTGAAAATTCGCCAGCACATAGGCCTTGCGGACCGGCACGACCGCCAGCAGCCCCGTGCCCGGATGGACGTAGGCACCGACACGCACGCCACGCTCACCGACGACACCGTCCACCGGCGCGGGAACGGTGCAGTAGGACAGGTTCAGTTCGGCCTGATGCTCGGCACTTTTCGCCTTCAGAAGCGCACCCTGAGCCTTTTCAAGCTGCGCCTTCAGCACCGCGACCTGCTGTTCAGCCGTACTGGTTCCGGCCTTGTCGCGGGCAAGGGCCGCAACTGCTTCAAGCTGCCGGGCTTCCGCGCCCTGCTGCTGTTCAATCGTGCTCGCGCCCCCTGCGGACAGGTTGCGATACCGGGCGGCATTCTGGCGCGCAAAAACAAGCGCCGCCTCATCGGACTGCACGGTGTATTTCGCCGCGTCGACGATGGAGCCCTGACGGTCCAGCAGGGCCTGAAGATTGTTCACATCGCCCTGAGCCGCAGCCGTATCGCCACGGGCCGCATCCAGCGCCGCGCGGTAATCGTCGTCCTCGATATGCGCAAGTTCTTCCCCGGCATGGACGTATTCATTGTCCTCGGCCAGCACCCGGTCGATACGCCCGGAGACCTTCGGAGCCACGGTCGTGAAATCGGCCGTGACATAGGCATCGTTGGTTTCCTGCCGGATACCATCACCCACGAAGAAACGGTCTGCCGTCCAGGCCAGACCCGTCAGAACAATGACCGCACATCCGGCCAGAAGAAGGGGTTTTCCGTAAATCATATAAAGGCAGGTCCGTCAGTGCGCGGTGGCGGGAATGGGTGAGGGGGCGGGTTCAGGTCGGGGGTCACGGGCGGCGGCAGGCATGGCCGGAGCAGGCCCCTTGCCGGGCGGATAGACCCGTTTAGGCAGCACGGCGGTCAGCGCGACATAAGCAAGGCAGAGGCACATCACGACGAAATAGATGTCCACCAGCGCCAGCGTGATCGACTGCTCGTGCAGATAGGTGTGGAAGATCTGAAGCGTATTTCGCGCCACATGATCGCCGTCAGGCGAGCTGTTGCTGATCGCTCCGTGAATTGGATCACCCATACCGGACAGCGCTGTAGCGTTATTGCCCGCCCGGTCCAGCAGCATCGTGGAATGATACTGTTCCCGACGACGGAGCAGGATTTCGAAAATAGCGGCAGCGAACGCATTGGCCATGCCCTTGAGCATGTTGACCATGCCCGAGATGAACGGGCCGTCCGCCGGCCCCAGAGACATGGTGGCCAGCATCAGCACCGGGATCACGACCATTGGCTGACCGAGGATCTGAAGCGCCTGCAAGAGATAAAAATTGTCCCGTACCCAGTCCGGCGTCAGCCAGGTTCCAAGGAACGCTGCCAGCGCCAGACACGACATGCCGAACGCCAGCACATACCGGCAGTCCACCCGCGCGGAGTTGCACAGAGCAGCTGTCAGCGGCAGCATGATGAGCTGTGGCAGGGCAACCGTCAGCGCGACCGGAGCTGCCTGAATGGGCCGATAGCCCCGCACGGCTTCCAGATACGTCATCGGCACCTCCATCATCAGCCCGCAGATGATGAGCACGCCCACGAGTGTCAGCAGAGACATCGTGATGTTGCGGTTCTTCCAGTACTGAAGCCGGAAGAACGGGCTGTGATGGTGCCATTCATGGAACAGGAACCCCACGAACAGCGCACCGCCCCAGAATGTCAGATGAGAGATGATCGGCGAACGGAACCAGTCCAGCCGGTCCCCCTGATAGAGTACTGTCACCACACACAGGATGGATGGCACGCCAATGAAGAAGCCGCGCCAGTTGAACTTTTTGAACCGTTCGAGATGCACCGGATCGCGCGGCAGTCCGTAGGCCATCATGGCAATGGCGATGATACTGAAGGGAATGACCTCCCAGTACAGCCAGCGCCAGCCCACATGCTCGAACCACATTGCCTCAAGCGGCCCACCCAGATTGGGGCCAAAGGTGGCGCTCATCGCATAGCCGCCAATGCCGAAGACCTTGATGGGCGGCGGCAGATATTTCAGCATGACCGTCATCAGGACGGGTGGCAGACACCCTGCACTCAGCCCCTGTGCCGCACGAAGAAAGCACAGCGAGACCATGTCCGGCATGAAGGGCAGGGGGATCGACAGCATGGCGAGCACGGCCGTCATGAAGATCGAAAACCGGTAGATCGAAAACGTCATGTAGAACCAGGGCGTGAAGGCCATGGCCGCGATGTTGAAAGCCTCGTAGATCGAGGTGAACCACGTTCCCTCATCATGCCCGATATGCATCGCGCCCCGGATATCGGCGAGGCCGATTTCCGTGATGTGTTCGTTGAATCCGGCGACATGCACGGCCAGCAGCATCCCCAGACAGCCGACAATGGTCCGCATACCGAAAGGCGGAATATAGGAAGGCTGCGCGGGTGGAGCCTGCGGCGATGATGAAACTGCTGGGGTCATGGATCTTTTCCGTTACCCGACAGCCTGTATCCGGCAGGCACAGGCCCGAAAACCCACGTTTGCGGCAAGTGACGTTTCCACTTTCCGCAAGGGTTGAAATAATGCCTTCCGTTTTGTGCAAGAAACCGTGAAAACGGGGTGTGGAAATAGCAGGAAACAGGAAGAACGATGGCGAGGCGCAACAACAGCCGCAGATTCTATGACCTTGATCTTCTGCGCTATCTTCAGGCCCTGGTGGAGGAAGAGAGCGTCTCGAAAGCGGCGCTTCGCCTGAAGGTGAGTGATGCCGCCATGAGTCGCCATCTCGCCACGTTGCGGAGCGTTTTTGGCGACCCCATTCTGGTCCTGTCCGGGCGCCGGATGATGGCGACGACTTTTGCCAGTCGCATCCGCGACCGGGTTCAAAGCATTGTGAGGGACGCAGACGCGCTGGTGCACGATAGCGAAACGCTGAATCTGCGCCATCTCTCGCCCCGTTTCACGATCCGCGCCAACGATCTTATCGTGAGCGCATTCGGCCACGTGGTCCTGATGGCGCTCAAGGCTGAGTGCCCGAATTGTAGCGTGGTGTTCGCTCCGGAGACGGAAGAACCAGCCAGTGAGGCACTGCGTAACAGCCGGATTGATCTGTACGTAGGTGCAACGGATGATCTGCGTCCAGAAATCATGCGCCAGACTTTGTTCCTGACGTCATTCCGCGCCATGGTCCGTGAGGGGCACCCAATTTTCGCGCAGGGGATCACTCCGCAGACACTCGTGGAGTACGACCATATCAGCGTCTCCCGCAAAGGCCGCCCCTATGGTCCGATGGATGTCATTCTCAAGGAACGCTACGGGCTGACCCGACAGATCGCGATGGTCGTTCCAACCTATCATTCCATGATCGAGACCATCCGCGAAACAGACATGATCCTTCCGCTACCCGATATCGTTATCGACCGCCTGCCACTTTCCCAGATCCAGCTTGAGGCTTTCGAATTTCCGTTCGAGTTGCCCCCCGTCATATCCTTTCAGGCATGGCATCCCCGTGTGGATAGCGATGGCGTTCATCGGTGGCTGAGGGATACGGTCTTTCAGGTCATTCAACGCGAACTGAAAAACAGAAGAACCCCTGAAACCGCAACGGTCTGATTTCAGGATTGCGCGTCTTGCATACGAAAGAATCAAGGAGCAGGTTCAGCCGCTTCCGGCCAAACTTATAATGCGGCAGAACCCATCTTCGGCGACATATTGGTCAAGCTCCTTGCGATGGGGTCGCAGATATATCTCTGCAGCATTAAGCCGCGTGATTGAAACATCCGGCTATAACTGATTTTATATTTTGCGATATATTGGCGGAGGGGATGGGATTCGAACCCACGATACGACTTACATCGTATAACGGATTAGCAATCCGCCGCCTTCAGCCTCTCGGCCACCCCTCCGCACCTTACGCGGTTCGCACTGCGTATGCTGGAGTGTTCTTAGGGGGTAACCGCGTCGTGGTCAAACCCCCTGAGAACATTTTTTTCGTCTTACTCTGAAAGAAGTTTCTTCAGGGTTTCATTGACGAGGGCAGGGTTCCCCTTGCCCTTCATGGCCTTCATGGTCTGCCCCACAAAAAAGCCGAAAAGCTTGTCCTTGCCACTTTTATATTCTTCAACTTTGTCGTTGTTAGCCGCAAGGATGTCGCGAATGGCGCTTTCGATAGCGCCTGTATCCGTGACCTGCCGAAGACCCTTGCGCTCAACGATGACTGAGGCAGAATCGCCTGTTTCGACCATGTCTTCCAGGACTTCCTTGGCAATTTTGCCATTGATCGTGGAATTGGAAATCAGACCCAGAAGTTCCCGCAGACCTTCGGCGCTGACAGGGCTGTCTTCAATGGAGCGTCCGGTACGATTCAGGGCTGCAAAGAAATCGCCCAGCATCCAGTTCGCTGCCAACCGGGCATCAGCACCGCGTGCCACGGTCTCATAGAAGTCGGCAATGGCCTGCTCAACACACAGAACGGAAGATTCATAACGGCTGACACCGTATTCCGCTTCCAGACGGGCGCGCTTGGCTTCGGGCAGTTCCGGCAGAGCCGCTTTCAGCTCATCGACCCAGGACTGCTCAATGACCAGCGGTAGAAGATCAGGATCAGGGAAATAGCGATAATCATGCGCATCTTCCTTGCTACGCAAAGACCGCGTTTCGCTTCTGACGTGATCGAACAGGCGCGTCTCCTGATCGACGGTTCCGCCAGCTTCCCAGACCTCTATCTGCCGCTGCGCCTCGACTTCGATGGCCATCATCACAAAGCGGATCGAGTTGACGTTCTTGATCTCACAACGGGTGCGATAGTCCGTTTCGCCCGGCTTGCGAACCGACACGTTCACATCGGCACGCATGGAGCCTTCCTCCATGTTGCCGTCACAGGTGCCGATATAGCGCAGGATCTGGCGCAGCTTGCGCAGATAGGCTCCCGCTTCCTCAGGCGAGCGGATATCCGGCTCACTGACGATTTCCATCAGCGCCACACCGGCCCGGTTCAGGTCGATGAAAGAGCGCGTCGGATCCTGATCGTGGATCGACTTACCGGCATCCTGTTCAAGATGCAGACGGGTGACACCGATTTCACGCGTGCTGCCATCCGCCAGATCAACGAGAACCTTACCCTTGCCGATAATCGGGTGGGCAAACTGGCTGATCTGATAACCGGTGGGCAGATCGGCATAGAAATAGTTCTTGCGATCAAAGCGGCTGAACAGATTGATCTCGGCTTCAAGTCCCAGACCTGTGCGGACGGCCTGAGCAACGCATTCCTGATTCAGGACCGGAAGCATACCCGGAAAACCGGCGTCGACGAGGCTGACATGCGTGTTCGGCTCGCCGCCATATTCCGCCGAAGCGCCGGAAAAGAGCTTGGCCTCGCTGACGACCTGGGCATGAACTTCCAGACCGACAACGATTTCCCATTCGCCGGTGCTGCCGGTGATACGATAGCTCATGCCGACACTCCTGCATGAATAGTGGGTCTATGATGGAATGCCGCAGCCTGTTCAATAGCATGACCGGCTGCAATCAGCGTCTCTTCATCGAAGAACTTGCCGATAAGCTGCAACCCAAGCGGTACGCCGCGTGCATCCAGACCAGCCGGAACGGACAGGGCAGGGACGCCCGCCATGCTCGCCGGAACCGTGAAGACATCATTGAGATACATCTGAACCGGATCGGTGGGCTTTTCGTCCTGTGCAAAAGCGCCAGACGGCGCTGTGGGCGTCAGAAGCACATCAACGTTTTCAAAAGCTTTCAGGAAGTCCTGCTGGATCAGCGTCCGGACCTTCTGGGCCCGCAGGTAATAGGCGTCGTAATAGCCCGAAGACAGCACATGCGTGCCGATCAGGATGCGGCGCTTGACCTCTTCACCGAAACCAGCAGCACGGCTGGCTTCGTACAGGCCATCCAGCGACGGCGCGCTCACGCGTTCACCGAACCGGAGGCCGTCATAACGGGCCAGATTGGAAGACGCTTCTGCCAGAGCTGCAATATAATACGTCGGAAGGCCATATTTCGTGTGCGGCAGGGAGACCTCGACGATCTCCGCACCCGCATCACGCAGCCAGTTCATGCCCTGCTGCCAGAGCGCTTCGATTTCCGCAGGCATGCCTTCGACGTGATATTCCTTGGGAATACCGACGCGCAGACCTTTAACGCCACGCTTCAGAGCAGCTTCGTAGTTCGGAACAGGTGTATCGACGCTCGTGGAATCACGCGGATCGAAACCCGCCATCGATTCGAGCAAAATGGCGCAATCCTGAAGGTTGCGGGCCATCGGGCCAGCCTGATCTAGCGAACTTGCAAAAGCGATCGTCCCGAAGCGCGAGCACCGACCATAGGTCGGCTTGATCCCGGCAATGCCCGTGAAGGCCGCCGGCTGACGGATGGAACCGCCCGTATCCGTACCCGTCGCACCCAGAACAAGTCCTGCCGCCACAGCCGCGGCAGAACCACCGGAAGAACCACCCGGAACCAGCTTTGCGTCAGAATCCTTGCGCTTCCAGGGATTGACCGCCGGACCGAATGCCGAGTTCAGGTTAGCCGAACCCATGGCAAATTCGTCAAGGTTCAGCTTGCCAAGGAAAACCGCGCCATCCTTGAGCAGATTGGCCGTGACCGTGCTTTCATAAGGCGGCACGAAATTGCCGAGGATCTTGCTGGCAGCCGTCGTGCGAACGCCATTCGTGCAGAACAGATCCTTGATGCCCAGCGGAATTCCGCACAGGCGGCCACCTTCGCCTTTGGCCAGCGCCTCGTCCGCAACCTTTGCGCCTTCGCGAGCCTGATCGGGCGTACGGGTGATGAAGCTGTTGAGCTGACCGTCCAGACGTTCGATCGCATCAATATGAGCGTTCGTTAGTTCGACGGCGGAAATCTTGCGGGACTTGAGCGCGTCCCGGGCCGAAGCCAGCGTGAAATCATGGATGCCGGACATTATTCGACCACCTTCGGTACCGTGAAGAACGGACCTTCCCGTTCGGGAGCATTGGAGAGGACCTTGTCACGGCAGTCGCCATCCGTGACAGCGTCTTCGCGCAAACGGGGTTTTGCCAGCCCCGTGCCAATCATCGGATCAATGCCCGTGACATCCACTTCCTTGAGCTGTTCCACCCAGTCGATGATGGAGCCCATATCCTGCCCAAGGGTTTCAACCTCTTCGGGCTTAAGACCGATCCTCGCCAGTCTGGCGATGCGCGTAACCGTTTTCGCGTCGAGCGACATGAATATTCCTGAACAAGAGGAAATTTTATGGTGGCTTTTCAGCCTTCAGGGGGATCATAACGCCGTGCTATGCCCCTGTTCAATCCACATGATCTCCGTAATCTCGTTCAATCCGGTCAACGCATCCTCGGGCTTGACCCCGGATCAAAGACCATCGGCGTCGCGCTGACGGATGTTTCTCTCATGCTGGCCTCTCCCCTGATCGGCCTCAAGCGCAGAAAACTGGGAGAAAATGCACAGGAACTTGCCAAAATCGTGCTCGCACAGGACGTTGGCGCTCTTGTCGTGGGGCTGCCACTTTCACTGGATGGATCTTTTGGTCCCGCTGCACGCGCGGCGTCCGATTGGACACAGGCTTTGTCAGAACGGCTCGGGATTCCCGCGGGACTGTGGGACGAACGCCTGTCTTCCAGCGCCGTTAACCGCTTTCTGATCCAGGATGCCGACATGACACGCGGCCGCAGAGCCGAGGTTGTCGACAAGATGGCCGCCGCCTATATGCTTCAGGGCTGGCTCGATGCGTCACGGCCTGAGGTGCCGGAAATTTTCTAGTCAGGAGGGACGCTTCACGCGCCTTTGTTTCCGATCAGAGTCGAGCGGGAAGACGTGTTGGCCAGAATACGGAACCACGTCCGGGCCGCCATGGCGCCAATCAGCAGGAAAAGCAGGAACTTCATGATTTTTCTCCAGTCATGACGTACAAAACGAACCGGATTGGTCCGGGTTCTCCTGCAGAAAATTTCAAAGTGTAAGGTGAGCCGTCACATGATGTTTCGCGTGTTGATCGTAACGCTTTTTCTAGGACTGTCGGCCTGCGTTCACCACCCCGATGATGAGGGAATTTCCGTCACCCACCATCATGCGTCGTCGCATGGAGCCTATGCTGGAGCAGGTGCTGGCTGGTCTGGATACTGATCAGCGTTGTCGCCATGCCAGACGAACCGGCATGGCGCGATAGGAGGCAAGATCCCGTCCACCATGCATGGGCACAGTGCTTCCAGCCTGCCCGACTGCATGATGGATGATGCGAGGCGGGGGGGCATAAGACACCATGTGAACAGACGGCATGGCTTCCATACGCGGCGTCGGACGTTCGGAAAATCCGGATTGCCTGTTCAACGCAAAATAAGGAGCAGGTCTGGCAGTTGGAAGCATGGCCTGAAGGCCTGACGCCGTCATCACGACCTGTGGCAGAAAGTCTGGGGGCCGGTAGCTGTCGGGTTGTCCGTTCCAGATGGCCAGCACATGACGGGCATAATCCGCACCAAGAGCCGGGGTAAGGGAATGATAGGCAGCCGTCGCTGCCGGCCAACCCTGAAGCTGATTATGCAGTCCGGACAGAAAACGGGCGCCGTAACGGGCATTGCTGAACGGGTCAAAAGCATCTTCGAGCGAGAAAAAAGCGTCCGGATGATGATGCAGGTTGATCTGCATACAGCCCACATCAATCGAGACGATGCCGTGCGCCTGGAAATCCCGCACTGCTGCAATGGCTTCGTCCTTGCTTTCGTAGAAATAACCTTTTCCGGCCGCATTCACGGTCCAGGGCCAGGCGACAGTCGCCGAACCGTTCGGGTCCCGCCGTCCGCTCTCCACCCGGCTGATGGCGTCGAGAAGACGAGACGGAATACCAGTCTGCTGTTCGGCGGCCTGCACCGCCGCCTTACAGATGGACGCAGCATCATAGGCCTGCGCAACCGGCACCCCGGAGAGCGTCACGGCCGCGGCAAGGAGGCGAACTTTCCCGATCATTTTTCTGCTTATGACCGGGAAAAGTAAAAAAACAGTTATACCTGCAACTTTATCGGAGAAGCGGTTTGCAAACCTCCACGAGCCACTCTGCAACCTCTGGCTCGACATGCGGGGAGACCCGCATCTGGACCTCCGCATGATAGGCGTTCAGCCAGTTCAGTTCGGCATCATTCAAAAGCGCCACATCAATCAATCTGCGATCAATCGGCGTATAGCTGAGGATCTCGAACTCCAGAAACGCGCCCTTGCTGCCCCTGAACGAAGACGGACGCACCAGCATCAGGTTCTCGATCCGGATGCCGTATTGCCCTGGCTCGTAATACCCCGGCTCGTTGGAAACGATCATGCCTGCTTCAAGCGCAACAGGACGCGGCGCAGGAGAAATGTTCTGCGGGCCCTCATGAACGGACAGATAGCTTCCGATTCCGTGTCCGGTCCCATGATCGTAATCCATGCCCACCTGCCACAGGGCTGCCCGTGCCAGAACATCCAGACGGTGACCGGTCGTGCCGGATGGAAAACGGATGCGAGAGAGGGCGATATTGCCCTTCAGAACACGCGTGAACGCCTCACGAACATTGGACGGCGGTTCCTGATCCCCTACCCACAGCGTGCGGGTGATATCGGTCGTACCGAACGGGTACTGGCCACCGCTGTCGATCAGATAAACACTTCCGGCTTCCAGAACCCGGTCATGACCAACCTGCGCGCGATAATGCGGGAAAGCACCATTCGGTCCAACTGCGGAAATGGCATCGAAGCTCTGTTCCCGATAGTCACTGGAGCGGGCCCGCAGGCTATCCAGCCGCGAGACGAGATCCGTCTCGTGCTGGCCCATCCCCGATACCGTCAGGGAATACAGGAACCGGGCCATCGCCACACCGTCATGGGCATGAGCCTGCCGTGCACCTTCCTGTTCAGTACTATTCTTGATCGCCTTCGGAAGCGTGCACGGATCCGTTCCATCCACGACCGTCGCTCCGGCCGTCTGAAGCGTAGTATCGAACCACACAGCCGTGGAGACGGGATCCACGCACACCGTTTTGCCACTAAGCGCCCCAAGACGCTGCGCCAGTTCCGCGGGGGTATAGACTGTCACACCCGACCCACAGATATCCCTGACACCCGCCGACAGGCGCTCCGATGAAACAAACCACTCGGCGCTCCCATCCGCATGCAGGATCGCATAACCCTGCGCGACAGGCGTGAGAGGAACATCGCTGCCACGAATATTCAGCAGCCATGCCAGCGACGTGCAATCGGCAATAATGACCGCGTCATGTCCATCCCTACTTAGGATCTGCCCAAGACGCAGACGCTTGTCCGCACTGCTTTCCCCTGAAAATTCCAAGGGTTGCGGTATAACCTGACTGGCCGGAGCAGCAGGACGATCTGTCCAGGCTTGGTCGATGGGATTTTGTGACAGCGGAACGAGCTCAACACCCGATGTCTGCCATGAGGTCAGCATGGACTGACTGACCAGACGCGGGTCATATCCAACCTTCAGCCCTTTTGCATGCTCGGCCAGCCAGTCGCCAATCGGCTCGAGCGCGACATGCCGACGCTCCCACAGATCATGTGGAACCTGCTCTTCCAGTTGCACCGTGTAACGCCCGTCAGAAAACACTGCGGCCACATCAGGCAGAATCGCGGCAAGACCGGCACTCCCCGTAAAGCCCGTCAGCCAGGCCAGCCGTTCGGCACAGGGGGCGACATATTCGCCCAGATATTCGTCACCACGCGGAATGATGAAACCGTCAACACCCAGCGGTTTACAGGCTGTGCGAACGAGGGCAGGGCGCTCGTTGAGCGGGATGGAGGACAGGGTCATGAAAAGTCCTTTTCCACAGAAGACATATCGTCGAGGCAGAGTGTCATGAATAACAGATCCAGCCAGCGGTCACGCTTGCGACCGACCTGAGGGAGCGTGCCACTGTTCCGGAAACCAAACTCACGGTGCATTGCGACGGAAGCGGTGTTGTCAGCTGTAATCACGGCCACCATGACGTGAAAGCCCGCGCCTTTTGCGTGGTCGATCAGAGCTTTCAAAAGATGACGGCCAATGCCCCGGCGCTGTTGATCGGGGGACACATACACCGAGTGCTCAACCGTGCGGGCATAGCCTTCATAGGATCTGAAAGACCCGTAAGAACCATATCCGGCAATCGCACCAGCCGGATTGATGGCGACAAGCACGGGGTAGCCCTGCGCCAGCCTGTCTTCAAACCACTGACGCCGCTGCTCCAGCGTAAAGGGCGTCGTGATCCAGAGGGCGTCGGTGTTTTCAATGGCGTCATTGGTGATACGCAGGATGGCCGGAAGATCATCAACGCTGGCCTTGCGAATCAGGGGCAGCATTCCCGGCGTTCCCATCACCCGCGGCGGCGCAGGATCAGCGTGGCCCAGTCGCCCTCACGCAAAATACGCTCCAGCACAAGACCCTGACGCTGATGCGCCACCAGAACCATCCGTGCCTGACTATAGAGCAGCCCAGCCAGAATGGCCGTTCCGTTCGGCGCAAGGTTCAGCGCCAGAGACTGCGCCATCCGGCACAACGGACGGGCCAGAATATTTGCGAAGACCAGATCATACGGCGCCTTGGCGCGCACGGCCTCGGTCTGCCAGCCATTGCCGAAACGGCAGTCCAGCAGATTGCCCTGACCATTCAGCCGCGCATTGAGCTTTGCCGTCCGCACGGACCAGGGCTCGATATCAACGGCCAGAACGGGGCGGTGCAGCAATTTCGCCGCTGCCATCGCCAGAATGCCGGACCCACAGCCCATGTCCAGAATACGCTGCGGCTTGCGATACGCGACCATTTCCAGCGCCCGCAAACAGCCGCGTGTGGAACCGTGCTCGCCTGAACCGAAGGCAATTCCGGCATCCAGCGTAATCGTCAGACGGGACTGATCGGGCGCACCATGCAGGTGGGTGCCGCGAATGGCAAAGCGCTTGCCGACATTCTGCTGCGGGAAGGATTCGTAAGTCCGGGCCAGCCAGCCTTCAGATTCGGTCGGAGTGCGTTCAAGCTCCGCCTCACAGCCAGTAAGAATCCGCGCGACCGCCAAGGCATTTTCGAGCTCGTCTTCCTTGAAGCCCGTGTCCTTCACGCCTTCCACGCGCCAGTATTTCTGCGCGTCGTCGGCTTCGAAAATACCCACCGTTTCGCAGGCACACATCAGGGCCTGCTCGAACAGGGGAACGAAAGGCTCTTCAACCGTGATGGACAGGGTTTCGAGCGCACTGGCATGGCGACGGCCAATGCTGCGGGGTGCCATCACGATCTGATCTCCACAAAGTTCGACATGACGCGCTTGACGCCACCGTTTTCAAAATTGATGTGCAACTGCGGTCCGTCGGCACCGATAACCGTGCCTTCGCCGAACCTGTGATGAAAAACCGTCGCTCCAATGGCGACAGTCGGTTCCGGCTTCACGTCATGAAGCTTCGGACGCGGAGCGCGAAACCCGGACGGACGGGTGCTGGTCAGTGGGCCGGAGGCGAACATGGACGGTGCCGTCGCAGCCTGACGCCGCGTCTCAAAGGCCTGTCCATTCATCTGGACATACTCGGACGGAATTTCCTCAATAAAACGGCTCGGCATCGAGGATTGCCAGTTCGCATAGATCCGTCGGCTGGCTGCATGCAGCACGATGGCCCGACGCCGCGCCCGCGTCAGCCCGACATAAGCGAGCCGGCGCTCTTCCTCCAGCGCCCGGTTTCCGCCTTCGTCAAGCGAACGCTGGGACGGGAACACGCCTTCCTCCCAGCCCGGCAGGAACACCGTGTCAAACTCCAGCCCCTTGGCGCCGTGCAGCGTCATGAGGCTGACCTTGTCATCGGACGTCTCGCTTTCGGTATCCATGACGAGTGCGACATGCTCCAGAAAACCCTGAAGCGTTCCGAATTCGCCAATCGCGCGCAGAAGTTCACGAATGTTGTCCAGACGTCCCGGCGCCTCGACGGAGCGGTCGTCTCGCCACATCTGAAGATAACCGCTGTCTTCAAGAAGCTGCTCGGCCGCAACGACGTGGCCTTCGGTCTCAAGCGTTGCCTTGGCGCGATGAAACGCCTCCATCAACCCGTTCAACGCCTCCTTCGACTTGCCCTTGAGCAGCCCTTCCTGAAGCTGCCAGTTGACAGCCGCGCTCAGAGGCCCCGGAAGAGCGCGCGCCTGGGCATGCAGCTTCTGCACAGCCACGGCGCCCACCCCACGTTTGGGAACATTGATGATCCGCTCGAACGCCAGATCATCCGCAGGCTGAGACAGAACGCGCAGATAGGCCAGACAGTCCCGGATTTCGGCGCGCTCGTAAAATCTCAGCCCGCCCACGACGCGATACGAAATACCGATCAGCATCAGCCTCTCTTCAAACGGTCGTGTCTGAAATCCGGCCCGCATCAGGATGGCGATTTCCGAAAGCGGATGCCCGTCTCCGCGCAGGCGCTCAATGGCGCCGCTCACGATTCGGGCTTCCTCGTCCGAATCACGAACGCCGATGATCTGAACCTTCTCGCCGTCCGCATCCTCACGGCCCGGCCGCAACGTCTTGCCCAGCCGTCCCTCGTTATGCGCAATCAGCCCGGCAGCGGCAGCGAGGATCTGTGCCGTCGAGCGATAATTGCGCTCCAGACGCACGACCTCAGCACCCGGAAAATCTTTTTCGAACCGGAGGATATTCTCAACTTCCGCCCCGCGCCAGGAATAGATGGACTGATCATCATCCCCCACGCAGGCAATGTTGGACGGTCCATGCTCACGCTTTGCCAGAAGACGCAGCCACAGATACTGAACCGTATTGGTATCCTGATACTCATCCACGAGAATGTAGCGGAAACTCCGATGATACTGCGCCAGCACATTCGGCTGGTTCCGCAGGATTTCCGTCATGTGCAGCATCAGATCGCCGAAATCGCACGTATTGAGCGCAATCAGACGCTCCTGGTACGCCCGGTAAATCGCCAGCGCATGTCCATTCGCAAAATCGGAATCCTCCGCCGGTGTCACCCGGTCGGGCGTCAGTCCGCGATCCTTCCAGCGCTGGATGATCCCCATGAGCTGGTTCGGGGGCCAACGCTTGGTGTCAACCTTCCAGGGCTCCATGATCTGCTTGAGCAGGCGGATCTGATCGTCTGTGTCGAGGATATTGAAGCTGCTGGTCAGCCCGACATATTCCGCATGCCGCCGCAGCATCCGTGCACAGATCGCGTGAAACGTTCCCAGCCACAGCCCTTCCGCAGGTTCTCCCAAAATCGCGCTGACACGCTCGCGCATTTCACGTGCGGCCTTGTTCGTGAAGGTCACGGCCAGAATCTGGCTCGGATAGGCGCGTCCGGTCAGGAGAATATGCGCAAAGCGCGTTGTCAGGACGCGCGTCTTCCCCGTTCCCGCACCAGCCAGAATGAGGAGCGGGCCTTCAGTCGTCTCGATGGCGCGTCTCTGCTCCGGGTTGAGGCGTGAGAGATACTCGGGCGTCGAGGCGGGCGGGGAGAAAGAGAGGTCTTGCGGCACCCTCCCGATATAGAGTGAGATACCGTCATGGCCAACACCTATCCCCGCATCGACCTGACACGCGGCACCGGTCCACAGGGGCACCGGGCCAGAATGCGCGCCCGTGTGCTGAACACCGGGGCGAGTACGCTGGCCGATTACGAAATTCTGGAAATGCTTCTTTTCGCGGGGATTCCGCGCAAGGACACGAAACCGCTCGCCAAAGGCCTGATCGGACATTTCGGCAGTCTGGTCGAGGTCTTTCGTGCTCCGACACAGTCCTTACGGGCCGCGGGCCTGAAAGACGACGCCATCCGCGTCCTGCGCCTTCCAGGCGTTGCGGCTGAACGGCTGGCCTCCTCGGAACAGCGCGAACGCCCAACGCTCGGCAACTGGGATCAGCTCGTGACCTATCTCGATCAGGCACTTGAAGGCGGCATATCAGGACAGCTCCGGCTTCTGTATCTCGACAACCGCAATCGGCTTCTGGCGGATGAGACCGCGCCTGACGCCGACACGCCGACAGAACGCAACCGCGCCATCGCCATCCGGGCGCTCGCATTGCACGCCACGGCCCTGATCGGATTCCACGTCCGCCCGACCGAGCGTCCCGCAGATCTGTCACAGGCGGCCCGACAGCTGGATTTCGCAATGCGCCCCCTGTCTATCACACTTCATGATGTGCTCATCACAGGCGAGGCCCCCCCCTCCAGCATGCGTCAGGGAGGGTTGCTGTAGAATGAACAGCGAAACGAGCGGCTTTTCAGATGCCATGGTGGGGCTGTCATCGGGAGATCTGAGGCAGATTGCGGCCATGACCGAGTCTTCTCCCGGGCTGGAACCACCGCTTGCTCTTCTGACAGGGCGCGGACGTCATCTCGACGATGCAACCCTGCTGCATCTGATGACGGTCCTCTTTACAGGGCGTGCGGCGGGGAGTGGGGAGCTGTCACACACGCTCCTTGCCCGTTTCGGATCACTGGGCGCCGTTCTCTCCGCCAGCAATCGCGAGCTTGAAAGCGTCAACGACATGGGTACGCATATGGTGCCCATGATCCGCCTCCTTCAGGAAGCGGCCCTGCGCTACAACCGGGCGCGCCTGCCGCCCGAAGATGTTCTCGATAGCGAACAGAAACTCCTCGATTACCTGACGGCCCGACTGGCACGCGAAAACATTGAGCAGTTCCGGATCCTGTTTCTCAACGACAAGAACAGTCTGATCGCTGACGAGGCTCAGGCCAGAGGCACGGTCAATCACACGCCCGTCTATCCACGGGAAGTCGCCAGACGTGCCGTGGAAATCGGCGCAAGCGCTCTGGTTCTGGTTCACAACCATCCGAGCGGCGATCCAACCCCCTCGGAAGCTGACATTCAGATGACCATGCAGGTTCAGGCCGCCCTTGATGTGGTCGGCGTCACGATCGCGGATCATTTCATCATCGGCAACGGCCGCCACACCAGTTTCCGGCGCAACAATCTGCTCTGAAGTTTCAGCCGCGGGGCGGAAGAAGCCCTTCAAGCGCAAGCTCGCCGGGAAGGGCACCTCGTGGGAAAATGGTGTTTACATGCCCCATTTTCCGGCCTTCGCGCGCCTCCGACTTTCCATAAAGATGAAGCGATGCTCCGTCTGTCGCGAGAATGGCCGGAACGCGCGCCATGTCTTCCGGACCGATGAGGTTGTGCATGACCGCATCGGAATGGCGGCGTGCGGGAGGCAGCGGCAGACCTGCAACAGCTCGCACATGCATTTCGAACTGATCCACCAGACACGCATCCATGGTCCAGTGACCGGAATTGTGCGGTCGGGGCGCAATCTCGTTCACCATGAGGTTCCCATCAGCCGCGTGGAACATTTCCACGCCCATAATTCCGACCAGACCCAGCGCTTCTGCAATCCGGGCTGCCATATCCTGCGCCTGTCGGGCAATGTCAGGCATGACCCGGGCAGGCGCGAGTGTTATGTCCAGAATGCCGTTCCGATGGCGGTTTTCAACTGCATCAAAACACCGCACAGTCCCGTCCAGAGCACGAACGACCATCACGCTGAGCTCACGCTCGAAGTCGATCATTTTCTCCGCAACAAGCGGGTAGGGGAGATTGTCCAAAGCTGCCAGAGCTTCGGCATCCGGCACGCGGAACTGCCCTTTACCGTCGTAACCAAAGCGCGTCGTCTTGAGAATCAGCGGAAAACCAAGTGTTTCCAGCCCGGGCAGATCCTCGGGACCATTGACCGCATGCCAGGGTGCGAGGCTGACACCGATTTCGGACAGGCGCGTTTTTTCCGTAATCCGGTCCTGACTGATCCGCAGGATTTCGCCCGCCGGCCGGACAGGACGGTGCTTCTCCAGCAGAGCCAGACCTTCGGCACTGATATTCTCGAACTCGAACGTCACCACATCACAGCGTGAGGCAAAGTCCTCCAGAACCGCCGGATCGTCATAGGCCCCCACCGTAACGGAAGCAGCGACTTCCGTGGCCGGGCTCGGAAATTCGGGGCTCAGAACATGCACGTGATAGCCAAGCTTCGATGCGGCTACGGCAGACATCCGACCAAGCTGGCCACCACCAATAATCCCGATCGTATTGCCGGGTACAAAAACATCCTGTGTGTTCATTCGACAGGAACATCCGCCACGGCAGCAGTCTGCGTCGCCCGCCAGGCATCCAGACGTGCCATGACCTGAGCGTCGGAAACCGACAGGATGGACGCCGCCAGAAGTCCTGCATTGATGGCGCCAGCCTTGCCGATTGCCAGCGTGCCGACCGGAACGCCACCGGGCATCTGCACGATGGAAAGCAGGCTGTCCTGACCGTTCAGTGCCCGGCTCTGGACCGGGACGCCCAATACGGGAACGCTTGTCCAGGCCGCACACATGCCTGGAAGATGCGCAGCTCCGCCAGCGCCCGCAATGATGACATGCAATCCGCGCCGCCGCGCCGTCTTGGCGTACTCCACCAGCCGGTCGGGCGTGCGGTGGGCCGAGACAATCCGTCGCTCATGGGCAATGCCCAGATCGTCGAGAATCTCGCAGGCATGACGCATGGTGTCCCAGTCGGACTGGCTGCCCATGATGACGCCGACACGGAGGGGCGCGTCGCTCTGAAGGGTGTCTTCGGCGGAGAGGATCTGGCTCATTCAGGCAATATTATCCGGGATGAGACGGGTCTCGATCCACGAAATCTCATCTTTAAGCTGAAGCTTGCGCTTTTTGAGACGCTGAAGCTGGAGCTGGTTGAGGGGGTGATGGACGAGACGCTCGATGACAGTATCCAGATCGCGATGCTCGCTGCGCAGTTCGTGCAGACGTTTCAGCATGGCATTGTCGTCAGTCATCATGGCATCCGGTCCCGGAGAACAGTCAGGCATTGTGGAGAGACTGATTCTTTCCACTGTCTCCAATGCAGTATCATGCCTGAAGGGCACCGGACCAGTACCCGTCAGGCATTCATTCCGGATCAGGCGTGACTGTCGCTGTCCGGCACGTAGGCTTCCACGACCGGAAGGGCATGGCCCTCGCGCGCCAGTCGATCATTGGCAGCCGTGACCGCGGCATGAAGGTCGGTCTGGGTGCACAGACCAAGAATCACGGGATCGCGCGGCTTGATATTGGCACTGTTCCAGTGCTGGCGATCACGAACCTTGATGATGGTGTCCTTGGTGGTACCGAGCAGCTTGACAATCTGCGCTTCCGAAAGCTGCGGAAACTGGCGCAGAACGAATGCAATGGCGTCGGGGCGGTCATTCCGCTTGGCAACCGGCGTATAGCGCGCACCCTTGGCGCGGCGCTTCACGGGGCTGGCCGTCGGCATGATCTTCAGGCGTGCGTTGGTATCTTTTTCGCAGCGCTTGATTTCCGCTTCGGCAAGCTGGTGGTTCTTGACCGGGTCGTAACCGTTGATTCCGGCCGCAACCTCGCCATCTGCAATCGCCTGGACTTCAAGGGGATGCATGCCACAGAATTCTGCGATCTGCGTAAAGGTAAGGCCGGTTTTTTCGATCAGCCAGACGGCAGTCGCCTTGGGCATCAAAGGCAGGGTCATGTCGATGCGTTCCTTGCTGGGACACGGATGGAGCCAGCTTCCGCAGGCACCGATCAGGCGTATCCGGCGAGGAACCGATCCCGCCCGGGATATGATCGCGGCACCTGCTGGATGCTCTGCGATAATGGAAACGGGTATGGGGCACTGGAGCCGCGATGGTCAAGCACCAAAACGGAGAGGCGCGCTTTTAAGGCACGCCTCCCTCTGCTTACGCCGTATAAACAGTTCCGGACGGCGAAATCTGCCCCTCTCCGCTTCGAACGGGGATGCGGCGGGGCCTGGCAGCTTCCGGCACAACCTGCCGGACCATAATGGACAGCAGACCATTTACCAGATCCGCCTGGTCGATTTCCGTATGATCGGCCAGCACGAAACGGCGCTCGAAAGCCCGCGTGGCGATACCACGATGCAGCCATTCCCGGTCACGGCTGTTTTCGGGAACGCTGCCACGCACGACAAGAGTATTGTCTTCCTGAACGACATCTACGTCTTCAGGCCGAAAGCCTGCAAGAGCCATCGTCAGGACGTAATTCGTCTCGCCGGTTTTTTCGATATTGTAGGGTGGATAACTTGGAAGGGCCTGGGCATTGGCAACATTGCCAGCCATCGTGGCCAGTCGGTCGAAACCGATCGCGCTGCGAAACAGCGGCGTAAAGTCGTAAGTCATTGAAACCTCCTTCTGGCAGGAATCATCTGGCGCATTTCCCGATATGGCAAAATGCTATGGTCAAATCAGCCACGACCCGAACGGCATCGTGGCTGATTCTCCAGATAGGTTCCGACCTGTCCGCCTTCAAGAGGAGGCGGGAGGAGGGGCGCCGAATTACTTCGTGCGCGTACCAATGCCTGCAAAGCGCTTGTTGAACTTTGCAACCTGGCCTCCGGTATCCATCATACGCTGGACGCCAGTCCAGGCCGGATGGGACTTCGGATCAACGTCAAGACGCAGCGTTGCGCCCGGTTCACCGTAGCAGGAATGCGTCTTGTACTCGGTCCCGTCGGTCATGATGACGGTGATCTCGTGATAGTCGGGATGGATGCCGGATTTCATGAATGTCTACTCCATAAAGAAAGCTCCGATGCCGACCGGAGCGAATCATCAGGGGCGTATAACGGAAACCGCCTCCAGATGAAAGTGGCCTTTACTGGATCATGTGAGTCCGTTTATCCCTTGCAATGAAAGCGGGCTCGAATGTCAGGCCTGCGACCGTGATTTCACGGATACCAAGAAAGGTTTGATATGAGCGAGACGAAGCACGCCCTGCACACTCCGGGCTGGGTCAGTGATTTCCAGAAATTCATCATGCGCGGCAACGTGCTCGATCTGGCCGTCGGTGTCGTGATCGGTGCCTCGTTCAGCGCGATTGTCGGCAGTGCGGTCAAGGATGTCCTGACACCGTTCATCGGCCTTCTCACTGGCGGTGTTGATTTCTCGAACCTGTTCATCACCCTCAAGGGTCCGGTGAAAGACACGCTCGCCGAAGCCCAGAAGGCGGGCGCAGTAACCGTGAATATCGGCCTGTTCCTCAATGCCGTGATCCAGTTCCTGATCGTTGCATTCTTCATTTTCTGGCTGACCCGGATCCTCAGCAAGCTGAGCCGCAAGCACGACGAAGCACCTGCCGCTCCGCCGGCTCCAACCAAGGAAGAGGTTCTCCTCACGGAAATCCGCGACCTGCTGGCCCAGAAAAACTCCTGATGACAGCCATGAAAGTTTCCCGCCCAGCAGTCTGGCGCTCTGCGACGGCTCTGCTTGTAGCGGGGGGCTTTCTGGTCGGATGCGCGGCACGGCCTGAAATGACAGGAGTGCCGCCATCCCCCAATTCCCGGCTTTACGCGTATCTGATCGCGCATGGCATGGCCCGGGGAGCCGTCATGACCGGACAGATCGGCCCGGAGGGTCTGACGCGGCTGGTCACTCTGGACAAGGCCGCGCAACAGGCAACACTGAATGCCCTGAAGCTGCAAAGTTCGTCCGCGAACCGGCAGGCCGATCAGGCGCTTTCCAGCCTTCTTGCGGATCTTCCGCAAAAAACCCCTCCCATAACGGCACATCCGGCAGAACAGACACAAAAAAACCGGCTCCCCTGAGGGAGCCGGTTTTTTTGTGTCTCTCACGGGAGCAGGCCGTATCAGCCTGCATCCGTTTCCTTGCGCAACCGCTTCTCGCCCATCAGGAGCAGAAGCGGCGCCGCAATAAAGATCGACGAAGACGTTCCCACGACAATCCCGAACAGCATGACGGTGGCAAAGCCGGTCAGCGTACTTCCGCCAAACAGCGCCAGTGGCAGGGCCGCCAGAAAAACGGTCATGGACGTACCAAGCGTACGGTTGAGGGTTTCGTTGATGGACAGATCCAGCAGGTCCCGCAGCGGCATCGTCCGATACTTGCGCAGGTTTTCCCGGATCCGGTCGTAGACGACAACCTTGTCATTCGTGGAATAGCCCAGGATCGTCAGAAGGGCCGCAACCATCACCAGATCGAATTCAAAGCGCGTGATGGCCAGAAAGCCGATCGTCTTGGTCAGATCGAGGATAAGCGTCACCACGGCACTGATGGCGAACTCGCGCTCGAAGCGAACCCAGATATAGACCAGAATCATCGCAAGGCTGAAACCAAGCGCCAGCAGACCGTCGCGGAACAGTTCGGACGATACTGAAGCCCCAACGGCATCCGCGCGAAGAACCTGCGTGCCCGGCTCAGCAGCCGATATGGCGTTCTTGACACCGTCGACCAGCTTCTGGGTCTGCGCCTCGCGATCCGCACCTTCGGGAGCGTTGATCGAAATCCGAACATCACGCGGCGACCCGAACGCCTGCACGGCGTCCGGATGAATACCGGCATGGTCCAGCGCGGCGCGGAGCTTGCCGAAATCGGCAGGGCCGGGGGTCTGGGCTTCCACGATGATGCCGCCCCGGAAGTCCAGCCCGAGTTTCAGGCCGGGCTGGAAAAACAGGATGACGGAAGCAATGGAGAGGACCGCCGAAACGATCAGCCCCATGTGGCGGCCGCGCATGAAATTGATGCGCCGATCGTCACGGACAAAACGGAAAAGGGGACGTGACAGCATGACGATCAGACCGGAAGTTCTTTGGGACGGGCGAGGGCGTACCACCGCACGACCAGAAGGCGTGACAGCAGGAGGGTCGTGAAGAGGGTAGTGACGATACCGATGGTGATCGTCAGAGCGAAGTTGCGGACCGGCCCCGTTCCGAACACGAACAGCATGACATGCGCCAGAAACGCCGTGGCATTACTGTCGATGATGGTGCCGGTGGCGCGATCAAAGCCCGCCTGCAGGGCCTGAAGCGGACCCCGGCCGCGCTTCACTTCCTCACGGATACGCTCGTTGATCAGGATGTTGGCATCAACCGCCATACCCAGAGTCAGTAGCATACCCGCCATACCTGGCAGAGTCAGCGTCGCCTGGAACAGCGACAGGATTCCAACCATCAAAATCAGGTTCGCAAACAGCGCAATATCGGCATACAGACCAAATCGACCGTAAAACAGCACCATGAACACAATGACCAGAAGCAGACCGGTCAGCAGGCTGATGATACCGGCACGAATGGACGCAGCGCCAAGGCTCGGACCGATCGTGCGCTGTTCGACCACAGACAGCGGAGCAGGCAGCGCACCCGCACGCAGCAACAACGCCAGATCCGACGCGCTCCGGGCATCGAAACCACCCGTGATCTGACCATTTCCGGCCGTAATGGGGCTGATGATGTTCGGGGCTTCAATAACCTTGTTGTCCAGAACGATCGCAAAGCGCTTGCCGACATTGGCCCGCGTGACGTTCGCAAACGCCGTCGCCCCCGCACTGTTGAGCTGGAACGTCACAGCCCAGCCACCGCTCTGCTGATCAATCACCGCACCGGCATTCGTCAGGTCCGTCCCGTCGACATCGACGTGGTCCTGCACCGCAACCTGCGTATGCATGCTCTCGTCTTCAAGCATCGTCGAGCCGGGGCTCGCAACGCTCGGGTTCGGAGCGAGCAGGCGGAACGTCAGGCGCGCCGTCGTGCCCAGCAGGCTCTTGATCCGCTCAGGATTGCTGACACCCGGAAGCTCGACAACAATCCGGTCGTCGCCTTCCCGCGCAATGCTCGGGTCGATCGCTCCCGTCGCGTCGATACGACGACGAACGATCTCGATCGACTGCGCCACAGCTTCACGCGCCCGGGCCAGCATCGCTTCGTGCTGAAGCGTCAGAACGATCCGACCATCTTTTTCAGACGTCGTGAATTCATTCGGCACCACAGGCGGCAGGGACTGCATGGCCTTGAGCGCCGCATCGCGCTCGGCCACCGAACGCGGCGCAAAGCTTAGGCTCGCGGTCGCATCATCGCGGACAAAATCCCGATAGCCCAGAGAATGATCCAGAAGGGTCTGGCGCGCCTGATCCTGAAGGGATTGCAAGCGGTCATGCTCAAGGGATTTCAGATCGAGCTGAAGAAGAAGGTAGGAACCACCCCGCAGATCGAGCCCCAGATGAATCTGCCGCCAGGGCAGGGACGGTGCGGGAGAACGCAGGAAATTGGGCAGACACAGGAGCACGCCAATCAGGCAGATGCCTGCGACGCCCAGCAGTCTAAGCCGGCTGTAATACATCATATCAGGTCGAGACGTCCTCGGCGGATTTGGACAGATCGTTTTTCAGATCATTTTCTGGCCGGGACCATGCCGTTTCCGCCATGCCGATGCAACCTTTTGCCTATTTGGGCGCGCACGACCTTCCCGGAAAACAGCGTGCCTGATAAGCCTACCTCCATGAATACAGCGCAGCAGCTTCGTGTCGGTATCGTCGGAGCCGGCCATTTCGGACGGTTTCACGCCCTTAAATCCGCCTCAAACCCGGCCGAACAGCTTGTCGCCCTTTACGATCCCGATCCGGCACGCGCCGCCGTTGTAGCAACGGAAGCTCGTTGCGGAATTGCCACAAATTATGAAAATCTTCTCAAGCAGGTCGATGCCGTCATCATCGCGGCTCCGGCAGAATATCATTTTCCCCTGACCAGCCAGGCTCTCCGGGCCGGGCGGCATGTTCTGGTCGAAAAACCGATCGCTGCCACTCTGGACGAGGCACATGCTCTGGCCGAACTGGCGGCTCAGACTGGAAAAATACTCCAGGTTGGCCATCTGCTGCGCTATTCCGCCGAACACCGCGCCATCACCGAACGGATCAGAGCCCCTCTCTACATCGAGGCAACCCGCATTGCCCCATACAAACCTCGGGGGACAGACGTTTCGGTCATTCTTGACCTGATGATCCATGATCTCGATCTTGTTCTGGCAATCGTGGACAGCCCCATTGGAGAAATCGACGCCTTGGGCGCGGCAGTTTCGAGCGCGCATGAAGATATTGCCAATGCCCGCGTCAGATTTGAAAACGGCTGTGTGGCCACCATCACGGCAAGCCGGATTTCGCTGAAAACAGAACGCCGTATGCGACTGTTCTCACAGGACGGATATCTTTCCGCCGATTTTGTGGAACGCAAACTGAGCTTCATCGGTCGTGAACGGGGAATGCCTCTTCCGGGCACAGGAGGCTTCCGGCGAGAAGCCATAAGCTGGAAAGACCACGACAATCTGGCGGCCGAACATGAAGCCTTCGCCGCTTCATGCCTTCATGGCGCTCCCGTTCTGGTCGATGCACAGGCCGGGATCAGGGCACTGGACGCCGCCATCCGTGTCACGGACAGCATCCAGAGATCCAGACAGATCATGGAGCTTTCCGGCCTGATCCCAACCCTACCAGAAAGCTAAAGAATTTCTTTCAAGTCACTGATTTTCAAGAAGTTCTTTTTTCATTTCCAGTTCAAGCCACTCTTCCTCGGACTGGGTTAATTCCCCCTCGGCGGCCTCAAGAAGCTGCGTGGTCTTCTCGAATTTTGTAGAATCCCGACTATAAAGCTCCGGGTCTGCAAGAACGTCGCGATAGGCCTGAATCTTCTTTTCCAGATCAGCCATTTTCTTGGGAAGAAGGTCCAGCGCCCGTTTGTCGTTATAACTGAGCTTCTTCGTCTTCTTGTCTGTTTTCAAAGCAGATTTTGGTGTAATCTCTTCTGCGCCCGAAGATGAAGCTTCACGGCCTGCCGGCGCCTCTCCACGCTGGATCAGCATGTCCGAATAACCGCCCGCATATTCGATCCAGTCTCCGCCGCCATCTGAGACCAGAACCGAACTCGCCACCCGATCAAGAAAATCACGATCATGGCTCACCAGCAGAACCGTACCCGCATAGTCGGCCAACATGTCCTGAAGAAGATCCAGCGTTTCCAGATCCAGATCGTTGGTCGGTTCATCAAGCACCATGAGGCTCGACGGCTTGGCCAGAGCACAGGCCAGTGCCAGCCGCCCCCGCTCTCCGCCCGAAAGCTTTCCGACCGGCGTACGAGCCTGCTCCGGGCGAAACAGGAAGTCTTTCATATAGCCGATGACATGACGCTTTTCGTCGCCCACCTGCACCATGTCCCCACTGCCGCCAGCAAGGGTCTCGGCCAGCGTTTTCGCTGGATCGAGGCTTTCACGCTGCTGATCCAGCGTCACCATGGCCACGGAAGGTCCCATCTTGATGGTGCCGGATTGCGGCTCCATCTTCCCGGTCAGAAGGCGCAGAAGCGTTGTTTTGCCAGCGCCGTTCGCTCCCACCAGCCCCAGCCTGTCACCACGCAGAATCCGCAGGTCGAGATCTTTGACGATGGCCCGGTCATCATAAGCCCAGTTAAGGCCTTCTGCTGCAATCGTGATCTTGCCCGCGCTTTCGGCATCAGTCGCCGCCATTCGCAACGTACCCTTGTTACGGGAGGCAAGCTCACGACGCTGCGCCCGAAGCGCTGCCAGTTCTCCAACACGGCGGACATTGCGCTTGCGACGCGCCGTGACGCCGTAAATCATCCAGTCTTCTTCCCGCGCGATCTGGCGGTCGAGCTTGTGCGCGTCGCGCTCCTGCTGGTCCAGCACCTCATCACGCCAGGTTTCGTAACGGGCGAACCCCTGGTCAAGTCGACGCGTCACGCCATTTTCCAGCCAGACAACGCTACGAGACAGCGTCTCCAGTAAACGACGGTCATGGCTGATAACGATCATCGCGCAACGGGAGGCGGAGAGCTCCTTTTCCAGCCATGTGATGGACGGAAGGTCCAGATGGTTGGTCGGCTCATCAAGCAGCAGCAGATCAGGTTCGGCAGCGAGAGCACGGGCGAGGGCGCAGCGCCGCACTTCCCCACCTGAGAGACTCTGACAGCTTTCTTCCCCCGTCATACCAAGTTCGGCCAGCATCGAACGCGCACGATAGGCCTCGGTCTCGTCAAGGCCTTCAGATGCGTAATCGAACGTGGTGGCGTAGCGCGAAAGATCCGGCTCCTGCGCCAGATAATGGACCTTTGTGCCGGGCTGCACGAAGCGCTTCCCGGAATCCGCCACAAGATCGCCTGAAGCGATCTTCAGCAACGTGGATTTTCCGGAACCATTCCGCCCAACAAGACAGATGCGCTCACCGGGCAGGACAGCAAACTCCGCGCCATCAAGAAGCGGTCGTCCGCCGAGAGTAAAGGTAATATTCTGAAGGGAGAGTATGGGTGCCGACATGGCTTCCTATGTGTCGCAGCGGGACGTCCGCCGCAAGTCACCCCCAAACCAAATTATGACATCAGACAGGCGTGACGCCACCGGTAACGGCCTGATAAGTCGCGACGGCCAGCGTCATCGGCTCAAATGGCTTGGTAATGACGAAAGACGGTTCCTGCGTTTCACCCGTCAGCAGACGCTCCGGATAGGCCGTAACAAAAATGACCGGTGCCTCATGAGTCCGCAGGATGCGCCCTACAGCCTGCATGCCATCCCCGCCGCCGCCAAGATTGATATCCGCGAGAATGAGACCGGGTTTTGTTTTTGCTGCCAGAGCAACCGCATCGGCTTCCGTATGGGCAACCCCCGCAATCCTGTGACCGCAGCGTTCGACCAGATCCTGAATGTCCATGGCGATGATCGGCTCATCCTCAATAATCAGAACGCTGGTCTGGGCAATGCCCTGAAGGCCCGCGCGCGCTTTGTTGAGTTCAGCCGCTGCCTCTTCTTCAGTCATCCCAAGAGCCTGTGCACTGGACACAAGAGACTGTTCCTCGAGAGACGTCAGCAGAAGAAGGGCACGCTGACGGAGGGGCATGCCCACCGTGGCATCTGCGGCATGCTGCTCCTGGAATGCACTCACAAGCAGGCCGTAAAGCGCCTGTCGCGCAGACAGGCCATTATTGCGAGATGTCTCCATCAGCGTTTTCAGTGCCGCGGCGACAAGCTGATCACCCGTTTTCTGGTCACCGACAAGGGCGCGAGCGAAGCGGCGGGCATAGGGAAGTGCCTTGACGAGTTCCTGACGTGCCGGATCAGTCATGAGTCCATGGCCTCCTGAAAAAGATATCTGCCGACCCACCCCGAAACGGAATGCATCCTGCTATGAAGGTCGAATAACCATGACACGATGCCCAATCTCCGTATAGTGTTTGTGACTGCGCGACCGTCTGCAATGTCGCGTGAAGGATCTTCTTCTGAACACACCAGCGTCCGAAGGGCACCAATCAGGCCCATCTCCCGGAAAAATCAGTTTCCACAGTAATCTGCTGCAGACCCTGCCAGATCTGCGAGGGTTCGCACGTTTCCTGACACGGGATGCGGTGGCTGCGGATGATCTGGTTCAGGACACGATTGTCCGTGCACTGGCTTGTCAGGATCAGTTCCAGCAGGGAACGGTCCTGAAAGCGTGGCTGTTCACAATTCAGAGAAATGCCTTTTACGAACAGACGCGCCGACGCAGACGCGAGCAGGAGATCATGCTCGATATCGAACTCGACATGCAGCCCTCGACCGCTGCCCCCTCGCGTCAGAACGCCCGCGATGCCGTCCAGGATCTGGGAGAGCTGCTCTGGAAACTTCCCGATCTGTTACGTGAAGCCCTGATCCTCGTGGGCGGACAGGAACTTTCTTACGAGGACGCCGCGCAGATCTGTGATGTTCCCGCCGGCACCATGAGGGCCCGTGTTTCCCGGGCCAGAGCCCGCCTTGCAGAGCTGGCCTCAGAAAATACCGACGACCCAGAACCAGATCAGGAAAAAAAGACTGACTGATTTTTGGCTGTATTCCGGGGAATTTTGACGCAGCAGCTTTATTTTCAAAAATTATGCGCCTCGGGATGCAACATTTTCGTTTGGCCATTCATTGATCTCCTGAAAACAGAACGAAATCAGGAGTCAGTTCCATGACGTTCCACGATCAGGTTATTGCCATTCTTCCGAAGCTGCGCGTTCAGGCCCTTTCCCTGACCCGCAACCGTGCGGCTGCCGAAGACCTCGTACAGGACGCCGTGTGCAACGCTCTGGCTGCACAGAACAGCTTTATCCCGGGAACGAATTTTTCGGCGTGGATGCACCGTATTCTGCGCAACCGTTTCATTTCCGATCTTCGCAAGCGTCGTGAGACGACTGATATCGACGATGTGCCCGCAGCGTCTTTCGCCAGCCCGGCCACCCATGAAGACAGTCTCGCCCTGAAGGATCTGTCGATGGCGCTCTCCCGTCTCCCGTCCGATCAGCGCGAAGCTCTTGTCATGGTCGTGATTCAGGGCATGAGCTACGAAGAGCTGGCCGAGGCAACGGATTGCGCCGTCGGCACGGCAAAAAGCCGCGTCTTCCGGGCCCGCCGTCAGCTGGAAGCCTGGATGAGCGGAGACCTTCCGACCAACGACAAGCTCCGTGTGAAAGTCAAAGCCCTGCGCGATGCCATGGATGCCCGCCGTCGCGCTGGCCATTCTTCTGAGGATCTCATGCTCTCCTGACCACGTTGTCTGCAGCAGGGCAAATCCCGTCCATTGCGGATTGGAAGCGATTGCAGAAAACGCGGTGTTTTCGTAAGACTGTTTCTGGCAGTTCATCCCGCAACGGCTTTTCGAAAAGAGGCCGGAGTTCGCGCCATAATCAGTATCAGAAGTGCAGAATCTGCGCTTCTGACGTCACAGGAAGGTTCGGGACCAGCCAATGACCGCAGGAGACAAGCGGAAGTCTTCAGTCAACGATATCAAGGCCGAGGAACAGGACTCACCTTTTGGTATCTGGCTGAGCCGGGGCCTTCATCAGCTTTTCGATGATGTTGCAAACGAGCCCATTCCCGATGAGCTTCTCAGACTGATCGAGGAAGACCGAAACAAGTGACTGTTACCCGGTCTGGTTCTCCAGACCTGAAGCCGAGGCGCTGGCATCGTCTGTTTCGCGGACGCAAGGCCCTGCGCCATGTCCGTATGCTTGATACTGTCGGCGCCCGGGTCATGGCACTGATTGTCGCGACCACTCTTCCTCTCGCCATCATCGCATCAATGCTTGCCTGGCACAGCTATCAACAGAATGTCGGCAACAGCACCCTGCGAACCGAACGCGATATGCAGCTCGCAATTTCAGAAATCACGACGGATCTGGATCAGACCCATACGCTTCTGGATATGCTTGCTGACGGCGACATCTCGTCGGGAAACGCACTACGGGAATTTGCTCTTGTCCAGACAGTCTCCCAGCATCATTACTGCCTGCTGATGCTGACGGATGTGGAAGGTCGCCCCTCGGTCGTGCTGCCTTCGCCGTCAACGCAGGACGCAGCGATCTGTCATTCTTCCGAACAGGCATCACCGTCGATGATGTCCGCCTCCGCACGACTTCCCGTGGTGGGGATAGATGTCCTGAAGGGTGAGCGTGGTCCGCTCCTGAAGTTTGTTGTTCCCATTCTCAGCAATAATTCCGTTTCCGGCTATATCATAGCCATACGCACCCTTGGCTGGCAGCAGAGCCATCTTCGGAAAGGAGGCAGCCGTCTCCTCCTTGGAACAGACAATAATTCCCGGCATTTTCTGACGATGCCGGACTCATCTCTGTATTCGTTATTTCCAGATCGTCCCATATCGGCAAATCTGCCCCCGAAAGCGATGACCCGCCTGGAGAGGGATATTACCTCCCTGAGCCAGCACGATATCTTCACAAGCCAGGGCATCACATATGCTTTCCAGAATGCTTACGGACCGGTCAGTCTGATCGTCGCCACCGAGCGCACGGCCGAAGAAAGCCACGCTCTTAATATCTTTCTGATCCGGGTCAGTCTGATTGTCGGTTTGCTGGTGCTGGAACTGCTTGTCGTAGCACTCGGCGCAAGCATCTTTCTGGTTGATCCTCTTGAAAAGCTTGCCCTTGCCGTTGCTGACTGGAGGCGGGGCGCACTGTTTGCACCCAGGACCAATCATTCAATCCCGCTTGAAATCCGGCATCTGGAAAAAGCTTTCCTCCGTGCCACACGTCGGCTGACCCAACATGAAAAGGATCTGGAGCAGTCGGCCCGAAATCAGGATATGCTGATCCGCGAGATCCACCACCGCGTAAAGAACAACCTGCAGGTTGTTGCATCCCTGCTCAACCTGCAGGCGAGCCGCATCCGCTCCCATGAGGCACGCGAAGAATTCCGCCTCGTAAGAGATCGTGTAAGGGCGCTCGCGACCCTGCATCGTTACCTGTATTCGGAAAGCGGCCTCTCGGCGCTGGACGTCCAGAGTTTTCTGGAAGAACTCTGCAGCATCCTGCTCTCAGCCAACAGCATGAATGCCCAGACCCGTATCCGGCTTCGGCTGGATATCGAACACGTTCTGATCTCTCCTGATCAGGCCGTACCCATTGCGCTGATCGTGACCGAGGTGCTCAGCAATGCCCTGCGATATGCATTTCCCGGCGAGCGGGCCGGACATATCATCATTGCCCTGCACAAAGTCGTTCCATCATATCCTGAAAAAGAAGGACTGGTGGAACTGAAGCTGGGGGATGATGGCATTGGCATTGATGCCGGTCAGGCCAGCGAGTCCAGGACTCGCAGGGAAGGAATCGGCATGCAGCTTATTCGTGGATTTGCCCGCCAGATCAACGCGGACATGACGGTCAGCAACGAAAACGGTACCTGGTACACCCTGCGCTTTATTCCCGAACGCCCGTCTCTGACGGCGCTCGCCATGGCCCGCAAAGCCATCAGTCACGATGAAGACTCGACGCGGTAATAGCGTAACGGCCACAGGTTCCACCTGCAAAACCACGAAAAAACCTAAATAAGCAGCAAGAATTGCCTCAGGCACTGTCTTGTCGGGCTTTTGCGACCTATATGCAGGGATCATGAAGGCCGACAAGACAATCGCAAAAGCGTGGGTAAAGGCACAGGGACGCGCCAGCCGCTCCCGAACCTCTGTCGTAGTATGTTTAGGATTGCTCTCAACCCTGCTGGGACTCCTGCAGGCCTGGGCGCTGGCACGAACGCTGGCTTCCGTGTTGACGCACGACACGGACAGTACCGGACCGGCACTTGCCGTCTTCCTTCTTGCCTGCCTTCTCAGGGTCATTCTCTCGACCGTGCAGGAAATGACGGCCGTATCGGCGGGAATTCAGGGGCGTCGTCGTCTACGTAAAGAAGCTCTTGACCGGATCCTCAACGAAGGACCGGCCCTTCTGCGCCGCCACCACAGCGCCGCCATCGCCGCGACACTGGTTGACCGGATCGAGGCGCTGGACGGCTATTTCGCGCGATGGCTACCCGCTGCGTCGCTCTGGCTGGTCTCGCAATGGCTGGTCGTGGTCGCGGTTTACGTTGAAAACCATCAGGCTGGCCTGATTCTTGCTGCGTGTTGCGCCGTACTCCCCATCTTTCAGGCCGTCTTTGGAATCGCCACCGCCGTGGCGTCCCGTAAACAGTTTCTGGCCATGGCACGCCTTCAGACGCGTTTTCTGGACCGTGTGAAGGGAATTGCAACCATCGTTCTCTCAGGCGGGACCGAGCGTGAGGCACAGGCTCTGGCGAAAAGTGCCGATGATCTGCGTCAGCGCACCATGAAAGTCCTGCGGATCGCGTTTCTCGCTTCCGCCACCACGGATGTAGCCATGGTCGTGGCACTCGTGCTCATCGTCGTAACGCAGGCCCACACTCTCATGGGTCATCCTTCCAACGCCATCCTGACCCGCGCGCTCTACGCCGTTCTTCTAGTTCCTGAAGCATTCGCCTCGTTCCGTGCACTTTCAGCAGCCTATCAGGATCGTGCGCACGCTACCGCCGCCGCAGAAGCCATGCATGAACTGGCTCCGCTGACTGCGCGCGCAGCCAGTGGCCCGAACGTACGTCATACCGGAGGCGGCATTTCGGTCATGGCAGAGAACGTCTCTTTCGCATGGGACGAGCAGCGCGGCACGGTCATCCACGATATCGGTTTCACTCTTGCCGCAGGCGAGACTCTTATTCTGGAAGGCGCATCCGGAGCTGGCAAATCCACACTTCTGGAACTGCTGCTCGGCTTTGTTTCGCCCTCACAGGGACGTATCCTGTTTAACGGCCAGGACATGCAGGATTTTTCCCCGCGACAGATTTCTTCCCTGATCAGCTGGATCGGTCAGAAGCCTGTCCTTTTTGCCGGGACCATCCGGGAAAACATCCTGTTCGCCAAGCCCGATGCGACGCCAGAAGAGATTCATCATGCGGTCTCCGCTGCTGCCGTCGATCAGTATTTGTCATCTCTGCCAAACGGTCTGGAAACACGGATCGGCGAGGGCGGATTTGGCCTCTCCGGCGGTCAGGCGCAACGCATTGCCATTGCCCGTGCCTATCTCAAGAACTCGCCGCTTCTGCTGCTGGATGAGCCAACCTCCCATCTCGACCCCAAAACCGAAGCCGAGATCCTCCTTAGCCTGAAAGAACTGGCAAAGGGCCGGACGGTCATCCTGTGCAGCCATTCCGCACAGGCCCGCCAGTTTCAGGGACGCCATCTTGTTCTTGATGGGGGCCGCGCCATCGCCTTTACGGGAGAAGCCGCATGAGCGCCCCGCTGCCTACAAACCCGGTCGCAGCAACCCGCAGCGAAACGGCACTCTCCCGTATTCTTCAGGTCTGGCGTCCGCAATATACCCGCCTCATCACTGGCATCGTCATCGCCGAACTGGCCGTCTGTGCCGGACTGGCCCTGATGGGGCAGGCCGGTGGCCGCATGGCAGGTGCGGCGATTGGTGTGGGAGCCGCCTATCTTCTTCTCCGCCTTTCCGGCGCCGCCCAGATCATCCTGCGTTATTTCGAGCGTCTCTATACCCATGACGCCATGTTCCGCGCCCTGGCGGATCTGCGGGTCTGGTTTTATCGCAGGCTTGCTGGCGGAGCTGCGGCAGGTCTGGGTTTCCAGCGCTCGGGAGACCTGCTCTCCCGTCTGGTCTCCGACGTCCAGACCCTTGACAGCCTGTACCTGCGCATTCTCGTTCCATTGATCTCAGCGCTGCTGACTCTCCCGATCGCCACGATCGTCTGGATGAAGGCAGGAACACAGGCAGGACTGCTGACAGGTGCGCTGTTCGCAATCCTGGCCTTCGTTCTGCCGCTTCTGGGAGCGCGCCTGTCCCGGCGTTTCGGACCGGACATTCTTCATGCGGAATCGGAGCTGCGGGTTGCCGCACTCGATCTCGCCTCGGGCCTTCGGGAGGCCCGGGCCTTCGGCGCGGAAGACGTCCTTGCCGCAGTCGTTACGGAGCGGCAGGAAACACTCTTCAAGACCCAGCGTCGCCAGCAGACACGCATGGCCCTCATGCAGGGTTTTGCGGGCCTCATCGCCAAGGGTGGTATCGCCATCATTCTGTGCGCAGTAGCCGGAATTCTGTTTCCCCAGGCACCAGCCGTCGCTGGCCTTACGGCGCTTTTCGTGGCGATCACGGCACTTGAAGGCGTGACGGGCCTGGCGCGGGCCGGTCTGCTGAGCGGACAGGTCAACCACGCCGCACAGCGGATTGTCGAGATTGCCGATAAGGCTCCTCCAGCTCCAGAGGGTAATGCGCCACTCCCGCTCGGACGGGATCTGCGTCTCGAAAACGTGACGTTCAGCTGGACGCCGGATCGCGCGCCGATCTTCCGTAATCTGAACCTGACCCTGCGTCAGGGAGAGCGTGCGGCGCTGATCGGCCCTTCCGGAGCCGGAAAGTCCAGCCTTGCCGCTCTGCTTCTCAAAGCCGCATCCCCCAAGGAGGGCCAGATCCTGCTGGGCGGGACCGATATCAGCACCCTGCGTGACCGTGATCTTCGCTCGCAGATCGCATGGCTGTCGCAGGCCAGTCACCTGTTTGACGATACGGTACGCGGGAACCTGCTTCTGGGCCAGGAAGACATTCCCGACGAAGCCCTCTGGACAGCTCTGGAGCAGGCCCGGATCGCAGATGTCGTTCGCAGCCTGCCTGACGGCCTTGAGACATGGATCGGCGAAGGCGGCTCGAAGCTGTCGGGCGGGCAGGGGCGCCGCATTGCTCTGGCACGCGTCCTGTTGTCCGATGCGCCCATCCTCGTCCTCGACGAACCCGCAACCGGGCTGGACGCCGATACCGAGCGCGCGTTTCTTGAAACACTCAATAACGCGACCGAAGGACGAAGCATCCTGCTGATCGCGCATCGTCTGACAGGTGTGGAAAAACTGGACCGCATCTGGCGTCTGGAAGACGGACAGGTTATTTCCAGTGCATGCTGAACGGCGCACGCCGACGCAGCTTCACGCCCCTCCACCCTGACAGGACGCTACGCCATGGCACGTCTCCTCTCCTTCGTCCGCATCGCGGCTCCGGTTTTCGTTCTGTCAGCTGCGCTGGCAGGATGTGCCGAACAGCCCACGCGCGACAGCTACGTTGTTTTCTTCGACCGTGAATCGGTCACGCTCAGCCCCGTCGCACAGGCTGTTGTCACCAAGGCCGCCACGGCGGCCCGCGCTGAACATGCCACTATTGTCCGCGTTTCCGGTTCCGCCGGCGTGAATGGCGATGCCGCAGTCCTGAAAGAACTGGCCACGAGCCGCGCACAGGTGGTCGCGACACAGCTCAGCAGCGACGGCATCAATGGCGCGAAGATCGAAATGACGCCCTACACCCCGAGCCAGCTTGAAGATTCACACGTCGCCCTGCGTCGCGTTTCCATCACCATCGTTCCGGGTCTCTGATCCGGAAGCAGAAATGACACAGGCGCAGAACCCTTATCCCGTTGACCCGCAAGCCAGCTTCCCCCTGACCCCTGAAGGGGTGCTGGCGAAAGTCTTCGGATTTTCGGGGTTCCGCGGCCTCCAGCAGGACGCCGTCGAAACGGTCATGCGAGGCGAGGACGTTCTCGTCCTCATGCCGACCGGTGGCGGTAAAAGCCTGTGCTATCAGGTTCCCGCGCTTTGCCGGGATGGGATGGGCCTCGTCATTTCGCCCCTGATCGCCCTGATGGACGATCAGGTGGCGGGTTTACGGCAGCTTGGAGTGCGGGCTGCTGCCCTGCATTCCGGACTTGAGCCGGATGAACGCGACGAACTCCAGAGCGATCTGCGCAATGGCCGGATCGACATTCTCTATATTTCCCCCGAACGCCTGCTCCAGCCTGCAACGGCGAATTTCCTCTCAAAACGCCAGATTTCGCTGATCGCAATTGATGAAGCACACTGTATCTCGGCCTGGGGTCATGAATTCCGCCCGGAATACCGCGCTCTCGCAAGCCTACCTGAAATGTTTCCAGGCGTCCCGCGCATTGCCCTGACGGCTACGGCTGATCCAAGAACCCGCAACGATATCCTGAACGCCCTGGGCATGCCCGAAGCGCGGGTTCTGATGGCGAGCTTTCATCGCCCCAACCTGATTGTGGAAGCCCGTGCCAAAGCCAGCGAAAGCCGCCAGCTCCTCGAGACACTTCAGAGCCACCGTGAAGGTGCCTCCATCGTCTATTGCGGCAGCCGCAACAAGACCGAACGCGTCGCCACGATGCTGCGCGACAAGGGACTGACGGCTCTGCCGTTTCATGCAGGCCTTTCCGCGCTCGAAAAGCGCGCCACACTGATGCGCTTTCGCTCCGGCGAAGAAATGGTCATCGTCGCGACCATAGCCTTTGGCATGGGCATCGACCGGCCCGACGTGCGCTGCGTCGTCCATCTGGACATGCCATCCTCACCAGAAGCGTATTACCAGCAGATCGGACGGGCAGGGCGCGATGGCGAACCCTCAGACACCCTGCTGCTGTATGGTGGCGAGGACATGGCGCGAGCGCGATACTGGCTTGAACAGTCCAGCGCACCAGACCACGAAAAGCGGGTCATGCAGGCCCGCCTGGAAAGCATGATCGCGCTTACGGAAACCACAGGCTGCCGTACCCAGGCGCTGCTTGCGTGTTTCGGGGAAAACCTTCCCCAGCCCTGCGGCCATTGTGACAACTGTATCAATCCGGTCTCGACATTCGACGGCACGCAGGCCGCGCAGAAAGTCCTGTCCGCGATTTATCGCACCGGCCAGCGCCTTGGCGCGGTCCAGCTCTCCAATATCCTGCGCGGCAAGACGAACGAGACGATCGAGCGCAATGCCTACCAACATCTTTCTGTGTTCGGGATTGGCAAGGAGCATAGCGAGCAGTGGTGGCGCGCCGTCATCCGTCAGTTGATCGCGCGCGGCGCCATCCGGATGCACGGTGAATATGGCAGTCTGGCGCTTCAAAGCGACATTGCCCGCCCCATCCTCCGCGGCGAGGAACGTGTCGCGCTCAGGCTTGAAGCCAAGGCCGCCTTGAGCGCCAGCGCAGGCTCGAATGGCAATACGGAAAACGACCGCCTGTCAGCGGATGAAAAACCGTATTTTGATGCCCTGCGACAATGGCGTCTGTCCGAAGCGCGGGAGCAGGAAATTCCGCCCTATGTCATTTTCCATGACTCAGTCCTACGGGATATCGCTCGCGAACAGCCTGAAAACCGTGACGGGCTGGGCTGCATCAAAGGCGTCGGCGCCTCGAAACTGGATCGCTACGGAACCGCTGTCCTGACCGTTCTGCGGGAAATCCGCGAGCCTGCCTCAGCCCACTGAAGCCTCAGTCATGGGTCAGTTCGTCAGGCCCCGTCACGGTGAAGCTAACGGTTATGCTGCCGCCGTTGAGAATATCGAACGTGAAAGGCACCTTGCTGCCTACAGCAGGCATCTGCCGGATACCCATGCACATCATGTGATAGCCCGAGCGCGGAAAGATCATTGTGGAATCGTGAGGTAAGGCCAGATGGGTAAAGAGATCATTCGCCCCTTCGGTCTGCTGCTGGTTCGTATGATGTGCAACCACGTTCTCGCAGAGCGGAGACGAGATACCCTTCAGAAGATGATCGACACTGTCATCGTTGCGAATCGTGAAGTAGCCCGCGCCGCGGTTCGGGAAATATGCCGAAGGGCGGAATGTCCCGTCCATGACCACGACCCGCTCCGCATCATGAGCGGCATCTGGCGGCGTCGCTGTTCCCGAAAGTGACTGCTGGGCCAGTGCCTGCGACGCAGAGAGAGCAAAGAGGGCGGTCAGGACAGATACCCGTTTCAACGACAGTCTCCCGTGAGTGTAAGCAGTTTCGTTCAAGGCCCGTTTGGGCCGGAACGCATCATCCGGTAAAGTGCTCCCACTTACCCGGCCCCGACAAGGCCCGAACTCTCAGGATCGCGAATGCGTTGCCCTTTTTGTGGACATGACGATACCCAGGTCAAGGATAGCCGCTCCACGGAAGATGGCGTTGCCATCCGGCGCCGACGCGTCTGTTCGGCATGCACACAGCGTTTTACGACCGTCGAGCGGGTCCAGCTCCGCGAACTCTCCGTCACCAAGGCAGACGGAAGACGCGTTCCTTTTGACCGGGACAAGCTGGCACGCTCCATCCGCGTCGCCCTGCGCAAGCGTCCGGTTCCCGAGGAACGTCAGGAACAGCTGGTCAACGGGCTGGTCCGCCAGCTTGAGGCTTCAGGGGAACACGAAATTTCTTCCCATCGCATCGGCCAGCTTGCGATGGACGCATTGCGCGAAGTGGATGGTGTGGCCTATGTCCGCTTCACCAGCGTCTACCGCGACTTCCGCGAGGTCGAGGCGTTCTCGAAAATCCTCGCCGACATGAAACCCATTCCCGGGGATACGGCCGTACCGTCCCCCGACGACTCCCAGGAGACACCATGACCGTTACCGACGCCACCAACCCGACGCGCCGCAGCCGGACCATTGCCCGCGTCGCAGTCGTTCAGGCGCTGTTCCAGTGTGAACAGTCCGGCGACACGGCGGAAACCGTCATCAGCCAGTTCATCCGCCATCGCCGCGTCAGTTCCACCGCCCTGTTCGAAGACGGCCATATTCCCGATGCCGACCTGAAACTGTTTCAGGAAATCGTCCTCGGCGTTACCCGGCGGCAGGACGACATCGACACGAAGCTGAGCGGCGTTTTGCCCGAACAGTGGCCGCTGCCGCGTCTGGACCCTGTCCTGCGCGCGCTGCTGCGCGGCGCCGTTTTCGAGCTGATCGCTACCGACACGCCGGACCGGATCATCATCAACGAATATCTGGACGTCGCTCACGGCTTCTTCTCCGGCGATGAGCCCAAGATGGTCAACGGGATCCTCGATACCCTCAGCCGCAGCGGTAATGACGGCAACACCTGATCCATGACGGGCAGATCGGACTCCGAAAACGCCGGATCAGGCGAGTTCAGCTTCATTGCCCGTCATTTCCGGCCTCTCGCCGGAGCAGAGGCCCTCGACCTGCGGGATGATTGCGCGCTGATGCGCTGCCCCGAAGGCGAGGAATTTGCCATCTCGACCGACACCATGGTCGAAAACGTCCATTTCCTTCCTGACGATCCACCGGAGACCCTCGGTCGCAAGCTGTTGCGGTGCAACCTGTCCGATCTGGCGGCCATGGGCGCGCGACCCCATGCCTACACGCTGAACGTGACCGTCCCGCGCGGAGGCCGACACGACGAAAGCTGGTTTTCCGCCTTCTCGCGCGGCCTCGCGGAAGACCAGCGGCGCTACGGCGTGCATCTGATCGGCGGCGATACCACATCCATCTCCGGCCCACTGGTCCTGTCCGCCACCGTATTCGGACGTCTCAGACAGAACACGGCGCTTCGCCGCAACGGAGCCAGGGCAGGCGACGATATCTGGGTCACAGGAACGATCGGCGACGCGGCCCTGGGGCTGCTGGTTCTTCAGGGCAAACTGAAAGACCCATCGGGTTTTCTGACCGGGCGATACCACCTGCCGCAGCCCAGAACAGGCTTGAAGCTTCACGGCATTGTCAGCGCGGCAATGGATATCTCAGACGGTCTCATTCAGGATTGCGGCCATATCGCCGCGGAATCAGGCGTCCAGCTTGTTCTCAAATCGGAAACCGTGCCTGCGTCGGAGGCGGCTGTGCTGCTCGGACAGGAATGGCTCATGCAGCGCCTGTGTGGCGGCGACGATTACGAGTTGCTCATCACATGCCCGCCCGAACGGTCACAGGCACTTCAGACAGCGTGCCAGACCGCCCATATCCCGATCCACCGTATCGGCAAGGTTCAGACGGGCAGTGGCGTCAGGGTTCTGGACGCGGAAGGACAGGACATCGTTCCCGAACAGGGCGGCTGGCAGCATTTCTGACGCCGCCCTGTAAAAATCCGGCTTTCAGGCCGGATCGTCGATTGGTCGTTCATAGAGCCGATAGCGCTTGTATGGCTCGGGAACGATGCTTTCAGCCAGATTACGCATGTTGGAATCGGAAGCCTGAATCCAGCCCAGTTCCACCCAGGAATAGGGCAGGGACTTCCGGCGACGCATCAGTTCGGCAATTGCCAGCGAAGGCAGGAGCGCACCCAGAACGGTGCCACGCAAACGCTGCGTCACACCCAGCAGAATGACACGCGCCGAATGAAAGCGGTGCGTCGTCAAACGGGCCGCAAGCTTTACCCAGCCCAGAGGAGAGGGAGAGCCTCCCAGATCGCCGGCAATGTCGTAAAGATTGGGAACCACCAGCGCCATGGCAACAGGTTCGCCATCCTGGTCGATCTGGACATAATGCTCAGGACGAAGAACCGGACCAAGCTGTTTGATCATGGCCTTCATTTCGTAGTCCTGAAGCGGTACGAAATTGAACTTGTCGCTCCAGGCATCATTGTAAAGCTGGCGCAGGATTTCGCCCTGATCGGCGATCTGCTTCTTCGACAGGCGCCTGATGGCAATCGAGCCGAGTCGGCCTTCGCCAATCTTGAGATCGCCTGGAACCTTGAAACGCGACTCCGTCTGGTCATCGAGATCGAGCTTGTAGCTGAGCAGATCCTCAACCGGCGTATAGCCCGCCTCTTCGACCAGCTTGCCCATCAGGCGCGGGTGCCAGGGCATGGCAACCATCAGAGGCTGATCCTGCCCTTCGATCATCAGGCCGGATTCGCCATTGCCGCTCAGCGTGACAGGGCCGCGCATCGTCTGCATCCCCTGAAGACGCAACCAGTTCCGGGCCGTCTCCAGAAGCGCACTGACGACACTGCCTTCAGGAACGGCGTCCAGTGCGCCGAAACATCCGATTTTCATGCCCCAGTGCTCGATGGCACGATGATCCACAATTGCCGCGATACGCCCCACAGCCGTGTTTCCACGCCATGCCAGGAAGTAGCGAATGCTTGCATGCCGAAAAATCGGCGCTTTTTTCGGATTCAGAAGGTCATCCTGTTCCATGTCGAAAGGCGGGACAAAACCTGCCATTCCAGCATAAATGCGACGGGGTAGCGTCGTGAACAGTTTGAGATCAGCCCGCGTCGTTACTGGCCGGACCACAAGATCATCATGCGGCGCAGGGATGTCAGTCCTGTCGGGCAGTGTCATAATGGCAGGTGTACCTCTGATCGAAAAAAACATCCCGTCCAGCGGGGTGATGTGCCAATACGGCACGGGGTCGCATCTTGTTGCATGGGAGGGCTATACCCTTCCAGTCCCGATCCGACCACGAATAAAGCGGTTTCCCATGTCAGATGCTTCTGTTTCCTCTTCAAACGCTCCGTTTCACGTCCTCATTACCGGAGGATCGAGCGGTATCGGCGCCGCCCTGGCCCTCCAGTACGCCCGACCGGGAACGCATCTGACGCTTTGGGGCCGCAATCCCGCACGCCTTGAAGACATTGCCGCACAGGTCGTCCGCAAAGGAGCCTCGGCAGAGACACTGTCCCTGGATCTCTGCCGGACTGACGACGCCCTGGCCGCCCTGCGCAAAACGGACGATACACAAAAGATCGATATTCTGATTCTGGGCGCCGGACTGGGCGATATCCGCCCTGAAGGCGCCCTGACGGAAACAGCCGAGCAGGTCCGCGACATCTCTCTTGTCAATTTCACAACGCCTGCGACCCTCGCCACAGAAATGGCCTCACGCATGGCCGTCCGCAAAGAAGGCCGGATCGCGCTGGTGGGTTCAGTTGCAGCCTTCCACGATCTCCCGGTTGCCACGGCCTATAGCGGCTCAAAAGCAGGTCTGGCACGCTTCAGCACGGCCCTGCACGCCGCCATGACCCCGAACCATGTGTCTGTCACACTAATTTCACCGGGTTACGTCGACACACCGATGAGTCAGCGGCTCGAAGGGGCGCGACCTTTTCTCGTATCCTCGAAGCATGCTGCCCGCATGATCGCACGTGCCATCGGGCAGGGAAGGGCGCATCTGCTTTTTCCATGGCCATTTGCCATCGCCCGTTTTCTTGAAATGATCGTGCCACGCGCCATAGTTCACAGGCTGCTGCGGACGGCGGAGGTCCGGCAGCGCCCAGTCCGCTGAATTACGACTTCCATCACATCCGGAACTTGACGCGGAGGAACCGGTAGGCAACTGCTGCGCATAGAAAAAGCGCAGGCCGTCGGCCAGCATCGCCAGAGGACTTGAGGTGCCATGAGGGAAATCGTCGCCGTCGATATCGGTGGAACGCACGCACGTTTTGCAATCGCGACCATCGAGGATGGCAGGGTCGTCACGCTGGGTGAGGCCACGACACTGAAATGTGCGGAACATGGCAGTCTGGCGCTGGCATGGGAAACATTCGGCCGGTCCCTGAACCGTGACCTGCCGCGCGAAGCCGGCATTGCGGTAGCCTGTCCGGTCAGCGGAGAAATCCTCAAGCTGACCAACAACCCCTGGATTATCCAGCCCAGTCAGCTCCCCGCGCGCCTGCACCTTGATAATTTTGTGCTGGTCAATGACTTCGGCGCTGTGGCCCACGCCGTGGCACAGGTTGATTCATCCTACATGAAGCATCTGTGTGGACCGGACATCGACCTCCCAACCCAAGGCGCCATCACTATCGTCGGACCGGGAACGGGTCTGGGAGCCGCCTGCCTTCTCCGCCGCAACGACCGGTATTTCGTAATGGAAACCGAAGGCGGCCATCTGGATTATCCTCCCCTCGACGAGCTGGAAGACAAGATCCTCAGTGCGCTGCGTCTACGTTTCCGCCGCGTTTCCGCCGAGCGCATCGTCTCCGGCCCGGGACTGACCAACCTGTATGAAGTCATTGCGGAAATGCAGGGCTGGCCCATCACCCTGCGTGACAACCGGACGCTGTGGCAAAACGCGCTTGACGGCTCAGACACCGTGGCCGTTGCCGCGCTGGAGCGATTCTGTCTCAGCCTGGGCGCAGTTTCCGGCGATCTCGCTCTGGCCCATGGCGCACGTGGTGTTGTCATCGGCGGCGGACTGGGCCTGCGCCTCGCAGACAGTCTCGGCCATTCCGGATTCGCCGAACGCTTCGTCGCAAAAGGACGCTTCGAAACCATGATGACCGAAATGCCGGTCAAGATCATCACTCACCCACAGCCCGGCCTGTTCGGAGCTGCCGCCGCATACGCAGAAGCTCATCCGTAAAAAAACTACTGTCTGGATTTCTGGGGAAAGTCTCTGGAGGTCCGGGCGGGAATCGAACCCACATACGCGGATTTGCAGTCCGCTACATCACCATTCTGCCACCGGACCTCGATGGAGACAGGCGCTATATCCCTCTTAGCGCCTGAAGGGTCAAGACCGATAATTGATCTGCAGAAGGATTTTTCTTCTGCCTTCGAACAGGCTATTAAGAACTCATTCACATAACGTTGTGATATGATGCAGACTTCAAGAGCAGGAAATCTCATGACTTCAGGGTGCAATGGCGCGACGAAACTGACGGCCCCGCTCGGGCTCGGTCTACTGTCGCTTCTCCTGAGCGGAACTGCTCTTGCCCAGAAATATGATGGCAGTGGCTCACCAAATTTCATTCCACATACGCTGCAGGAAGCTCTCTCAACAGCATATCTGACCAATCCGACACTTCGTGAAGAACGCGCGCATTTGCGGGCAACCGACGAGCAGGTGCCTACCGCACTTGCAGGCTGGCGTCCGACTGTTCAGACGAGCATGAATCTTACTTACTATGACGGAAGCACGAACTATGCTTCAAGCGGCGGCTATCTCGGAAGTTCCCGACGCTATCAGACGCCTGGTTACATGGGAAGCGTCACCATTACACAGCCGCTCTATCAGGGTGGGAAGACCGTCGCCAGCGTTCACGCCGCAACAAACCAGATCATGGCTGAACGTGCCCATCTGATCCAGACGGAGCAGGAGGTCTTCACTGATGTTGTCAACGCTTATGTCGGCCTTATTGAAGACGAACAGCTACTCCAGATCGCAATCAACAACGAGCACGTCCTGCAACAGCAGGTCGAGGCAACCCAGGAACGTTTTCACGTTGGTGAAATCACCCGGACCGACGTAGCACAGGCGCAGGCCGCCCTTGCAAGCGCCACGGCTGAACGACAGCAGGCCGAAGGTACGCTCCAGAGTGCTCAGGCAACGTATCTTCAGGTCGTTGGGATCGCAGCTTCTCCCAATCTGGAAGCGCCCCAGCCGCTTAATCTGCCGGTACACAGCGAACAGGAAGCCGTTGCCGTCGCAGTCCAGAACAATCCTCAGGTCGTGAATGCACTCTTCACCGAAGCGCAGCGCAAAGACAACATTTCCGTCCAGATCTCCCAGATCATGCCCAAGGTTTCGGCAAGCCTGAACTATCAGCGCTCTGTCAATCAGGCTTACGGCGATTCCCTTCAGGATAACAAATTCGGCGAAATCGAATTTTCCGTTCCTCTTTATCAGGGCGGATCGGAATATGCTTCCATCCGGGGCGCCCGTCAGGATGCTCAGGCTGCCCATCGGGAAGTCGATGTACAGCGTAGAACAGCGCTGCAGAAGGCAGCATCCAGCTGGCAGCAGATGGTGGCCTACAAACAGTCCATTTCCAGCGATCGTATGGCGATTTCCGCAAACGTGATTGCACTGGATGGCGTCGAACGGCAGGCCCTCCTCGGAACGAGTACCACGCTCGCGGTTCTTCAGCAGCAGCAGACCCTGCTACAGTCCCAGAGAACGCTCGTTCAGCACCTTTCGAACCTCGTGACATCTTCATACTCTGTTGCAGCCTCGATCGGACGACTGACAGCAGTGGACCTCAAGCTGGGCGTCCCGCTTTATGATGAAAAAGCCTATTACAACGCCGTCAAGAACAAGCTCTGGGGCATGAGCGACTACGCGATCAACCAGCCCGGTCGCTAATTTCAAGCAAAACGGAATATCCGACATCCATGACCACTTCTGATTTGAACCAGCATGAACATCACGACGGCGAAGACATGACGGACGTCCTGAGTTCCATCAGGCGTATTCTTCACGACGATCCCGCCCCGGCTGCGACAACCGAGGAGACACAGAGCATGCCACATCAGGCAGAAGAACTGACCCTTGACAGTTCCATGATGGTCGCCCCGCCTGCACCCTCCGCAGCAACCATATCCACTCCGGAAGCCGCTCCTTCAACAGGAGACGGGACAACTGCACCTTCCGCAGAAACCGAGCAGAGCCGGAATGATCTTATGAACGCCCAGACCGTCGCAGCGGCGGAGCGCTCTCTCGATGAGTTGCATGCGGCATTCAGCGGCACGACGCCCCTGGCATCCGATACCGTCATCAGCCGTGGAAGCGGCCTGACGATCGAAGACATGGTTCGCAGCGAAGTCCGCAGCATGGTCCGGACATGGCTGGACGCCCATCTGCCGTCACTGGTTGAAATTCTTGTCCGTGCAGAAATTGCTCGTCTGCGTCCACGAGAGTAAGAAGGGAGGTGGAAGAGAATTCTTCCACCTGCTGTACTGACTGTCCTGGATAACCATGCTCGAAAAAAGCTTCGTCCCCGCCGACCATGAAAACGCCCTCTACGATGCGTGGGAGAAAAGCGGCGCTTTCCGGGCTCACCCCGACAAACCCGGTGAGCCTTTTTCGATCATGTTTCCCCCACCGAATGTCACGGGAACGCTTCACCTCGGACATTCGCTGAACTTCGTCCTTCAGGACATGCTGATCCGCTGGAAACGGCAGGAAGGGTTCAACGTTCTCTGGCAACCCGGAACGGACCATGCCGGCATTGCGACGCAGATGGTTGTCGAACGTGCCCTGGACAAGGAAGGTACCAGCAGAACCGCTCTGGGACGCGAAGGCTTTCTCGAACGCGTCTGGGACTGGAAGCATGAGTACGGTGGCACCATCGTCCAGCAGCTTCGCAAACTCGGCGCGTCAGCGGACTGGGAACGTGAACGTTTCACGATGGACGATGGACTGTCCCGCGCGGTCCGCAAGGTTTTTGTCACCCTTTACAAGGAAGGGCTGATTTATCGGGACCGCCGTCTGGTCAACTGGGATCCGAAATTCCGCTCAGCCATATCGGATCTGGAAGTGGAAAACCACGAGACCAAGGGGTCCATGTGGTACATCCGCTATCCGCTGGATGATGGCCGGACCATCACCGTTGCCACGACACGTCCGGAAACAATGCTCGGCGACGTCGCGGTCGCTGTCCATCCCGAGGACGAACGCTACGCCGACATGATCGGCAAGAGCGTAACCCTACCGCTGACAGGACGACGCATCCCTGTTGTCGCGGATCTCCATTCCGATCCGGAAAAAGGCACAGGCGCCGTCAAAATCACGCCTGCCCACGATTTCAACGATTTTGAAGTCGGCAAGCGTCACGATCTGCCGGCTCCCACGGTTCTCGATGAAACCGCCTGTCTGTGGATCGAAGAAATACGTCCTGAGCTGCGGGATATTGAGGGGCTGGCTTCGGTCGCATTCGTCGAAACCCTGAATGGCCTGAGCCGTGAAGAGGGGCGCAAGCAGGTCGTCGCAGAGCTTGAGCGTCTGGAATGGCTGGAAAAGATCGAGCCGCACAAGCTTCAGGTGCCGCATGCAGAACGCGGCGGGGCCATCGTTGAACCACGACTGACGCTCCAGTGGTACTGCGATGCCAAAACGCTCTCCGGCCCTGCGGTTGAAGCGGTTGAGAGCGGGAAAATCACGTTTGAACCTCGCCAGTGGGAAAATACGTTCCATGCCTGGATGCGTGATATCCAGCCTTGGTGCATCAGCCGTCAGCTCTGGTGGGGACATCGCATTCCGGCCTGGTACGGGACGGACGGCAAGGTCTATGTTGCCGAAAACGAGCAGGAGGCTCAGGCTCAGGCCGGTGAAGGCATAACGCTCTCACAGGATGAAGACGTTCTGGACACCTGGTTCAGTTCCGCGCTCTGGCCATTCACCACGCTCGGCTGGCCGGACAAGACGGATGAACTCGCCCGCTATTATCCGACCAGTGTGCTCGTCACGGGCTTTGACATCATTTTCTTCTGGGTCGCCCGGATGATGATGATGGGGCTGCACTTCATGGATGATGTTCCGTTCCGGACTGTCCTGATTCATGGGCTGGTCCGGGACGAAAAAGGGCAGAAAATGTCCAAGTCCAAGGGCAATGGCCTGGACCCGCTGGACCTTGTTGCCGAGTTCGGGGCAGATGCCACGCGTCTTGCGATCTGTGCAGGAACGGGGCCGGGGCGGGATATCAAGCTCGGGCGCAAGCGCGTCGAAGAACATCGCGCGTTCATTACAAAACTCTGGAATGCGGCGCGTTTTCTTGAAATGAACGGGGCGAAGCCGACAGAAGGCTTTGATCCGGCAAGCGTCAAAACTGCGCTTGGGCGCTGGATCCTGACGGAAGCAAATGACGCGGTGGCGGAAGCTGGACGCGCTCTTTCGGCGTATCGTTTCGATGAATATGCCAACTGCTGCTACCGTTTCGTCTGGAGCCGGTTCTGTGACTGGTTCGTGGAGTTCTCGAAGCCCGTCTTTGCGGCTGAGAACGAGGAAACCCTCGAATTGCGGGCTGTCAGCGCGCATGTTCTGGGGCTGATCCTGCGGCTGATGCAGCCGGTTATTCCGTTTGTGACGGCCACGCTGTGGAAAGAACTGGGCTATGCGGGGGCTTTTGAAGACAGCCGCTGGCCGGAACGGGTGAATGTTGATCAGGCAGACGCGGCCCGTTCAGAGCTGAACTGGGTCATTCGTCTAATCAGTGATGTCCGGACCGTGCGCTCGGAAATGAACATCCCGCCTTCGCAGAAAGCGCCGCTTCTGCTGCGCGATGCGACTGCGGAAAATCTGGCTCGCGCCCAGACCTGGGCTGAGGCCATTGGACGGATGGCACGTGTGTCCGAGGTTGGCGTGGTGGGTGACAATGCGCCCCGTAACGCCGCACAGATCGTGCTTGATGAGGCGACCGTTTTCATCCCGCTTGAAGGACTGATTGATCTTGATGCGGAGCGGGCCCGTCTTGCCAAGGAAGCTGCGCGGATCGAAGGCGAGATCCTTAAAGTGACGCGCAAGCTGGATAACGCGGATTTCGTTGCCCGCGCCAAGCCGGAAGTGGTGGAAGAGAACCGGGAGCGTCTGGCATCCTTTCAGAGCGATCTGGCACGTCTCAAGGCGGCTCTGGGGCGTCTTGCCTGACTTAAAAACCTCTGCCTGCCTTGGCGCCGTCATTCTTGCTGTCATGGCAGGAACGGCGGCAGCCCGGGCACTCCCGGAAGGCCGAAGCCTTGAGAATGCCGTCATAGCGGGCGAGCATCTCGATGTTTCGGTCTTTCGGCCTGCGTCCTGCCAGATCCGGGCCATCCTGATCGTTCTGGCAGGAAAAGAGCGGAACAGCGCGACATATCGTGACGACGCCATTCCGCTGGCCAGACATGAATGCAGTCTGGTGTTTGCGCCTTATTTTTCCATATCCCGTTTTCCCGTCCAGCAGTATCAGCGCGGGGGGTTTCCAGCCTCGGCACAGAGCATGGTTCCTGCCGCCCTGTATATGAGGCCGCTGGAACAGTGGGCCCGCAACGTTTCCGATGAGCCGCACGTGCCGATCATTCTGGTAGGGCATTCTGCAGGAGCCCAGTATCTGGAACGGGTTGCAGCTTATGCTCCGGGAGAAGAGGTCATGACGATCATCATGAACCCCTCTACCTATGTCGAACCGGAGACGAATACGGCCGTTCCTTACGGCTTCCGCAACTGGCCCGAAGCGGCCAGCCTGCCGGACCTCCGGCGCTATCTTTCAAGCAATATTGCCGTCATTCTGGGCGCGGAAGATACGGAAACCTCTTCGGCGACGGAACATCTGGCCGCCGCGACGGAACAGGGGCGCAACCGTCTTGAACGGGGACAGTGGGCCTATGCGCAGGCCCGGGAGCAGGCCGACAAGCTCAATGTTCCGTTTGGCTGGACGATTACCCTTGTTCCGGCAACGGGACATGCTTCCGCCAAAATGCTGGCGTCCGCCGAATTGCAGGACGCCGTCGAGAGTGCAATCAGGTCCGCGTCTTCACGATGATCTGTGACAGGTCGCGGACGGCGCCATGGGCTGCACTCGTGGTCATGGCGGCATAGGCCTGAAGGGCTTTCGAGACCACGCGCTCCCGGTTGGGCTTCCACGCATCTACGCCACGCGCATTCATCCGCTCCCGCCGATCGGCGATGTCGGCATCCGAAACGGCGAGATGCAGGCCGCGCCTGGGGATGTCGATCTCGATACGATCGCCGTCCTCGACCAGTCCGATCAGGCCGCCTTCGGCAGCTTCGGGAGACATGTGACCGATAGAAAGACCCGAGCTTCCGCCTGAGAAGCGGCCATCCGTGATGAGGGCGCAAACCTTGCCCAGACCCTTCGATTTCAGATAGCTCGTCGGATACAGCATTTCCTGCATGCCGGGGCCACCCTTGGGGCCTTCGTAGCGGATGACTACGACGTCTCCGGCCACGATGTGGTTACCAAGGATCGCCGCCACGGCGTCATCCTGGCTCTCGAATACGCGCGCCGTTCCCGTGAAGGTCAGGATGCTGGCTTCGACACCAGCCGTTTTGACGATGGCTCCATCTTCGGCGAGGTTGCCGTACAGCACGGCCAGTCCGCCATCCTGCGAGAAGGCATGGGCCTTGTCGCGCAACACGCCGGCTTCACGGTCCTGATCCAGTTCATGATAGCGGCTGGACTGCGAGAAAGCGTGGACCGTGCGGACGTTGCCTGGCGCGGCCTTGAACATATGGGCGGCTTCCTCATCCCCGTTCAGGATGTCCCATTTCTTCAGTGCATCGCCGAGTGTGGGCGCGTGAACAGTGGGAACATCCGTGTGAATCAGGCCTGCGCGGTTCAGTTCACCCAGAATGGCCGGGATGCCGCCTGCGCGATGGACGTCTTCCATGTGCACATCATTCTTGGCCGGGGCCACTTTGCACAGATTGGGGACGCCACGCGAGAGGCGGTCAATGTCGTGCATGTGGAAATCGACGTCACCTTCGCGGGCGGCGGCCAGAAGATGCAGGACCGTATTGGTCGAGCCACCCATGGCGATGTCGAGCGTCATGGCGTTCTCGAAGGCCGCGCGGGTTGCTATGCTGCGGGGCAGGGCGGAGGCGTCGTCCTGTTCGTACCAGCGGCGTGCGAGTTCCACGACCAGACGGCCAGCGTTCAGAAACAGTTCGCGGCGGTCGCTGTGTGTGGCCAGCAGCGAACCGTTGCCGGGCAGGGACAGGCCCAGCGCCTCGGTCAGGCAGTTCATGGAATTGGCCGTGAACATACCCGAGCACGAGCCGCAGGTCGGGCAGGCGGAGCGTTCGATCTGTTCGGACTCGCTGTCGGACACGTCAGGATTGGCGGCCGCGACCATGGAGTCAATCAGGTCCAGCTTGCGCGTCACACCGGGGCCGTTGATTTTACCGGCCTCCATCGGGCCGCCGGAGACGAACACGACGGGGATGTTCAGGCGCATGGACGCCATCAGCATGCCCGGCGTGATCTTGTCGCAATTGCTGATGCAGACGATGGCGTCAGCGCAGTGCGCATTGACCATATATTCCACGGAATCCGCGATCAGCTCCCGCGATGGCAGGGAATACAGCATGCCGCCATGGCCCATCGCGATGCCGTCATCGACTGCAATCGTGTTGAATTCCTTGGCAATTCCGCCGACTTCCTCGATCGCGGACGCCACCAGACTACCCATGTCCTTCAGATGGACATGGCCCGGGACGAACTGCGTGAAGGAATTGGCAATGGCGATAATGGGTTTGCCGAAATCGCCATCCTTCATACCCGTCGCCCGCCAGAGCGCACGGGCGCCAGCCATGTTGCGGCCGTGAGTGGTGGTGCGGGAGCGATAGGCAGGCATGGAACAGACTTTCATGACGGAAGAAGGCCCTGATCCATAGCGAATCAGACGCGCAGAAGCCAGTGCAGGAAAGATATGAAAACCGGAGCCTGCTCCTCTTGCCCGGATGTCTCCCTCCGGTCCAAACTCGGGACAAAGATCAGGAGCCCTTCGTGAGACGTCATTTTCTGAGCCTCGGCACAGCTCTGGCCGTAACCTGCCTGTGTGCAGCGCAAGCCGCCGAACCCGTTCCCAGCCTGCCGGTCACGCCCGACATGATCCAGACCGGCAGCGACATCCCTGCGCATGTCAGCATGCCACCGGTCGAGCGCGACTACATCAAGCGCGACGTCATGATTCCGATGCGCGACGGTATCAAGCTCCATACCGTCATCGTCATTCCCAAAGATGCCAAAAACGCGCCGATGCTGCTGACGCGCACGCCCTACAATGCCAGCAAGCGCGCCAGCCGCGATGCCGATGCGAAAACCATGCGTGCGCTCCTGCCGCAGGGAGACGACGTGTTCGTGGACGGGGGCTATATCCGCGTTTTTCAGGACATCCGCGGCAAATACGGCTCACAGGGGGATTACGTAATGACGCGCCCCCCGATCGGTCCGCTGAACCCGACGAAGACGGATGATACGACCGACGCCTGGGATACGGTCGACTGGCTGGTCAAGAACGTACCGCAGGGAAATGGCCGCGTCGGCATGACTGGATCGTCCTATGAGGGCTGGACGGTCGTCATGGCGCTGCTGGACCCCCATCCGGCCCTGAAGGTCGCGTCTCCGGAAAGCCCGATGGTTGATGGCTGGATGGGCGATGACTGGTTCCATTACGGCGCATTCCGCCAGCCCAGTCTGGACTATTTTGCCGGACAGATGGCGGCGGCGGGTTCCGGCGTCTCTCTCGACCGTCCTGATGAGGACGACTACACGACGTTCCTTGCGGATGTTTCCACCGGCAATTTCGCGACGAAAGCCGGGCTGGACCAGTTCCCCTGGTGGCGCCGTACGAAAGCGCATCCGGCCTACGACGCCTTCTGGCAGGATCAGGCGCTGGATCAGCTGATCGTAAAAAAGCCGCTCAAGGTTCCGACCATCTGGGAACAGGGGCTGTGGGACCAGGAAGACATGTGGGGGGCGATCCATTCCTGGATGAACCTCAAGGCGCACCATACGCAGGTTCCGAACATCCTCGTCATGGGGCCGTGGCGCCATAGCGGTGTGAACTATGATGGCTCCACGCTTGGTCCACTGCATTTCAATGGCGATACCGCGCTGTGGTATCGCGCCAATGTCATGCGCCCGTTCTTTGACCACTATCTGAAGAACGCGCCGGATCCGCATCTGGATGAAGCCATCATTTACAATACCGGCGAGAACCGCTGGGATCACTTCCGCAACTGGCTGAGCGACTGCGGAACGTCCTGCATGCAGAAGGGCGAGCGCCTGTACCTCCAGCCGGATCACGGCCTCGCGTTCAAGCGGACCTTGCCCGGAACGGACAGCTATGTGGCTGATCCGGCGCATCCGGTGCCGTTTGTCGAGCGTCCTTACATGATGGACGGAGATCCGCGCTGGAAGCCCTGGCTGGTGTCGGATCAGCGTTTCGCCGAAAGCCGTCCGGATGTCCTGACCTACGAGACCCCCGTTCTCGATGCGCCGGTTCGGGTGTCTGGCGTACCGACGGCGGATCTGTTCGCCACGACCACCGGGACGGATGCGGACTGGGTTGTGAAAATCATCGACGTGCAGCCGGGGCACACGCCGGACAATCCCAAAATGGGCGGCTATGAACTGCCGATGTCCATGGATATTTTCCGGGGCCGTTACCGGCAGAATTTTGCCCATCCGTCCGCTATTCCGGCTGGGCAGGTACAGGAATACCACTTCACGCTTCCGGCCATGAACCATGTGTTCCTCAAGGGACACCGGATCATGATCCAGATCCAGTCGAGCTGGTTTCCGCTCTATGACCGCAATCCGCAGACCTTCGTGCCGAATATCTTCGACGCCAAGGCACCGGATTACCATTCGGCCACGCAGACTATCCATCGGGGTGGCGACCATGCCAGCGCCGTGTGGCTCCCGATCGTCACGGCAGCCCCATAAAATCCAGCCTGAAACTCGTCAGACAGGTTCAGCCTCCCCATATGGGGAGGCTGTCCTTTTAATGGAGCATCATCATGACGACCCCGTCTTCCAACCTGTCCTCCATTCTCCTTGGCGCAGGCTGCTTCTGGTGCGTCGAGGCTGTCTTTGCAGGTCTGCGCGGCATTGTCTCGGCTGAGCCGGGTTACGCTGGCGGCAGCGTCGATCACCCCAGCTACGAAGCCGTCTGCACAGGTCGGACGGGCCATGCCGAAGTTGTGAAAGTCGTGTTCGATCCGGCCGAGATCGGGCTGGAGGACGTACTGCGCGTATTTTTCACGACGCACGACCCCACACAGCTCAACCGCCAGGGCAACGATATCGGGACGCAGTACAGATCCGTCATTTTCGGAGATGACGACCAGCAGGAGACAGCCAGCAAGGTTCTGGAAGAAATTACGGCGGAAGGCCTCTGGCCGGAGCCGATCGTCACGTCCATTGAAGGCGTGGCCCATTTCTGGCCAGCCGAAGAAAAGCATCACGATTATTTCGCCCGCAACCCGCAAACGGCCTATTGTGCGGCCGTTGTAGCTCCCAAGGTTGCCAAGGCGCGCAAGCTCTATCGGGATCGTCTCAAACAGCCTGACTGAAAAGCGCAGGGTGCTTTGTCAGAGAGCGTTTTTCGGATAACGTGACAAACCATGACAAAAGCACCCGTCTTTCCCACGCTCCGCACCCGTCAGGCCCGTTACGCAGCGGGCGTCGCACTGCGCAAAACCGTCAAGCGTAGCAGCCACGCTCTCTGGACGGCTCCAGCCAAACGGCCTGATCCGATTGGAATTCTGCTGGAGCAGGGGAAGAGCCGGATTGCGGACCTGCTTCCCATCCGCCATCAGCGCATGAAAGCCTCGCCCTTTGCATTCCTGCGCGGGTCGGCGGCGGTCATGGCCTCGGACCTGTCTTTTACGCCTGCGACCAGGATACGCGTCCAATCCTGTGGGGACTGCCATCTGGATAATTTCGGGTGCTATCCATCTCCGGAAGGGCTGCCGGTTTTCGATATCAATGATTTCGACGAAACGGCACCCGCGACATTCGAATGGGATCTCAAACGTCTGGCAACCAGCCTTGTGCTGGCCGGACGCGAAGCGTCTCTGCCTGAAAAGCACTGTCGTCGCCTGGCGGTTTCCGCGGTCCGACATTATGTCGAGGAAATTGCCCGTCTGTCGGAACTGCCGCCGCTTCAGGCCTGGAACGTGCGGATTGATCTGCGTGCGGTCATAGACGGCATCAAGGACGACACGACGCGGACGGGCATGATGGAGAAAATCCAGTCCGAACTGGGGGCAATTTCCGGTCATTTCGGAATGATCGATCCCAAATCTTCGGTGCGCCTGAAAGAACATCCGCCTTTCGTCACGCGCCTGCCGCAGCATAACGATATCGTCCGTGGGGCCTTCGCCCGCTATGTCGGCGACATGCCGCCCGAGCGCAGGATCGTGCTGGAACGCTATGCGCTGCAGGATGTCCTGTTCAAGGTCGTGGGAATTGGCAGCGTCGGGACGTTCTGTGCGCTCGGACTATTCACGACAGCCGATCACGAGCCGCTGATCCTTCAGATCAAGGAAGCCCAGACATCTGTGCTCGAACCTTTTCAGGGTGCCGTGGACATGACCAATCATGGCGAACGCGTCGTGACGGGGCAACGCATCATGCAGGCCAGTTCGGACACGTTTCTGGGCTGGACCCATACCAGCGGCAAGCGCACGACGGCGCAGACCGGCCGTAAGGCGGGTGGCGGGCGGGATTTTTATGTCCGTCAGACCAAAGACGTGCGGCTGGCCATGATCGGCGAAAAAATCGAAAACGGTCTTCTGCCTGAATACGCGGCGTTGTGTGGACGCACGCTTGGGCGGTCGCATGGTCGTTCCGCTGATCTTCCGCTGCTGGCCGGCTATCTGGGGAAGGGTCATTCCTTCGCCCGCGCCATTGCCGATTTCGCGGTTCACTACGCCGATCAGAGCGAAAAGGACTGGAAAGCCTTCACGCAGGCAATTGCGGACAAACGCGTCTGCTGCGCCTGAGGGTGGAGCTTACTCCTCGTTCTCCAGATGGAAGCGGTCGGACTCTTCGTCATAGTCGAAGAGTTCGGCGTAACGGGCCCAGCCAATCGCTGTGGTGAGGGTCTGGCGTGCGTAATCGGGCGACATACTCTCTTCCATCGCCTTACGGAAGCGTGCGGCATCAACGACATGGCTCGAACGCTCGTCCAGCGTGCCGCGGATGGAGCGGAGCAGGGGCAGGTGATGCAGCAATGCCGTCCGCATCAGGTCCTTGCGGGTGTCGGAATCGCCTTCGACGAACGCCTGGCCATCGGGCGTGAGCAAAATATCGCCGTCTTCCAGTTCCGCCAGATCCAGAAGCTGGAGCGATTCTCCGAGCGGCAACAGGTCATCGAGCGTCATCTGAAGGCGCTGCGCCAGTTCGGGCAGATCCGCACGGCCTGACAGCGGTTCACTTTGCAGAACTTCCATCAACCCGACCAGAACCTCGACCGCGAGATCGGGGAGCACGATGGAAAATGGCGGGAGGGTCATGCCAGAGGCAGAGGCCTGCTGGACGGGGTCGGCTTCGGACACGATCGGGGCACGGCGTGTCATAAGCGTATAGATCTGGTCCACGAAACGGCGGAAATCCTCGTCCTCGCGATTGCGCGGATGGGGAAAGGGCACCGCGATTTCATGTGTCACGCGCCCGGGGCTGGACGAGAAAATGAGGATCCGGTCACACATCAGAACTGCCTCCTCAATCCCGTGCGTGGCCAGAAGCATGGCCTTGAGCGGCAGGCGCTTTTCGTCCCACAGTTCGATCAGGTCGGTCCGCAGGTTTTCCGCACTCAGCATGTCCAGCGCAGAAAACGGCTCGTCCAGCAGCAGCAGCGAGGGCTGAAGGGCCAGCGCACGGGCAAAGGAGACACGCTGACTGAGGGCGTCTGAGAGCTCCTTTGGATAGGCGTTTTCGTAGCCCTCAAGCCCCATGACCGCGATGGCGGCGTCCGTCATGGACTCGCGCTCGGCACGGGGCAGACGGCGCATTTCCAGACCCAGAGCCACGTTCTGTCTCAGTGTCAGCCAGGGGAACAGTGCGCCGGACTGAAAGACGGTCGCCACGCCATCCAGCGGGCCTGTCACTGGCGTGCCCTGCCAGAGCACCTCTCCCGACACTGGCGGCGTCAGCCCGGCCATGATCCGCAGCAGGGAGGATTTTCCGGAACCCGAGCGCCCAAGAAGGCCAAGGATTTCTCCCGTTCTCACATCAAAGCTGATGTGATCAAGGACGACCAGATCCGTGCTGCTCTCCTTGAGATAGGTCTGGCGACATTCGCGAAGGGACAGGAGGGATTTCATGGATCTGTGGATTTCAGCCTGAGGTTCAGATGGTATATTTCTGGGCCGCGTTCACGGCGAGGGGTTGCAGGACCAGACGATCCAGCAGCATGGACAAAAGCGTCAGCAGCATCAGTGCAAGGATCTGCGCGCCCACGGCACCGCCGAGCACTTCGGAAAGCAGCGTAGCACCGAGCCCGCTGTCGGATGGCACGAAAGCCTCCGCCACCATTACGGCATTCCAGACCGGAACGACCGCGGTCAGCAGACCGCCGCAAAGTTCTGGGGCGATGGCGGGCAGAAGCAGCCTGCGCCACAGCAGAAAGCCGCGCAGCCTCAGGCCGGTGGCGACTTGTCGCAGACCTGAGGGGATGGCCTTTGCCGCATCCAGCACGACGATCCCGACCAGCCAATGCGCGCCCAGAAAAAGGAGCACGACTGCGGAGTTGAGCCCCAGTTCCCGGCACAGGGGATAGAGAAGCACGGCGGGGAAAAGACCGCAGGCCGCCACGGCACTCCGGCACAGATTCCGTAAGGCGGGTTTGCGTTCGCTGATCAGCAGGCCCAGCGGCACCCAGACCAGAAGACACAGAACCAGCGTTTCACACACATGCGACAGGGTCAGGATGCTCTGGGCCAGATCCGACGGAACAAGCCGCAGAAGACCGGCATGGTAGACCGCATAAATGAGCAGAAGCAGCGAAATGCCGGGCAGGAGCGCCTTGGGGAGTTCCGGGGAAGCGCCGCTGTCCTGTTCGGGAAGAATGCTCCGAGGGCGGCCGATGCGCCAGTTTCCGATCCAGGTGAGAGCTTCCCCCACCATTCCGCTGAGCCAGAGCATCGGCTTTGTCCGTCGCCAGATCGTCAGAAGCCATGACTGGGGACGCGGGCGCTCCTCAATCGGGCCTTCCGGTCGATAGCGCTGCGCCCAGCCAAGAACCGGGCGCATGACAGCCTGATCGACAAGAAGAATTAGCAGAAGAATGACGAGCGATATTTTAACGATCCTGAGCGGATGGTGATCTAGCATGGCGTGCAGGACCGCTGCACCACATCCTTCGTTCGTCTGATGGCTCATCAGCATCATCAGACCTTCCGCAGCCAGCAGGCGCACCCAGAACGCCGGCATGGCCTGCATGGCCCTGAAGGTTGTCAGCGGCACTGCGACGGGAATCTGCAAGCGCCAGAAACGCTGCCATCCCGTCATCCGCAGGCCAGTCGCCACTTCGTCAAGCGCAGGCGAAAGGGTATCTTCCGCATCCAGAACTGCTGTTACGATCCGCCAGATCATGCTGGAGGCCGCAACCAGAACGATGGTCACAGAAGCAGGAAAAACAGCCGCACAGATCCCGATCAGGCCAAGGCCGGGGACAGCGCGAGCAACCGAGAGGGCCGGGATCAGGAAGGCCCTGAAACGCGGCCACTGGCATGCGCCTCCTGCCACGAGCAGGGACGCCGCCACGACGGTCATGAGCGACAGCGCAACATGCAGCAGGGTCAGGGCTGCGATGACCCAGAGTCCCACAGAGACACCCGGTAACGCTCCCGTCACGACAGGCACGGCCGGAGAATGCCGGACGACAAGAAGCGCGACTGCGGTTACACAGAACAGGATCGAGAGTTCAACGCCACTCATGCGCTGGCGCCAGCGATGCATGATCCGCAAGGGCATGGCCATCGGGCTGCCCGTCATGGTGAGTGCTGTCCCCGTTCCTGATGGAAACCAGAGGTTAAAAAGAGACCTCTGGAAGTCTCAAGTGTTTTCTGCATGCCAGGAAAAATTCTGAGGTCGTTGAGGAATCAGTGACCGGTGCTGCCAAAACCGCTGTGGCCACGAACCGTCTCGTCCAGCGTCTCGACTTCCGACCAGCGCAGGCGCGAAACCGGGGCCAGAACGCCCTGCGCGATCCGGGTGCCACGCTCAATCGTAAAGGGTTCGGTCCCCGCGTTCATGACGATGATGCGAAGCTCGCCACGATAGTCTTCGTCGATAGTGCCGGGCGAATTGGGCAGGGTGATGCCGTGCTTAAGTGCAAGACCCGAGCGCGGACGGACCTGAAGCTCATAAGCCGCGGGCAGAGCGATACACAGGCCCGTTGGAACGAGAACGCGCTCGCCCGGAGCGATCGTCATGGGCGCATCCACTGCGGCCAGGAAGTCGAAACCCGCGGCACCGGCTGTGGCGTAGGCAGGGAGGGGAAGCCCCTCGGAATGAGGCAGGCGCGTGATGCGCACATCAATCAGGTCTGTTGTCATGGCCTCTGTCTTACCCCGGATTGCGCGCCCTATGAAGGCGGATTGACAAAGAACGCTGCAATACGCTGACCGAGCTGTTCCGCAACGTCCGTCTTGTCCATTTCCGGCCAGTTCTGAAGGCCGTGGTCGTCAATCAGGCTGACGGTATTGCGCATGGCACCGAACACGCCGTGTCGGACATCATTGGCGACCAGCCAGTCGCATCCCTTACGCAGACGCTTGGCCTGCGCATTTTGCAGCACATCGTCCGTCTCGGCCGCAAAGCCCACGACGAGGCGCGGACGTTGAGGCGCATGGCAGAGGGTTGCCAGAATGTCCGGGTTTTCCACCAACTCGAGCGTAGGCGGCCCATCGCCGGTTTTCTTGATCTTGCCGGGGGCGAGGTCTTTTGCGCGCCAGTCGCTGACGGCCGCTGTGCAGATTGCGGCATCGGCTGGCAAAGCGGCTTCACAGGCGGCCAGCATGTCGCGCGCTGTCTGGACCGGGATGTGGCGTACACCCTTGGGAACAGAAATCGAAACCGGACCGCTGACCAGCGTGACGGTCGCGCCCCGCTTCGCCAGAGCCGCTGCGATAGCATAGCCCTGTCGGCCTGAGGAATGGTTCGACAGGAATCGCACGGGATCGAGCGGCTCAACCGTCGGACCCGCCGTTACCAGAATGTGGCGCCCGGAAAGGGAATGATCGGGCGTCAGAAGACGCAGAATCGCATCGCGGATTACCGGAGGTTCGCTCAGACGTCCGGCGCCGACTTCACCACAGGCCATGCTGCCCACATCGGGACCAATGACGGAGACACCCCGCGCCTCAAGCAGTTTCAGATTGGCCTGTGTGGCGGGATGCTCCCACATCCGCACATTCATGGCCGGGGCCAGCAGAATGGGAGAGGTAGTCGCGAGAAGCAATGTAGTCGGCAGATCATCCGCGAGCCCATGGGCCATGCGGGCCATGATGTTGGCTGTGGCGGGGCAGACCACCGCCAGATCAGCACTCCGGGCCAGGGCAATATGGCCGATTTCGCTTTCCTGCGTGGGTTCGAACAGCGCGTCATGCACACGCTCGCCTGCCAGTGTCTCGAGACTGAGCGGCGTGACGAAGGCCTTGGCAGCTTCGGTCATGACTGGCGTGACGGCAATGCCATCCGCCCGCAGCAGGCGCACGAGTTCGAGCGCCCGGAACGCCGCAATCCCTCCCGAGACGATCAGCAGGACGCGGCGCATGGTTTTACAGGCGCCAGCCGGAATGGATGGCGGCAATACCACCGGACAGATTGCGGTACTGGACCTGCTCCAAACCGGCATCGCGCATCATCTGAGCCAGCGTTTCCTGATCGGGGAACATGCGGATGCTCTCGGCGAGATACTGGTAGCTCTCGGAATCCTTGGCGATGATCTGTCCCATCTTGGGCAGAACCTGGAAGGACCACAGGTCATAAATCGGTGCGAGAGCCGCGATCTCGACTTGCGAGAATTCGAGGCAGAAAAAGCGTCCGCCCGGTTTGAGAACGCGACGTGCCTCGCGCAGGACAGCCGATTTGTCCGTGCAGTTGCGCAGGCCAAAGGCAATCGTCACGCGATCAACGGAGCAGTCGGGGAGGGGGATGGCTTCCGCGTCTACGACACAGACCTCGATCTTGCCGATCAACCCGGCCTTGATGGCGCGGTCACGACCCACGGACAGCATGGCGGCATTGATGTCGGACAGGATGGCCGGACCACCCCCGGCACGCAGCCAGCCAAATGTGATGTCGCCCGTACCGCCTGCCAGATCCAGCAGCTTCATATTGGGGCGCGGATTGAGCATGCCCACAAAAATGCGCTTCCAGACGCGGTGAATTCCCAGCGACATCACGTCATTCATGATGTCGTATTTCCCGGCGACGCTCTCAAACACCTCCCGGACCATCGTCTTTTTCTGGCCACGCGGGACATTGCGGTAGCCGAAATCAATGGTGTCCTCGGCCTGGGCGGAGGACTGGAAGGGCGAGGCGTTGTGTTCTGCGCTATCGGTCATGAGGCAACCGATATATCGTTGAGGCCAGCCATGCCAGAGCTTCCAGAAGTCGAAACCGTCATGCGCGGGTTTCGTGATGTCTTTGAAGGGCATCGAATCAGTCATGTTTCCGTCAACCGCCCGGACCTTCGATGGCCGTTTCCCGCAGATCTGCGGGAGAAGCTGGAAGGCCGGCGTGTTCTCTCTTTCCGCAGGCGCGCGAAGTATATTCTCATGCGTCTTGAGGGCGGGTGGAGCATGCTGCTGCACCTGGGCATGTCGGGCCGGCTCACGATCGGCAGGGCAGGGACGAATGCGACTCCGCCAGCCCACGAACATCTGGTTCTGGAGACGGACAGCGGTGCGCGGGCAGGGCTTGTCGATCCCCGGCGCTTCGGAATGGTCGATATTGTGCGGACATCCGACGAGGACGATCACCGCCTTCTCGCGCATCTGGGCATGGAGCCTCTTTCTCCCACGATGACGGGACAGGCACTGACGGCACTGTTCCGGAACAGGCGTACACCAGTGAAATCCGCCCTGCTGGACCAGAAACTGATTGCCGGGCTTGGCAACATCTATGTGTGTGAGGCGCTGTTCCGCTGCGGCATCCATCCTGAACGGCAGGCCTGTACCCTGACCGCTCCGGAGACCGCAGCGCTTTCAGAGGCCATCCCGCAAATTCTGGAACAGGCCATCGCCTCCGGAGGGTCGTCCCTGCGCGACTACGTGCAGGCTGACGGCACCAAAGGCGGATTTCAGGACCTGCACCTCGTCTATGGGCGGGAAGGGGCTCCATGCCCCAATTGTGGAGAATCCAGTCCGATCCGGCGCATCACGCAGGCGGGCCGTTCGACGTTCTTCTGCGCGACCTGTCAGAAATGAGTGGGCGCGGAAAGATGCCCCCATCCTGTGTAAAATGTGCAAAACGCTTGACGGGACCCGTCCGGGGGGAGTAGAGGGCGCCAACCATTTACGCGACCAAAACGCAAAGTGAACCGAAAGATCCATGGCAAACACAGCTTCTGCCCGCAAGCGCATCCGTCAGAATGAACGTCGCCGTGAGCGCAACGTTGCCCGCATGTCCCGCATGCGTACGTTCATCAAGAAGGTCGAACTCGCCATCCAGTCCGGCGACAAATCCGCTGCTGCGGAAGCCTTCAAGGTTGCACAGCCGGAAATGCAGCGCGCAGCAGGCAAGGGCGTGATCGCAAAGAACACGATCAGCCGCAAGCTGTCCCGTCTGTCCGCCCGCGTGAAGGCTCTGGCAACCGCCTGAGCTTCACCTTCGGGTCGGAACTGAAGAACGCGCTCCCCTCCGGGAGCGCGTTCTTTTTTGACTGCATCCCAGAACTTTCCCCGAGCGTCTGACTTTGGGTTGCTTATGGGGAACACCCTCATGACATCCCGCTGAACCCTTCGTGTTCCAGCTTGCTTCGGGCAGAACGGACGCCTATCCTGAGCGTTCGACAAAAAAGTATCGGATGCCCGGCTCTCCGGAAATTCTCCTGCGTTTCTGCTGCAGGTTTTCTGTCGAGAGCACAACCGCCCTGCGCGCAGGGAACCACAACTGATGCCCGCCTGCTGCGGGACTGGACATGAAAGGGGGTACAATGGTGGAAAACGCTCAGTATCTGGACGCCAGCGCCTCCGCCCCCGGTTCGACGACATCGCTTGAGACCGCCTGGGTCCGCGTTCGTGAGAAACTGAAGAGTGAGGTTGGCGAGGTCGAATACCGGACATGGCTCCGGCAGATCGTTCTGGGGCCACTCGACGAAGATGAACTGACACTCTATCTGCCCACGCGATTCCTGCGCGACTGGGTTCGCAGCCAGTATGAAGAGCGCCTTCAGACGCTCTGGCGTACTGAACGCGAAGACATCAAGGGCGTGGAGCTCCAGGTCAAGCGGGGGCTGCCCGAGGTCCCCGCGGACGATGCTGAAGATACAGAGGACGCAACCGGCCCCTCCAGCGACAGTACGCCGCAAAGCGTTGTGTCCGAGAGCCGCAGCGATCTGGCCGTACCGCTTGATCCGCGCTTCACGTTCGACACCTTCATCGTCGGCAAGCCGAACGAATTTGCCTATGCCTGCGCACGCCGCGTGGCCGAGAAGCCTTCAAGCCCCGGTTTCAACCCGCTGTTTCTGTATGGCGGCGTAGGCCTCGGTAAGACGCATTTAATGCACGCTATCGGTACAGAACTGACCCGCACCGGCAAGGTCTCCGTGGCCTATATGTCTGCGGAAAAGTTCATGTACCGCTTCATCGCGGCAATCCGTTCGCAGTCCACGATGGAGTTCAAGGAACAGCTCCGATCCGTTGACGTGCTGATGATTGACGATCTTCAGTTCCTGATCGGCAAGGACAACACGCAGGAAGAATTCTTCCACACGTTCAATGCTCTCGTGGATGCAGGCCGCCAGATCATCGTCAGTGCGGACAAGAGCCCGTCCGACCTTTCGGGTCTTGAAGACCGCCTGCGGACCCGCCTGGGCTGCGGGATGGTCGCGGATATCCACGCTACGACCTTCGAGCTGCGTATTTCCATTCTGGAAGCCAAGGCCAAGGCCTCGGGGACGCATGTTCCGTCCAAGGTTCTGGAATATCTCGCGCACAAGATCACGACCAATGTTCGTGAACTTGAAGGGGCGCTCAATCGCCTGATCGCGCATGCAGATCTCGTTGGCCGTCCGGTTACGCTCGATACGACGCAGGATGTTCTCAAGGACATGCTGAAGGCCCACGATCGCCGCGTCACGATCGAAGAAATCCAGCGCAAGGTTTCCGAGCACTGGAATATCCGCCTGACGGACATGTCCTCTGCCCGACGCGCGCGCGCCGTCGCTCGCCCGCGTCAGGTCGCCATGTATCTGGCCAAACAGTTGACGAGCCGCTCGCTTCCAGAAATCGGACGTAAATTCGGCAACCGCGACCACACGACGGTCATGCATGCCGTCAACCGCGTGACCGAGTTGATGGATCAGGACGCGTCCTTTGCCGAGGACGTGGAACTGCTGCGCCGGATGCTCGAAGGCTGACCTCTGCCAGCCCCCGATCCCTCTCTTTCCCGAGGGGCGGGGGTCTGCTAGGTTCTCTCAATTAATTCAAGATCTTCCTGAGGCCCGGAATGAAATTCAAGGTTGACCGTACCCTGCTGCAACGGGCTCTGGCGCATATTCATGGCGTTGCGGAAAAGCGGAATACCATTCCCATTCTGGCCAACGTTCTGATGAGCTTTGAGAACGAGGTTTTGCGCCTCACAGCCACGGATATGGAAATCGCCGTCGTCGAAGACGTTCCCGCCACGGGCGAGCGCTCTGGCTCCACCACCGTGCCTGCCGCGGTACTTTTCGAAATCGTCCGCAAACTGCCGGATAGTGTCGCACTTGAGTTCGATCATCAGGACAGCGAAGCACCGCTGGCCCTGCGTGCGGGCCGTTATGCCACCAGCCTGAACATTCTGCCGGTCGATGATTTCCCGGCCATGGTCGCCGGAGATCTGCCGCACCGTTTCTCGCTGCCCGCAGCAACGCTTCGCGGTCTGATCGACCGCACCAAATTCGCCATTTCAAACGAAGAAACGCGCTACTACCTGAACGGCATCTATCTGCATGTTGCAGAAAACGGGGCCACTCCGATGCTGCGAGCCGTCGCCACGGACGGTCACCGTCTGGCACGCGTTGAAACGGACCTGCCCGAAGGTGCTCGCGGCATGCCCGGCGTCATCATTCCCCGCAAGACCGTCAACGAACTCCGCAAGCTTCTGGACGAAGGGGCGGCTGATCTGGAAGTCTCCCTGTCTGACACGCGGATCCAGTTCCAGGCTGGCCCCGTCCTTCTGACCTCCAAGCTGATTGACGGAACTTTCCCGGAATATGAGCGCGTCATCCCGAAGGGCAATGATCGTATCCTACGTGTCGGCAAGCGTGATTTCGCAGCGGCTGTCGGCCGCGTTGCGGCCATCAGCCAGGAACGCTCGCGCCCGGTCAAGCTGTCTGTCACGCAGAATATGCTAAACCTCTCCGCCACCAGCCCCGATCAGGGCGTGGCTCATGAGGAGCTGGACGAAAACGCCGTCTCCTACGATGCCGCTCCGATCGAGATCGGCTTTCAGGCGCGTTACCTCACTGACATTACCGACCAGATCGACGTGGAAGTGGAATTCGCATTTTCCGACAGCTCTGCGCCCACCATCGTTCGTGACACGGCATCGCCTTCGGCGCTGTATGTCCTGATGCCCATGCGGGTCTGAACACGAGCCGCGATTGAAACTGACCCGGCTCGCGCTGACGGATTTCCGGAATTACACCCATGCCGTCTGGACCCCGGATGCTTCCATTCTGGTCCTGACGGGAGAAAACGGGTCCGGAAAGACCAATCTGCTGGAAGCCGTTTCGCTGCTGGCTCCAGGGCGTGGATTAAGAGGCGCGCCACTTCCCGCACTGTGTCGCACTGGCGCCGAGCGGTGGGGCGTTGCGGCGACGCTCCAGTCCGGTCTGGATGAATTCCGGATCGGAACAGGAAGTGAGTTAAACGAAAAACAGCGTCGTACATTCCGCCTCGATGGGGAAAACATCCGCTCTCAGGCCGCGATCGGCCAGAGGTTTTCCTGCGTCTGGCTGACCCCGCAGATGGATCGGCTTTTTCAGGAAGGGTCCAGCGGTCGGCGGCGCTTTCTGGATCGGCTGGTCATGGCCCTTTCTCCCGATCATGGTCGCCAGATTGCCGCCCATGACCGCTCGGTTGTCAGCCGCAACAGGGTTCTGGCCGACCGCCCGACCGAGACGGCGTGGCTTACATCCATTGAAGATTCCATCGCCCGTCATGCAGTTGCGGCGTCTGCTGCGCGCCTCGCACTCGTTGAGAGCATGAACGTTCATCCGTTTGAAAATGCTGGATTTTCTTCCAGCACCCTCCATCTGGACTGCGCCATTTCCACCCGTCTGGCCTGTCAGCCCGCACTGGACGTCGAGGACTGGATCAGAGGCAGTCTTCAGCAGTCCCGCACCGAAGACCGGCAACGCGCCACCACGTCCCTCGGGGCGCACAGAGCCGATTTCACCCTTTCGGACACCGCCACGGGACGTCCTGCAGAACTCTCCAGCAGCGGTCAGCAGAAAGTCATGCTGACCGGCACAGTTCTGTCCCATGCGCGGCTGATGACGCAGGAACGAGGCCATGCTCCGGCCATCCTTCTGGATGAACCTCTGGTCCATCTGGACGAAACCCGCCGCCATGCCCTTCTCGACAGTCTTGAGAAACTGCGCGCGCCCGTTCTGATCACCGGCACGGACCACGCGCCTTTTGCAGCACTAGAAGGCCGGGCCCAGTTTTTTTCGGTCAGGAACGGAAGCATATCTCCGGCCTGACGCATGCCCACCGCTGGTCTAACTGTCCGGCGCAGGCTATACTGACCCAACAGTTTTTCAGAGTACCACGGAGACCGTCACGCGCATGTCAGAGACCCAGAACCAGCCCGAGACCCCAGGCGCAGACGGTGAAGATTACGGCGCGTCGTCCATTTCGGTACTCAAGGGGCTGGATGCCGTCCGCAAACGTCCGGGCATGTATATCGGCGACACGGACGATGGCTCGGGCCTGCACCATATGGTTTTCGAGATCATCGACAATGCCGTCGATGAAGCCCAGGCCGGGCACGCGACATACTGCATCCTGACCCTGAACGGCGATGGTTCCGTCTCGGTCCGCGACAATGGCCGTGGTATTCCGACCGATCTGCATCCTGAAGAGGGCATCAGCGCGGCTGAGGTCGTGCTGACCAAGCTTCATGCTGGCGGCAAGTTTAACCAGAACTCCTACAAGGTTTCCGGCGGTTTGCATGGCGTGGGTGCGGCCGTGGTGAATGCCCTGTCCGAATGGATGGAGGTGCTCATCTGGCGCAATGGTCTGGAGCACAAGATCCGCTTCCAGCATGGCGAACGCGATGAAGCCCTGCACGTCATCGGTCCGTCCACGGAAGACCGTGGCACTCTGGTCACGTTCAAACCCAGCAAGCAGACCTTTACGAAGGTCGATTTTGAGCTCTCCATTCTTGAACGCCGCGTCCGCGAACTGGCGTTCCTGAACTCCGGCATGCTGATCATCCTGCGCGATGAGCGTCATGCAGAGCCAAAGGAACTGCGTTTTCATTATGAAGGCGGCCTGAGCGCTTTCGCGGAATGGCTTGATTCTTCAAAAACTTCCATCGTCACGCCACCGATCGTAGGCGAGATCGACAATCCGGAAAGCGGCATCCGCGTCGAGTTCGCACTAACCTGGAACGACAGCTATCACGAGACGATGCTGTGCTTCACGAACAACATCCCACAGCGCGATGGCGGTACGCATCTGGCGGGCTTCCGTCAGGCTCTGACCCGCGTTGTGGGCAAGTATGCCGAAGGGGTGGCCAAGCGTGAGGCGGGCTCGCTGACGGGCGAAGACATGCGTGAAGGCATGACAGCCGTGCTGTCCGTCAAGGTACCGGATCCGAAGTTCTCGTCCCAGACGAAGGACAAGCTGGTCTCGTCTGAAGTCCAGCCCGTCGTCCATGCTGCGGCGTCCGATGCGATTTCTCACTGGTTTGAGACGCATCCCAAGGAAGCCAAGGCGATTGTCGCCAAGATCATCGACGCCGCCAGTGCTCGTGAAGCAGCACGCCGTGCGCGTGAGCTGACGCGCCGCAAGGGCGTGCTGGATGTCTCGTCACTTCCGGGCAAGCTTGCGGACTGCCAGGAGCGCGATGCGTCCAAGGCTGAAATCTTCATCGTCGAGGGTGACTCTGCAGGCGGCACGGCCAAGCAGGGCCGGGACCGTCGCTTCCAGGCCATCCTGCCGCTGCGTGGCAAGATCCTGAACGTAGAACGCGCGCGCTTTGACCGGATGCTGGGCTCTGCGGAAATCGGTACGCTGATTACGGCTCTTGGCACCGGCATTGGGCGCGGGGAAGTCGATCAGGGTGGTTTCTCGGCCGAAAAGCTGCGCTACCATAAGATCGTCATCATGACGGATGCTGACGTCGACGGCTCGCACATCCGCACGCTGCTGCTGACGTTCTTCTTCCGCCAGATGCCGGAACTGATCGAGCAGGGCTATCTCTACATTGCCCAGCCGCCGCTTTATCGCGCCAAGCGTGGTCAGGAAGAGCGTTACCTCAAGGATGACGCCGCTCTTGAACAGTATCTGCTGGACAAGGCGCTGACGAATGCAACCTTGCGTTTTGCTGACGGTCGGGAACTTACGGGCGAGGCGCTGGCCGAAGAAATCACGTTCATGTCGGCTACGGCCCGTCGCCTTCAGAGCATTGCCTCCAAGGTGCCGGTCTGGGTCATGGAGCAGGCAGCCATTTCGGGTGTTCTGGACAGCAATATCGCTGTTGCCACCTCGCGCATGGCGGAATTCCAGCAGCGACTTGATGGTGCCTCACTGCCCAACGAACGCGGCTGGAAGGTCTCCATTTCGGAAACCGGCCTGGAATGCGCGCGCTCCGTCCGCGGCGTGGGCGAAGTGTACCGCATCGAGCCTTCGCTCCTGCGTTCGGTGGAAGCCCGCTGGCTGGTTTCGGAATGGGAGCGGCTGGCCCGTGATTTTGCAAAACCCGTCACCCTGACGCTTGATCCCACATCCTACGACCTGTTCGGTCCCGCAGCCGTCATGGAGCGTATTCTGCTTCAGGGACGTCGCGGACTGACCATCAACCGGTTCAAGGGACTGGGCGAGATGAATGACGAGCAGCTATGGCACACAACGCTCGATCCTTCGACGCGGACCCTGTTGCAGGTCAGGATCGGGGATGTCGAAGATGCCGGTCAGGTTTTCTCGACGCTGATGGGGGATGTCGTGGAGCCGCGCAGGGACTTTATCGTCGGTAATGCCCTGAAAGTTGCCAATCTTGACGTTTAAGGCTTTTGCAGTCGCAGTCAGTCTTGCCCTGATGGCGGGACTGGCTTGTGGTTCAGCCCGAGCTGAGCCGCAGGTCAACGCGACTTATGCTGTCTATATCAAGGGCTTTCACGTTCTGAACGCCAAGACGTCCTATCAGCTCCAGCCCTGGGGCTATGGCGGCAGCACCCAGATCAAGCCGGCAGGCCTGATCAGCTGGTTCGTAACGATGGATGTGACGTCGCATGTTCAGGGGCAATTTATTCCGGACGGCAATGTGCAACCGGTGCTGTTTGACAGCGGTGGCATTTCGCGCGGCAAAAACAGGCATGTCCGGCTGGAGTTCTCGAACGATACTCCGAAGGTGGTGGACCTCCAGCCACCGGAAACCGATCGCGAACCTATTCCTGCAGATTTGCTGCCTCACACGGTCGATACCCTGAGCGGCATGGCGCATCTGCTACATTCCCTTGCGACAACAGGAAAATGCGATGGCTCGCAGGTCATTTTCGACGGCCTCCGACTGACACAGATGGTGGTACACGGCCCCGTCATGGTCGATATCCCGCAGGGTCAGGACGAAGCCTATTCCGGGCAGGCCATGCGGTGCGATTTCGTTGGTCGCCAGGTTGCAGGGTTCATCAAGGACTCTCCGAACAGGGAAAAACTGGCAGCTCCCCAGCCAGGTGCTGTCTGGTTCAGAAAGATCGACGGTCTGGGAATTGTTCCAGTGCGGATCGAGTTCAATCATCCCAAACTCGGTCATGTCATGGTTGTCATGCAGCATGCCGTGGCTCCGTGAGCGAGCACTCGAACGAATTGCAATAATTGGCAATTCGAAGTGATGACACAGTCTGCGGGCTTCGTTTGACGCGAACCCGTGGTTTGGATACCCCGGGCAGGACATGACCGATACAACCCATCGCACCACCGCCATCATTCTTGCTGCGGGCCTCGGCACACGCATGAAATCCAGCCTGCCAAAGGCACTTCATCGTCTGGGCAACCAGCCCATGATCAACCATCTCATCACAACCGCCCGGCAGGTCTTCGACGATGTGGTCGTCGTCACGGGACCGGACATGCCGGAACTCGAACAGGCTGTTCGTCCGTTCAGGACTGCCACGCAGACTCAACGGCTCGGCACGGCCCATGCGGCCAATGCAGCGCGGGACCTGTTCGGGGATGGGGATATCGCTGTTCTTTATGCCGATAATCCGCTGATTACCGCAGAGACCATGGAACGCCTGCTCGCGGCCCGCAGACAGGGGGCCAGTCTGGCGTTGCTGGGAATGCGTCCGGCTGTACCGGGACGTTATGGCAGGATTATCGAAGATCACGGCAAGGTTGTGAAAATCGTCGAGTTCAAGGACGCAACCGAAGACGAACGCGGCATCACGCTGTGCAATGCCGGCGTCATGTGCGCCGGAGCAGAGGACTTCCGCAACTGGCTGGAAGAAGTTCGCAACGAAAACGCCCAGGGCGAATATTACCTGACGGACGTCGTTGAAATGGCAGCTAAAGCCGGTTCGGTTGTTTGCGTGGAAGCACCTGAAGACGAACTGGCTGGCGTCAATTCCCGCTCTGAACTCGCGCGTGCTGAAGCGACCCTCCAGAAGCGCCTGCGAAACGCGGCGATGGATGCCGGAGTGACGCTCGTTGCACCGGACACCGTCTTTTTCAGCACAGACACTGTCCTCGAAGCGGATGTAACGGTCGAACCGAACGTCTTTTTCGGGCCGGGTGTGACAGTCCATTCAGGCGCACTGATACGGGCTTTTTCGCATCTTGAAGGGTGCACGGTGGGTGAAGGCGCGATGATCGGCCCCTATGCCAGGCTCCGTCCCGGAACGGTCTGTGCTGCACACACGCATGTCGGCAATTTCGTCGAGCTCAAGAACGTAGAGTTGGGCGAGGGCGCAAAGGCCAACCATCTGACCTATCTGGGCGACGCTTCGGTCGGACGCGGCACCAATGTCGGAGCAGGGACAATCACCTGCAATTATGATGGCGTTTTCAAACACCGGACTGTCATCGGGGAGCGGGTTTTCGTCGGGTCAGACGCCATTCTCGTGGCACCTGTGACCATCGGAGACGATGCGCTCGTGGCCGCGGGCAGTGTGATTACGGATGATGTGCCTGCCGGTGACCTGGCTCTGGGCCGGACGCGCCAAACACTGAAATCCGGACGCGGCCTTCAGATCAAACAGTCTCTCAAAGCTCGGAAGGAACAGGGCTGATGTGCGGTATCTGCGGTATTGTCGGACACAAGCCTGCCAGCCCGATCGCATTCGAGGCGCTGCGACGCCTGGAGTATCGGGGATATGATTCTGCCGGGATCGCAACCCTGACGGCGTCCGGCGATATCGAACGCCGCCGAGCTGCCGGAAAGCTCGACAATCTGGAGCGCGTTCTCAAAGAGCATCCGCTGCACGGCACCACGGCCATCGGGCACACCCGTTGGGCGACGCATGGTGCTCCCACTGAAAACAATGCTCACCCCCACGAAGCCGGGCGTGTCGCAATCGTCCATAATGGGATTATCGAAAACTTCTCGGCCCTCAAGGAAGAGCTGGAAGCGAAAGGCCGCGTATTTCGGACCGAAACGGATTCAGAAACCGTCGCCCATCTGGTCGATGACTATCTGGGACAGGGGCTGGACCCGCGGGAGGCGGCGTTTGCGGCCATCAAGCGGCTGGAAGGGGCCTATGCAATCGCCATGATCTTCAAGGATCATGAAGGTCTGCTAATTGGCGCCCGTCATGGCGCGCCGCTTGCTGTCGGTTACGGCAATGGCGAGATGTTCCTGGGCTCAGACAGCATTGCACTGGCGCCCATGGCCCGGAAAATGACCTATCTCGAAGACGGGGACTGGTGCGAACTCACGACAGATAATGTCAGAATTTTCGACATGACCGGTGCTGAAGTCAGCCGTCCGGTTCAGGATCTTACCTTCATGGCAGGGCAGGTCGGCAAGGATGGCTACCGGCACTACATGGAGAAGGAACTCCATGAACATCCGGTCGCCATTGGGCAGACGCTGAAGCGGATCACCGATCCAGCGTCAAAGCGTATTACGCTGCCGCCAATGCCTTTCGATCTGGCACAGGTTCCGCGTGTCACCATCACGGCCTGCGGTTCCGCCTACTATGCCGGTATGGTCGGCCGGTACTGGCTGGAATCCCTTGCGCGTATTCCGGTTGAAATCGACGTCGCATCCGAAATGCGCTATCGCGAGCCGCCCCAGCCGGACAAAGGTATGGCGCTGCTTATTTCACAGTCCGGCGAGACTGCGGATACGCTGGGTGTTCTGCGCAGCCTGAAAAAGGCCGGTCAGAGCATCGTCTCGGTCCTGAATGTCGAACACTCCACAATCGGGCGGGAAAGCGATCTTGTGCTGGGCATGGATGCAGGACCGGAAATTTCTGTTGCCTCCACCAAGGCCTTCACTGCGCAGCTTTCCGTTCTGGCGGCACTGGCGATCGAATTCGCCCGGGCTCGTGGGACCATGGATCAGGCTCGCGAAGAACGTCTGACAGCCAGCCTGTTGGATCTGCCGTCCCGGGCGGCAGAAGTCTTCACCCGGACCAAGGATATCCAGGCCATGGCTGGCGTCGTGGCTCAGGCACGCGATGTCCTGTATCTGGGGCGTGGGATCTGCACGCCGATTGCGTTTGAAGGTGCATTAAAATTAAAAGAAATCAGCTATATCCACGCGGAAGCTTATGCCGCGGGTGAACTGAAGCATGGCCCGATCAGCCTGATTGACCAGACCGTTCCGGTCGTCGCCATTGCTCCCTCCACGATCCTGTTCGACAAGACCCTGTCCAATCTTCAGGAAGCAAAAGCGCGTGGCGGACGGATTCTTGTTTTCACGGATGCCGCAGGGGCCAAACGTCTGGAAGGCGTGGCGGAACAGATCGTCATCATGCCCGATGTGGACGCTTTCGTCGTGCCGATCCTCTACGCCATTCCTGTTCAGATGCTGGCCTATGAGGTCGCGCTTCTGAAAGGCACAGATGTGGATCAGCCGCGCAATCTTGCGAAATCCGTGACGGTCGAGTGAAGAATTTTCCTGTCCGGAGAGCTTATTTTTCATTCATTATCACGGTATGGACCATAAAACACTAAAAGGGACGTAAAAATGGGTGGAGACGCAATATCCGGAACACAAGCCGGAAATTCAGGCCTTTCCCCCAGCGCTCCCGAAATCGTCCTGCGTGAAGCTTTCGTCAGAAGGCTGAACGAGCAGGGCTTTGAGGGTGATATCGACCTGCGGGTCTCCTCGCGGCTGATTTCTTCTACCGATAATAGCGTTTACCAGCGCCTTCCGGCCGCCGTCATTCATCCGCGCACCGGCGAAGACCTCAACCGGGCCGTGAAAGCGGCTTCTGAAGGTGATCTGACGCTCGCAATCCGGGGCGGCGGAACAGGCACCAACGGCCAGTCCCTGACCGATGGCGTCGTCGTTGACGTCTCACGCCATCTGGACCGGATACTCGATTTCGATACCGAAGCAGGCACGGTCACCGTTGAGCCGGGCGTTATTCTGGCGCGGCTCAACGCTTTTCTGAAGCCACATGGTTTTTTCTTCCCGCCAACCGTCTCAACCGCCACCCGCGCAACGATCGGGGGCATGATTGCGACGGATGCTTCCGGCAAAGGGTCCCGGATCTATGGAAGGACGTCCGATTATATCGAGACGCTGGATGTCGTTCTTGCGGATGGAAGCGATCTTTCAGTCGGCCAACTGACTGCTGAAAGACTGAAAGAGGAGATGAACGGGGCGGGGCTTGCGGCACAGGCTTACCGCGAGGTCCATCGGGTTGTTACGGAACGCGCGGACGAAATCCGGCGCATTTTCCCGGATATGAACCGTGGTCTGACTGGATACAATCTACAGAATGTCCTGCTCGAAGACGGAAGCTTTCATCTCGCACGACTTCTGGCTGGATCTGAAGGCACGCTTGCCCTGACCAAGAAGGTCGTCCTGCGCGTCAGACGACTGCCGAAATACCGTCAGCTTATCGTCGTCCGCTATGCCAGCTTCAACGATACCCTTCAGGACGTCCAGACACTTCTACCCGCCAACCCTTCAGCCGTTGAAGTGCTGGATGACCGTGTCCTCGCCAAGGCCCAGCAGGACGTGACATGGCATGCTCTTGAACGCGTCCTGGGCAACACGTCAGCCCTTCCGGTCAAGGGAATGAGCTTCGTCGAGTTCGTGGGAGACAATCTGGAAATCCTGAAGGGGCAGATGGCTCATGCTATCATGCTCCTTGAGAGCTCCTCTCACAAACCCATTGATCATAAAGCAGTTTCTGATCCGGAAATCATTGCGAATCTCTGGACGCTCCGGGAAAAATCCGTAGGGCTGCTCGGGCGTCCGGACGGTCACAGGCAGGGTGTTCCCTTCGTAGAAGATACGGCTGTCCCTCCCGAAGTCCTGCCAGAATATGTCAGCGAGTTCCGTAACATTCTGGACGGTTACGGGCTGTCCTACGGCATGTTCGGTCATGCGGATGTCGGGTGCCTGCATGTGCGCCCATTTCTGGACATGCTGACGGCCGAAGACCGGTCGCTGATCCGTCCAATCTCAGACGCGGTGGCTGAGTTGACGAAGCGTCATGGCGGTCTGCTCTGGGGGGAACACGGTCGGGGATTCCGCGGGGAGTTTTCGCCATTGTTTTTTGGAGAAACGCTTTTTGCAGAGCTTTGCCGGATCAAGGATGTATTTGATCCCAAAGATATTTTCAATCGTGGCAAGCTGGCTCCGGGTGGGGCGGGTTATCCTGTTGACCGGATTGATGGCATTCCATTCAAGGGCGGGTTTGACGAGGAGATCACGCCGGCACTGCGTGCCCCCTACAGCCTGTCCGTAAGCTGCAACGGCAACGGTGCCTGTTTCAATCGTGAGCCGGACATGGCCATGTGCCCGTCTTACAAGATCACGAAAGACCGCTCGCAGTCTCCGAAAGGCCGCGCCCTGCTGCTTCGAAGCTGGACCAGACTGCGCTCCCTGCCGGAAGATGCTCCAGACCGGGCTATGCTTCCCGTTCTGACAGAAGAACTCAAGGCCTCGCTGGATACGTGTCTGTCGTGCAAAGCCTGCGCCACACAATGTCCGATCCGCGTGGATATTCCGTCCATGCGTTCCAAATTTCTTTCAACGTACTTTCGTGATAACCGCAGGCCTGTCAGGGATTATCTTGTCTACTGGCTGGAACCGCTTCTGGCGGCAGGGCGAGTGGCCCCCAGGCTCGCCAATCTCCTGATGCATAGTCCTGCATCGCAAGCCATTCTCTCCCATCTGGGGCTGGTGGATCTTCCGCATCTGAGACCGGCGCGACTGAAAACGGGCAGTCAGGTCAGCCGTTCATGGCTGCGCCGCAACCGTGGCAATTCCCGCGCTGTTATTGTGGTTCAGGACTCATTCACCGGCAGTTTTGATGGTGTTCTTGTCGAGAAGATTCATGCGCTTCTGACGCAGCTTGGGTTCGATGCAAAACTCACCCCAGTCTGGGACAACGGCAAGGCGCGCCATGTTCTTGGATTTCGCAAAGGCTTTGGGGTGACGGCACGCTTAACCCTGAAGAAACTCAGGGCACTGGCCGCGTTCGATATTCCTGTTGTTTCTCTAGATGCCGCCACCGGCCTCATGTTCACGCAGGAATACCGGGACATAGCAGGCGCTCAGCCCATACCGACAGTTCTTCCGCTGGAGACTTTTCTCCGGCAGCAGATTTCCAAGGGAACGCTCCAACCTGTTTCGGCCAGCAGCGAAAATTCTGGCATGACTGTGATTTCGCATTGTACGGAACAGGCTGCCCGACCGGAGAGTGCAGGGGACTGGGCCTTTATTCTCCGACACTTTGGCGTTCCGGCAGATGCCGGGAAAGCAGGCTGCTGCGGAATGGCCGGGCTGTTCGGTCATCAGACGGAACATGCCAAGATGTCGCGAGATATGTTTGAGCAGAACTGGGCCAGAAAAGTTGAGATGCCGGTTCTTGCGACCGGTTTTTCCTGCCGCTGCCAGACCGAGCGCATGGCCGGAATCCGTCCGTCCCATCCCGCAGAAACACTGATTTCCGTTTTGCAGGAACGCTTGTGAAAACAGGGCGTTGATAACGATGTCACGCCTCTGGACGCGTAGGGTCCAAACTGTAACAGTGTTGCCCGATCTCAAGAGGTACGGCCTTGCCTGCGGGCCCTGTGGAGTATGAACGTCATGTCGTCCCTTCCATCCCGGATCTACGCCGTTGTTGACCAGCCCCGATGGGTGGAGCGGCTTGGTGGAGCCGGACTGCGCTTCATCGAATTGTATCTCCGGGATCTGTCTGAAGAGGACGTCCGTGCGCAGGCTCTGCTGGCTCAGGAACTTGCGGTCCGTTTCAATGTGTCACTCGCCCTGAACCGCTACTGGCAAACTGCCATCGAACTGGGCTATGAGTGGTTGCACCTTGGTCCGGAAGATCTGGAAACCGCTGATCTGGAGGCCATCCGGACCGCAGGTATCAGATTTGGTATCTCGACCCATACCCGGCAGGAGCTGGAAACGGCTTTGGCCTGCAAGCCGGATTATATTTCCTTTGGTCCTGTCTGGTCCACGGAGCTTCGGGGCGTAAAGCTGACGGGCAGGGGCCTGAAGCAGCTGGCGGAGTGGCGGGAGCTGTGCGGCGATGTTCCGCTCGTAGCGATCGGTGGCATTACGGTGCCGCGGCTGTCGGAGTGCCTTGAAGCCGGAGCGGATACGGTGGCTGTGATGAGCGATTTCATCGCCCATTCCGATCCGGAAGGACAGGTCCAGCGCTGGATTAACGCCACTTCCGAAGAAGCCACGCCAACTTGAAACATGCCACCTCGTCTGCGGACGATCTGATGAAAGAGCCGAGACAACGATGATGGTGACAGGACTTGCAGCCGTACTCCTAGCGCTCGCGTTCCTGCTCACGCTTGTCAGCATCATTCAGCCTCTCGCGAAACGTCTTGAAATTTCAGAGGCTGTCCTGCTGGCCCTGACCGGGATCGGGCTGGGGCTGGTTGCGTCTCTGATCGTCCGGTCGTCTGCGACCGATCTTCTGGACGGCGCGGCGGAAGCGCTGATCTATTTTCCAGTCAACAGCGAAGCCTTTCTGCTGATTTTTCTGCCCGTGCTGGTTTTCCAGGGCGCAATGGCCATTGATGTGCGCCGTCTGGCCCATGAGACGGCGACGGTCCTTCTTCTGGCGGTCGTGGCGGTCATTGTGTCCACGGCAACAATCGGCTTTGCGCTTTATCCTTTTGCCAAACAGAGCCTTGTCGTCTGCCTTCTTCTGGGCTCCATCGTCGCCACGACCGATCCATCCGCCGTGGCCGGAATTTTCCGCGAGATCGGCGCGGCGTCACGCCTGACACGCCTCGTCGAGGGAGAGGCACTCCTGAACGATGCCGCGGCCATTTCGATCTTCTCAATCCTGCTCGCCGCCGTCACATCCCATCATCAGATCCACCCCACCGAAGCCCTGATGGATTTTCTGACGGCCTTCATCGGGGCCATTGTGGTTGGCGTCTGTCTGGCGCGACTGACATTGCTGCTGATTGCGGGCTTGGGCGGGTCTGCTGCTTCGGAAGTCACACTGACGCTGGCGCTCCCCTATGCCGTTTATATCCTGTGTGATGAGATGCTCGGCTTTTCGGGAGTAGTTGCGACGGCTGCTGCGGGTCTGACCGTTTCCGCTTACGGGCCCTCAACCTTCCGCCCACAGGTCTGGCGTTTTCTGAACGAGATGTGGGAGCAGCTCGTTTTCTGGGCCGGTTCGCTCGTGTTTCTTCTGGCGGCCATGCTGGTTCCGCGCCTGCTGATCGGCATGACGAAATGGGATTTCGTGCTGATCCTGATCGCAAGTGTGGCTGGTCTGATCGCGCGCTCGGCCGTGATTTTCGGCATGCTGCCTCTTCTGGCCATCACGAAACTGTCGCCGCCTGTTCCCAACCCCTTTAAGGCCACGATGGCCTGGGGTGGCATCCGCGGCGCCATCACGCTTGCTCTTGCCCTTGCGGTAACAGAGAACCAGAGCGTTTCAAGCCCTGTGGCCCATTTCGTCGGTATCATCGCCACCGGCTTCGTGCTCATCACGCTTCTGATCAACGGCACGACGCTGCGGGCTCTGGTCCTGTTTTTCAAGCTGGATCAGCTTTCGCCTATTGATCAGGCCATCCGCCAGCAGATCGTGGGAATTGGATTGGGTGAGGTTGCCGAACGAACGCGGGAACTGTCCGAAGAGCTTGGCTTCAGCGAGCAGACCCGTGCGGGTGTCATCAGCCGTCTCGAGCGTCGCGCCGAGAAGGAGAGGGCGGCCAATAATTTCGAATCTGCCCTGAGCGACCGTAACCGCGTCAACATCGCCCTGATTACCATCGCCAATCAGGAACGCTCCCTCCTGCTGGACCTGTTCCGAATTCAGGGACTGTCACGGCGTGTGATGGAAACACTGCTGAGAACAGCGGAATCCATGGCGGATGGTGCCAGACTGGAAGGGCGCTACGGCTATGTGCGCGCGCTCAAGCGGCGCCTTCAACCCTCCCTGCGATTTCGCATCGCGCAGGAACTTCACAGCCGCCTGCATATTGATGAGCCCCTGACGAACTGCATGATGGAGCGCTTTGAGATGCTCATCATCGCGCATCTCGTCTCGCTTTCGCTTCAGCGCTTTGTTCGCCAGCGTATGGAACCTACGCTTGGCCCGCGCATCACGGAAATCGTGTCCGAAGTGCTCGGCCGCCAGCGCAAGCTGCTGGACGATGCGCTGGAGACTCTTCGCCTGCATTATTCAGGTTATTCCGAAGCGCTGGAAAGCCGCATCCTGCGACAGATCGCCCTGCGTCTTGAGGACGAGGAATACGATGCCCTTGAAGCCGACAGCCTGATTTCTGAAGAACTTCATCGCGAACTGCACCGTGAGATCGAACGCCAGCGTGCCCGGCTAGACGCTCCGCTACGCTTCAATCTCAAGAGTGGCATCGAACAGCGTCTCCGGGCGTTCCCTGCATTCAACGGCGTTCCCGACAGTGTACTGCAAAAACTGTCAGCCAAGGTTTCGATGCATTTCGTTTCTCCGGGAGAGGTGCTGTTCAAACGCGGACAGCGCGTCCGTGTCGTGTATGCCCAGGTCGCGGGACTGGCTGAGGTCAATCTGGCCGAGCAGGAAATCCTGTTCGGGAGCGGGGATCTGATCGGTGCGGCGTCCGTCATCCGCAACGACACGATGCCCGGCACCGTCCGCTCCCTTCAGTTCAGCCATCTGCTGGCCATTCCGCGACCGGTTTTCGAGAAGCTGATCCGGGATTACCCGATCGTTCAGCGCCTGATTATTCAGCGTAGCCAGAAAAGAGCGGATGGGCTGCTGATGCCTGTCACGGTTCGCACGCTGGACGGGGACGCCGTCTCCACGGCCTCCGCCTCAGAGATGCGCCATCTGGTTTCGCCTCCTTAAAGATCTGGAGACGATGTCTCTTTTTCGGGAGCAAGCAGGCCGCGGAATCGGAGCGCACAAAAACAAAGAATGGCCGCCGCCAGCAACGCCGCTCCCGAGTGCAGCAGCCAGAACGAAACGTCGGAAATACGCCCCAGAAGTGTCGCGAGCTTTCCAATCAGCAGATTGGAGAGAAACAGATGCAGCGAAAAGCAGGCAACGAGAATGGTATTGACGCTCACAGGAGCGGCCCGTGAGAAAAGCGCCATTCCGATCGCGTAATTCATCGCAAAGCCGATGTCATTGATGATGTGAAACGCCAGCCCCCAGAGCAGGCTGACCTCATGCGGCCCCGGACTGACCCATGACCCCAAAGCCAGCATCAGGGGGCCAAACGCCGCGATAAACGTTCCCAGTGCGACCTTGGCAATTTCGGAAAGATCCTGCCGCCGTCGGGAATAGGCCTTCCAAAACCAGAGGACTGCCACGGCACACAGGGTGCTGATGAAACCGTCCAGGGAGATCAGGTCGCTCACTGGCATCTCGTGTCCCAGAAGACGAAGCTGGAAATGCTCGCGCCCCCAGAGCAGATACCCGTCAAAAATTTCCGAATTCGGAACAGCGCCAACAGCCATGACCGGAACAAGCGCCAGAAGGAGCAGGATCGTCTTTTTTTCCTGAGATGTCAGGGCAGGGCGCGTGGGCTTTGAAACGTCCACGGCATCCGGCGTCTCGCGCACTGCAATTTCTGATGCAGGAAGCCAGCGGCGCCCGAAAAGATAGACGACAAGCCCGATCAGCATGCCGACGCCAGCAGCCAGAAATCCCCAGTGCCAGTCGATCTGCGCGAGACTTCCACACAGCACCGGAGATACGATGACAGCAACCTGAAGCCCCATCATGTAAATCTGGTAGGCATCCGAACGTCTCCGGTCGCCCAGGGCATAAAGTGCACCAACCTGCGCCCGCAATCCTCCTGCCATGCCCAGACCTGTCAGCAGGAACCCCAGCGCCAGCACGAAACTCCAGTCAAATGATAGCAGGAAGTGGCCTGCCGTCATCAGAACAGCCCCGAGCAGAATGGTTCTTGTCTGGCCGAGCACGCGGTCCGCCAAGAAACCGCCGAGGAGAGGGGTGGCATAGATCAAGGCCAAAAACAGCCCCGTAATGGCGCCGGCCATGGCCCTCGGCCCAACCGGCGCATACAAAGCCGAAACAAACGTCTCTAGCGGTGCCAGCCCAAATACATGCCCGGAATGGTCCGGCTGGAGCAGATGGTCGGTCAGATAAAGCGCGAGGATGGCCTGCATGCCATAAAGAGAAAACCCGACCCAGCCTTCCGTCAGCGTTAGAACCCACAACCCGATGGGATGCCCCCAGAGTTCACGCTGCTTTGTGGAGACAAACGGTTCGATGATGGGGGAAGCAGGAAGGATCTCGGTCATGCAGCCTCAGTGACGCAGGGGAGGAAGATCCTGCGTAACGGCAGAAACCCACAGGGGTAAAGGGGAGAGATGAGCATGGCAAAATGCCAATCATCACGGTCGTGGCATTTTGCCATATTTTGAGTCGAATATTGCCATGGCAAAATGCCCCAATCTAATTGGTGGCATTTTGCCATAGGCCTGAATTTATCATCTGACGTCTGATCTACGACTCAAAATCCGGCTCAAAAGAGCCGAAAACCGGGATAAATCCTTGCACATGGCAAAATGCCATATGAGAAAATTTTATCGTTCTGCGGCTCAATGCTTTTTGGGCACGGCTTTGGAAAATTTGAGGATCCGGACATGGATAAGAAGCGGGATCTCGAGCACACGCATGTCGTATAAGATATATTATGCCAACTTATGGGCTCGAAAACTCTAAATTTCTGACTTTTTTGTGAGAACACATCCTATTGTTGCGAAGAATGTCTCCATTCGCGCTAGGAAAAGCGGTGTAGTCCATTCTGCCGGTGAGAGCACAACTCGATCACCGGTATATCCGCGGGAGCGGCTGTTTATATGTCATCTATGTCCCTGTGCCGCCTGAGTCTTCTGGGAAGCACATTCTGCGTTGCTGTTCTCTCCGCCCTCCCGACCATCGCACGGGCTGATGATTATACGGAACTGCTCGACATCCTTCGCGCCAAAGGCAGCCTGAGCCGTTCGGAATACAACGTACTGCTGTCACATCACCAGCATCACGCGCACCCCTCGCTGCAACGTGACGACGACGGGGCATCCCCGGCCCCCGCACACCATCGCAACCGTTACATGCGCTATGGGCCCCAGAACGAAGGCAGCAGCCTTGATGCTCCTCCGGACGTAACGACGATTGCCGCCGTTTCCGCAGCGCGCCGCGCTGCCATGGACGCCTCGGCGAGCGCACAGGATGCTCGCAATTCCCTGATGGAAGCACGCAGGACGTATAATCCGGACAGTATCGTGCGCGTGAAGCCCTATGTTGCGGGCAAAGGCGTTACGATCCAGGCAGGCCAGATCGACATCAACATCTCGGGCTTCGTGAACGCCTATTACACCTATAACAGCCCCAGCGGCGGTCGCCCTGTCGCAGGCGGCGTTTCGACCGGCAGCAGCGGATTCGATTCCTCGTCCGTCCGTAACGGCCTTCTGCCGGGTGGTCTGATCCTCAAGCTGAATACGGTGCAGGAAGGAATCAAACTGGGTGCCGTCTTTGGGATGTATCCTGGCATCAACAACAACGATCCCAGCACTTTCAATGCCAATTCCGGCGGCAGCCCGGTGGGTCTCGGAACCGCTGGCCTCGATTTCCGTCAGGTCTTCATGACTGCGGGAACCGACGAACTCGGTACGGTCAAGCTTGGTCGCGATATCGCGCTGTTTGCTTCGGATGCCATCCTCAACGACGCCACGCTTCTCAGCGTTGGCAGCACCGGAAGCAACGCCAATCCCGCCAATACGTCTCTGGGCCGTATCGGCGTCGGTTACGTCTATACTGACTGGCTTCCGCAGATCACCTATATCTCGCCGAAATGGAAAGGCTTTCAGGCCTCGGTGGGTGTCATGACACCGCTTGACGAGTTCAACTTCGCAGGCGGCGGCCTTTCTGCGACCACCACCCAGCACAGTTCTCCCATGCTTCAGGGCAAGGTCACGTATGATGGCAATATCGCTGGCTTCACGACACGCTTCTGGAGCAGCTTCCTCGTTCAGCACCAGCAGAACCTGACCAGTGCAACCCTGGGTAGTAGCAGCCGCAAAGGTACGACCGTTGAAGCCGGAGATGTGGGCGTAAAGCTTTCGCGCGGACCGTTTGAAGGCGTGGCCTATTACTATTACGGCAGTGGCCTCGGCACGACGGGTCTGTTTTTTGATGGCGTTTCCGCCGAAGGGCGCAAGCGCAATTCGGAAGGCTACTATGTTCAGGCGGCCTACAAGATCCTGCCAAGGCTCAAGGTTGTCGGAAGCTATGGTGTCAGCAATCTCTATCAGGCACCGGGTGAAGACAATCCATCCATGGTTCGCCGCAACCAGTCAGAAGTCGGAGCAATCTATTACAACCTGACAGACTGGTTCACGCTCGTCGGCGAATACGCTCATACGGAATCCGATGCCCACGGGATTGCTCATGAGAGCGACCACACGATGTCGGCCGGTGCGATGATGACGTTCTGATATCGATTCCCATCCCAGACAGGTCTTTAACCCTGTCTGGGCTTTCAGATTAGGGCGTGCGCTGACGCCGGACCTCAATCATGACCCACGGTCCCGGCCCATTTTCAAAGCCGCCACCGGTATAGCATTCGACCGAGATGGCTCTCCAACATGCGGCCAACTCGTAGAAGTTCCGAATTTCTTCGGCAGACGGGTAATTGTAATATCGTCCGACGCTGTCGCGACCTTCCTGGCCACCCGATTTGTAAGTTGCGAGGTGCCACCCTCCCGGTTTGAGCGCCGCATGGACCTTTGCAAGAATGCCTGACAGGGCAGCCCTTGGAACATGGATCAGGCTCGCGCTTGCCCAGACAGCATCGTAAGCATCAGCAGCCTGCAATTCGTCAAACCGGATGACCTGAACCGGTTTCCCGAGCATCTGTGCGGCATTCGCAGCCAGAGACGGTGAGGCTTCAACGGCCTCCACTGAAAATCCCTGCTCCAGCATGGCACGCGCATCAATCGCGCCGCCACATCCCAGATCGAGAATATGCGCGCCGGATTCAAGCTTTTGCAGAAAACGGTCTAGATAGCGGTTCTGACCACCCTTCCCGCTTGCGACATAGGACGGGGACGCTTCTGCATAATACCGTAGGGTTTCAGGATCAAAAGGAAGACTTCCAGAGCTCATTTCAATCCTTTTTCCCATCATTTAAATCTTGAGAACCATCCCGTCATAGGCAGGCTCGACACCCTCAGGCAGCGTCTTGCACAAGGTCTGGTAATCCATGTCCGGGCCCATATGGGTCAGAATCACATGCTTCACGCCAAGACGCTCGCGCCATTCCAGCACGCGTTCGAGCCAGGCATGGGCGGGGTGCGGATCATACTGGAAGCAGTCCACAATCCAGGTCTGAACCCCTTCGAGCAGCAACAGCGCCTCACCTGAAAGCGTTTCGACATCCGTGCTGTAGGCAAAGTTTCCGCACCGTACGCCCAGAGATGTGATCCGCCCGTGGCGCTGTTCGAAAATCTGAGCATTCAATCCGGGGAACAAAACTGTCTCCCCAGTCTGCACGATCCGTTCATCAAAAACCGGCCGATAGAAGTCCGGGCCCTTCCATGGCGCGAACGCATAGGCATAGCGCAAGCGCAGTTCCTCAAGCACGTCCTGCGTGCCGAGAAGTGGCAGTGGCGTTCCGATCACGCGGTTGATGGCCCGCAATTCGTCCAGACCACCAATATGATCGCTATGCGGATGCGTGTAGAGGACCGCATGGACGTGACTCAGGCCACAGTTCAGCATCTGATCGCGGAAATCCGGCCCTGAATCTACCAGAAGCCGAAAGCCGCCCTCGCCTTCGATCACAACTGAGGAGCGCGTCCGACGGTTACGCGGCTCCGTGGGGTCACACGCACCCCAGATCCCCGTCTGTGGTCCCTCTTCGCCCCCGATCATGGGAACCCCAGCGGAACCTCCACATCCAAGGATCGTCACCTTCATGCAGCGATCCTCGTGAACAGACGACGGGCGTTTTCGGTCGTAATCCGTGTGATCTCGTCCAAAGAAACACCGCGCTCCTCTGCCAGACGTGCCGCCGTATGGGCGACGTAACCCGGCGTGTTGGGCTTTCCGCGTTTCGGGACAGGCGCAAGATACGGGCTGTCCGTCTCAACCAGAAGACGATCTTCCGGCACCATCTTTGCGACTTCGCGGATTTCCTCGCATTTCGGAAAGGTCAGCAGGCCAGAGAAGCTGATATAGCCCCCCAGTTCCAGAGCGGCTTCTGCCAGTTTCGGACCAGATGCGAAGCAGTGGATCAGGAACGGAAACGCGCCCTTCGCATGCTCTTCGCGCAGGATGCCTATCATGTCGTCATCGGCATTGCGGGTGTGGATGACAACTGGCAGGTCCGTCTGGCGCGCAGCCGCGATATGGGTGCGAAACGCAGTATGCTGGGCCGGTTTAGCCTCATCGCCGCTATGGAAATAATCCAGCCCCGTTTCCCCAATCGCCACGACGGAAGGCGCTTCGGTCTTGGCAACAAGCTCTTCAACCGATGGTAGGCGCTCCTCACCCGCATAATCCGGGTGAATGCCGATTGCACACCAGATCCGAAGATCCGGCGTGTCATGCTGCGTCAGGGCAATCTGCGTATCTGCTTTTGAAAACCGTGTCCCGATCGTGATCATTCCGGACAGACCCGCTTCCCGCGCCTGCGCGAAAGCGGGCGCAAGGTCGTCGAGCTTGTCCAGATGACAGTGCGTGTCGATCAATCCTGTCATGCCTCTTCCTCGACAAAGCGGGGAAACAGGCCTTCGGGTTTGGGGAGCGTCCGGCCAGCCGGAAGCAGGGTTTCAAGAGCGGCGAATGTCCGTTCGTCGTCCTGCACACCGAGCTGGACCAGCATCTTGTCCATTGTGTCCGGCATGAAAGGCTGAAGCATGGTTGCGATCCCGCGGATCATATCCACGAGAACCCGCAGCACATCCGCCATCCGCTCCGGATCGGTCTTTTTCAGCGCCCAAGGGGCCTGGCGGTCGATATAGGAATTGGCGGCGCGAATGACCTTCCAGACTTCTTCCAGCGCATCGGTGATCGCCTTGCGCTCGATCTGTTCGGACATGATCGTCGGCAGCAGCGTCACCATCGCCAGCATGGCCTGATCGTCTTCGGTCAGCGTGCCACGCTCGGGCAGAACGCCGCCCAGATTACGGGCCACCTGGCTCAGCGTACGCTGGCACAGATTGCCGAGATCGTTCGCCAGCTCGACATTCGTGCGCGTGATCATGGAGCGGCGGCTGAAATTGGAATCGCCGCCGAACGGCACTTCGCGCATCAGGAAGAAGCGCAGCGCATCCAGCCCGAATTCGTCGGCCAACGCCTTCGGATCAAGGACATTGCCGAGAGACTTGCTCATCTTCTCGCCCTCGACCGTCCACCAGCCATGGGCGAAGACGCTCTTCGGCAGATCAATGCCCGCCGCCATCAGGAACGCTGGCCAGTACACGCAGTGGAAGCGTGCGATTTCCTTGCCCACGACATGCACATCCGCCGGCCAGAACTTCGCCCGCGGATCATTGAGATCGGGGTAGCCCACGGCCGTTAGATAGTTCGCCAGTGCATCGAACCAGACATACATGACATGGTCCGGATCGTTTGGAACCGGTACGCCCCATTTGAAGCTCGTGCGACTGACGGACAGGTCGCGCAGCCCCTGACGGACGAAGCTTTCGATTTCACGACGCGGGCCGACGGGACCGATGAAGTCGGGATTGTCTTCATACAGCTTCAGGAGGCGGTCCTGAAAATCGGACAGACGGAAGAAATAGGAAGGCTCCTTGACGCGCTCGACCGGCGCACCGGACGGCGCCACGAACGTTCCGTCGGACTTCTTGACCAATTCGTCCTCGCCGATGAACGCTTCATCGCGCGTGGAATACCAGCCCTCATAGGCGCCCAGATAGATATGCCCGTTTGCCGCAACCTTCTCCCACAGTGCTTTGGCCGCGCCCTTGTGGCGCTCCTCGGTGGTGCGGATGAACTCGTCGGTCGAAATCGCCATATCCTTCTGCATCTGGCGGAAGGAGGCCGAAACCTCATCGGCGTAGGCCTGCGGGTCCATGCCCTTGGCTACGGCCGTCTGCTCGACCTTCTGGCCGTGCTCGTCGGTGCCGCTGACGAACAGGACCTCTTCGCCGTTCAGGCGATGGAAGCGGGCCAGAACGTCGGCCGCGATGGAGGTATAGGCATGCCCGATATGCGGAGCGCCGTTCACATAGAAGATCGGGGTCGTGATGGTGAAGCGCCGCGTCATGTCCACTCGTTTCATAACGCCCGGACCATCTCAGCTGCCGACAGCGAGTTCCGCTGCCTGACGGATGGCCTGGGCCTTGTCCAGGTTTAAGCCTTCGGTCTGACGCCTCAGCGTGTCCAGTTTGGAACACTGCCGCGCCGCCAGATCAGCCTTTGCAAGATCCCCGCGCCGCGCTGCCGAGCGCGCACGGTCTGCCAGTCCCTCGCCTAGCAAATCGCAGAGCAATGCGAAACCTTCAGCCTCTCTCGCAATACGTTCGCTCAGGGCCATGGTTTCCGATCCACGCACCTGTCCGCCAAGGATTTCCGCCACAAATGATGCAATCGCGCCGTCCCGGTCCTGCGAGAGAAAGAGTGCCCGGCCCGGCGATCCGTGGGCCCGTGCCAGCACATCCGCAGAGATGCCGGGCAGTGCAGCGCGCATATCCGCATCCGACAGCGCGGACAGCGTGAGCATCCGGCACCGGCTGCGGATCGTGGGCAGGAGCGCGCCCGGAGAAGACGTCGTCAGCAGCAGGACGCAGCGTGGGGGGGGCTCTTCAAGGATCTTGAGCAGGGCGTTAGCTGCGAACCGGTTCAGATATTCCGCCCCGTCCACGATCACCACGCGCCAACCGCCTTCGGTCGCCGTGTGATGCAGGAAGGTTTGCACCGGGCGGACATCCGCCGCCGTGATCTCCCCACGCAGACGGCCTTTTTTCTCGTCAACGGCCCGCGAAATTTCCAGCAGGTCCCCGTGCGTGCCCGCCGCAATGCGCCGTGCCTGCGCCACGTCCGGATTTTCCGCATTCAGCAGCAGTCGGGCCAGACGGAAGGCCAGCGTCGCTTTGCCAATTCCCGCCGGACCGCAGATCAGCCAGGCATGATGGAGCTTGCCGCCGGCCAGAGCCTGCCGGAACGTCGCTTCTGCTTCGCCGTGACCGTACAGACCCAGAGTATGACGCGGGTCGCTCACACGCCCTGAACCGTCAGGCGGTCGTGCACGGCCCGCAGGAGCGCCGCACTGACGGCTTCGGGCGTCTGGGCGGCATTAACCCGCTTCACCCGCGCCGGATCAGCCGAGGCAATCGCATCGAAGCCCGCCAGAACACGCTCGTGAAACGCTTCCGCCTGACCCTCGTAGCGATCGGTCTGACCACCGCGTGCATTGAGACGCTCCAGCGCCTGTGTTCGCGGAAGCTCCAGCATGAGCGTCAGATCGGGTTCGCAATTCACTAGGCTCCGCGCACCATTCAGGAACGTCAGAACCTCTGCCACGCCTTGGCCGACGCCATGGCCCTGATAAGCCAGCGTCGAATCATGGAACCGGTCGCACACCACGATCTCACCACGCTTCAATGCTGGAAGAATGGCGTTGTCGAGATGGTCCGACCGTGCGGCCATGTGCATCAGGATTTCGGCCCGCCAGGACAGATCGACCTTCCCGAACAGCAGCAGATTGCGGATTTCTTCCGCGCCCGGCGTACCACCGGGCTCCCGCGTCAGAAGGACGTTATGCCCTTCTGAACGAAGGGATTCGGCCAGAAGACGGGCCTGGGTGGATTTCCCCGCGCCCTCGCCGCCTTCAAGCGTAATGAACAGTCCTGTTCCAGCCATGCCCTTACTGCGCAGGGCCGTGGCCCAGACGGGTCATGGCACGGGCGACCAGTCCAAGTTTCGCAACCGATTCGCCGGCTTCAAGCGGCACACGGATATCGGCCATGTTCGGCGCGGAAATCACGAGAGCTCCACAAACCTGCCCCTTCGTCACCGGTGCGATAACCGGCGACGCGTAATCCACGGCGATATGAGAGCGCTGCTGCCAGCCGACGGGCAGAGTCATGACGATATCGGCCCCGGCAACCAGCGGAACCTGACGGTGTTCGCCCATCCACACAGGTGCGGAGTCCACGACCTGCCCGCGACGGAACAGCGTGGCGTTCTCGAAATTCGCAAACGCCCAGGACATCAGACGCTCGCCTTCATGGGCGCGCTCGTTGCTCGACGCCGTGCCGTTGATGACGACGATCACGCGGTTGCCGTTGCGCTTGGAACTGGCACAGAGACCAAAACCGCCCGCATCGGTGTGACCGGTCTTCAGGCCGTCAGCAAGGCCCTTGTCCACCAGGACGTTCCGGTTGCCCTGACGGATGTGATTGTAGGTGAACTCAAGTTCGCCGAAGTAATGGTAATACTGCGGGAAATCGCGGATCAGATGCGAGGCCACGGTCGCGACATCGCGGGCCGTCATGTAGTGCCCGTCCGCCGGAAGGCCCGTCACGTTGAGGAAGTGCGAGTTCATCATGCCGAGCTTCGGCGCTTCCTCGTTCATCATCGCGACGAAGCGCTCTTCGGACCCGGCGATGCCTTCGGCGAGCACGATGCAGGCATCATTGCCGGACTGGATCAGCATACCCTGGATCAGGTCGGACACCAGAACGCTCTGGCCCAGCGGCACGAACATCTTGGAGCCCTGCGTACGCCAGGCCTTCTCGCTGACCGGCAGGCTCTGTTCCAGACGGATACGGCCCGTCGCCAGCATGCCGAACACGATATAGGCCGTCATCATCTTCGTCAGCGAAGACGGAGCCATACGCTCGTCAGACGCCTTGTCGAGCAGGACGGCGCCCGTGTCATAATCCACGACATAGGCCCAGCGCGCCACGGTATCGAACGGACCGATCGGCGTGTTCGCGGGCGTTCCAGCCGGCGCGTCTGCCGCAGGAGCCGCAGCAGCTTTCGCGGCGTGCGCCGCATGGTGGTGCGGGCGGGCAAACGCCTTCAGGGGTCCCGCAAAAGAAGCACAGGCCGCAATGCCTGCCACCCCACCGAATAGAGAGCGTCTAGTCCGCACGTTCGTCCCCAGTTCCACGGCCTTCAGACAACGGGCCGTCATTCCACAATGATCCGCGCGCCCTCTACCCCGCACAGGCGGGTGTGGTCCAGTGCCGCATCCGCCTGTGCGATGTCAGCAAAGGGTCCACCAAGAACACGCCACTCAAGTCCAGCACCTTCGGAGGCATGCAGAACCGTACCGTTACAGCGCAGGGCGACACCTGCCGCCGCCGCATGACCGGAAAATATTCCCATCAGGACATACAGCCCGGCTGGCCCCGGACTGCCCTGCATCCATGTTACGGGCAATGGCCCTACGGCCACGGACGTCGCCGCAGCGGACGAGTCGTTGCCATAGACGTGCGAGGACCCGTCACTCAGCGATGTTTCGCGCACTTCGCCCACCGGAGCGGCAGAAATGCTCTGTGCGGCGGGTCTGCCACCCAGTCCTTCCGCCAGTGTACGACTGGCAACCTCGTCTTCCATGACTTCGACAGGCGTGTCTGCCGTCATGCCCAGCAGGTCAGCCGCTTTTGGGGAAAGTGCGATGATGCGCCCCTGCCCCTGTGGTCCACGATCCGTCAGGCGGATGCGCACGATCCGCCCGTTCAGCAGATTGCGGACGCTGACGATCGCCGGAAGCTGGAGCGTCTGGTGTGCGCCAGTCATTCCCTCCGCGGACCAGATCTCCCCATCGGCGGTCAGGCCCGAGGCAGGGGCGTTTTGACGCGTTGCCAGGCCTGTCATGCGGTAGTCAAACTGCTCGCCGGGGTAGAACCACCCCTGTGTGCCATGCCAAGCAGCGCCCAGTTCGTAATGCGGATGTGCAACAGGCGCGGGTTCGTCGCGATGACACGCGCCCAGAACCGGCAGAAGGGCCAGAACGGCCCCGCAGTTACGCAGAGACAATGCCCGTCCCCAGAATCCCGACACCCAGTGCATAGTAGTCGGACGGGTTGTAGCGGCGGATCACGTTGAAGTTGTGATAGACCATGAAAGCCTGCGTTCCGGGGCCATCGGGCTGCACGACAGCGCCCTTCACGTCCCGGCGCGAGAACGCCGCCCCGTCCGCACGACGCACGCCCAGCGCCATCCATTCGGCCAATGTCCGCTGCCTTGTCCGGCCGGTCTCGGTCTTGTCGAGCGCTTTGGTGAGAGTGATTTCCTGCCCCCAGGGCTCGTTGACCTGCCAGCCGCACTTGCCGAGATAATTGGCGATGGACGCGAACACATCGGCTTCCGACGTCCAGATATTCCGCTTGCCGTCTCCGTCTCCGTCCGCCGCATAGCGCAGATAGGCGCTGGGCATGAACTGCGCCTGCCCCATGGCCCCGGCATAGCTGCCGATCATGGCGGCCGGTGCGATGTCGCCGTCATTGAGGATCTGGAGCGCTTTCATGAGCTCGTTACGGAAAAATGCCGAGCGTCGTCCGTCGAAGGCCAGCGTCGCCAGCGCGTCTATGACGGAATACGTTCCGTCATGGGCGCCAAAACCCGACTCGAGCCCCCAGATTCCCATGACGGCACGGTCGTCGCATCCAAAGCGCGCACTTACGGGAGACATCACGGACTGCTGGGCACCATAGACACTCCGCCCTTTCGCAAAACGCGACTCCGGCAGAACGCGGTCCCGGTACTGCGCCCAGGTCAGGGTAAACTCCGGCTGATGGCGGTCCAGCTTGAGGACGGAGGCATTGGGGGTGCGGGTCAGGGCGAGCGCCTGTGAGACAATCGACGGCGCGATCCCCTGTGCCAGAGCCTGCATCCGGACGTTGTCGAGAAAAGCTGCGTAACTCTGCGCCGAAGTCTGGGCCGCAGCCTGCGCTCTGGCAGAGGAAAGCCCCATTGCGGCCGAACCGGCAACGGAGGTCAGGGTGGCAAGCAGATGACGTCTTTGAAGCACGGTCAGGACCAGTCCCTTACGGGGAAAAATGACAGGACATACGCTAGCAATCCGCAGCACGGACCGCCAGCCTCGCCAGAACTCTCTCAGGACCCTGGCAGAGCATTCGCGCCGAAATATGGCACGGCAAGATTGTCGCGGGCGCGCTGGCGTGCGAAACCGGCGACTGAATGTTCATGGACCCTCCCCACTCGTGATCGCCATCGGCCCCGCCATGGCCTCGCAGCCAGCATGGCTGAAGGCAGCCACCATCATTGTGGGCACCTTCATCCTTGAAGACGTGGCCACAGTGCTTTCCGCTGTCGCGGCCCGTGCCGGCGAGGTCAGTATTCCGCTGGCTCTGATGGCGCTCTATTTCGGCGTGGCGGTCGGAGACCTTGGCCTGTACGGCCTTGGGGCCGCCGGTGCACGCTGGCCTTACCTAAGGCGCTTCCTGACGCTCCCCAAGCGCGAACGCACACAGGACTGGTTCAGCGCCAATGTCATCCGCATCGTCGCCATCTCCCGCTTCGTGCCCGGCGCCCGGCTTCCGCTCTATACGGCCTGCGGTTTTTTCCGCGCGCCCTTCCTGCGCTTTGCCCTGACGGCAGTTCTGGCTACGCTGGTGTGGACGACATGTCTTTTTCTGCTCGCCATGCGGGTCGGCGGCTGGCTTCTTGCCCATCAGGGCGGCTGGCGCTGGGCCGGACTGGCGGGGTTTGTCCTGTGTATCGTCGTCGTCGGGCGTCTGATCGCCCGTCTCCAGACCGTGAGCCAATAACAGCAATGTCCAAGCCAGAAGCCGATCAGAACCCGCTTTCCCTCTTCGAGTTCTGGCCCGGTTCTATCTTCTACACGCCCATCGTCCTGTACTGGATCGTCATGGGGATCAAATACCGCGATCTCAGCATCTCAACCGCCGCCAATCCGCGCATCGAAACGGGTGGCCTGTGTGGTGAGAGCAAATCGTCCATTCTCGACATGGGGGGCGCCACGGCACAGTCCTTTATCGCGCCCTATGCCGTCTTCCGCAGCGGCAAAGGGGCGGACCACCGTGCGCTGGATGCCATGACGCGCAAGGGCCTGTCCTTTCCCGTCGTCATCAAGCCCGATATCGGCTGTAATGGGACTGGCGTGAAACTCGTCCACTCCCGCGAGCAGCTCGAAGCGGTCCTGCCGCAGTTTCCCGACGACGTGGACATGCTGGTGCAGGAACTCATCACCTATCCCGTCGAGGCCGGACTGTTCTACATCCGCCACCCCGATGAACCGCATGGCCGCATCACCTCCATTACCTACAAGGAAGCACCGGTCCTGACAGGTGATGGCGTTTCCACGATCGAGGAACTGGTTCTGAGCGACGCGCGCATGAGCCTCGTCCCGCAGATCTATCTGCCCCGCCTTGCGGGGCGGGAAAAGAACATTCTTGCCAAGGGAGAAGAGATGTCGCTGGTCTTCGCGGGCAATCACTGCAAGGGGTCTGTCTTCCGGGATGGCCGCGCCGATACGACGGACGCGCTGACGGCTCGTCTGGACGCCATCATGCAGGATATTCCGGATTTCCATTTCGGGCGCGTGGACGTGAAAGCCGCCTCCATCGAGGATCTGCGTCGTGGTGAGAATTTACGGATTATTGAAATCAACGGCGTCGGGTCTGAAGCCACCCATATCTGGGACCGGCGAACGACGCTCTGGGAAGCCTATCGCGCCCAGTTCTCCCATTACCGGCAGACGTTCCTGATCGGTGCCGCCAACCGGGCGCGGGGCTGGAAAACGTCAGGCGCGTTCTCGATGCTGCATTCCTGGCGCAAACAGCGTCGCCTGCTGGCGTCCTATCCACTCAACGACTGAAGGGCCGCGGGCCTTACTGGCCCAGCTTGCCACCACCGAAAATATAATTGCTGACCTGCTGCTCTAGCGAGAGCTGATCCTGCGTATCGGTGATCTTGCCCTCGCCGGAGAGCGTCGTGCGGGAATGACCCGGCTGGATCTGCAGGGCGTTGTCGGCCGTCATGGTCGGGGCACCGATTCCCACAGCCGTATCCACCGGAAGATGCAGGCGCTGGTCCACCGTAAAGGCGACATCCGCCATCTGCGTTCTGGGGTCGAGCGTGATGGACACGACGCGCCCGACTGGAACACCCGCGAGATCGACATTCGCCCCCGCATGAAGCCCGTTCGCGGAATTAAAGGCAGCATGCAGGACGGAGCCCTGAAAATCCGGTCCCTTGCGCAGGGCATTGCCGTAGGCGAGGAACGTTCCGGCAATCGCCAGCACCAGACCACTGGCCAGGATGGCGCCCCCGCGGCCGCTCAATGTTGACTGCATGCCAGCCTCGCCTTCCGGAAAATCTTGAACAGACCGGGAGTTAGTCCTCCCATGACCGACCGGTCAAGGCTACATCCGTGGTTGCGTCGATTGTAACCATCGGGCAAGTGATTTCTTTTCCGCCTTTGTAAACGAAGGCCTTCACCGAGACAGGCTCCATGACGCTTCTTCAAGCCCTCATTCTCGCCGTCGTCCAGGGAATTACCGAACCCTTTCCGGTAAGCAGCCTTGGTCATGCCGTTCTCCTTCCCGCGCTTCTGCACTGGGATCTGGATGAGCACGCACCGATGTTCCTGCCGTTCCTGACCATGCTTCACGTCGGAACGCTGGTCGCACTGGCGGGTGTGTTCTGGAAAGACTGGGTAGCTATTCTGACCGGAATGATGGGCCGTCATGGCCGCCACGCCCAGATGGATGCGATTCGGGTCTTTGTGCTCCTCGTCATCGCCACCATTCCCGCCGTGCTGGTCGGCTGGCTTCTGGAGCATCGTCTGCGGAATGTTTTCGGCTCTCCCGTCGCGGTGGCGGGTTTCCTGATCCTCAACGGATTCCTGCTGATGGCTACCGAGTGGCTCCGCCGCCAGAAAGGCCAGCGCGACCATCGACCCATTTCGACACTCGCTCCGAAAGATGCCGCCATCATCGGCGTCTGGCAGTGCCTTGCCCTTCTGCCCGGCTTGTCGCGCTCCGGCGCCACCATGAATGGCGGTCTCCTGCGGGGGCTGGACCATGAAACGGCCGCGCGCTTCTCCCTGCTGATGGCCCAGCCGATTGTGCTGGCCGCAACGGTCCGGGAAGCCTGGCAGATGCGTCACATGACGATCTCACATGATGTCATGGTGCAGTGCGTTGCAGGCGCCATCGTCGCGGGGATAACCGCGCTGATCTGCTCGCTCCTCATGCTGCGTTTCTTCCGCAACCATGACGGCTGGGCGCTCACACCGTTCGGTGTCTACTGCATCGTGGCCGGGGCGTTTTCCGCAGCCGTCATCCTTCTCTGAACTTTCCAGCCGCCGTTTTTCGCGGCACATTGCGGATCATGCCAGCTTCGATACAATCTCCTCCTGACGTTTCCGGATCAGGTCGCCGGAAGACCCTTGAACAGGTCCTGTTCGAAAACGATACGAACGGCCTCAAGCGCAGCCTGACGGCGACCCAACTGGTCATTCTTGGCGTCGGATCCACGATCGGCGCTGGCATCTATGTCATGACCGGCACGGCCGCTGCCGAATATGCCGGTCCGTCCGTCCTGATCTCTTTCATCATCGCCGCCCTCGCCTGCCTGTTCACGGCGTTTTCCTACGGCGAGCTGTCTTCGACCCTGCCTGTCTCGGGATCGGCCTACTCCTACGCCTATATCTCGATGGGCGAGAAAGTGGCGTGGATGGTGGGCTGGCTGCTGCTTCTGGAGTACGGCATCTCATGTTCCGCCGTTGCCGCCGGTCTTTCGGGCTATGCCAGTTCCCTTCTGGGCATCACCGGACTGCACATCCCTGCGGCCCTGACCCACGCCACACTCCAGCCTGTCGCGGGCACGGCCGGTGCACAGATCAGTGCCGGATGGCGGTTTGACCTGATCGGTTTTGGGGCAACACTACTTGTAACCGCACTGCTGGTCCGTGGCGTTGAGGAATCCGCGCGCATCAACACCATGATCGTGGCACTCAAGGTCGGCGTTCTGTTCGTCTTCGTGGCGTTCGGTATCGGTGCCATCAATCCGGCAAACTGGCATCCGTTCATTCCCCCCAGCGAAGGCGGATTTCATTATGGCGTGCGCGGCATCTTCCGTGCGGCATCGGTTATCTTCTTTGCCTATGTCGGGTTCGAAGCCGTCTCCACGGCCTCTGCGGAAGCCCGCAACCCAACGCGTGACGTCCCGATCGGCATCATCGGCAGTCTGGTGATCTGCACGGTCGTTTACATGATCGTCGCGACTGTCCTGCTCGGCATCGTGCCCTATCGCGAACTGGATGTTCCCGACCCGCTCGCCATTGCCGTGAAGATCATGCATACGCCCTGGCTGGCTCTGCTGGTTAATGTCGGTGCGACAATTGGCCTCTGCTCTGTTCTCATGGGCCTGATGTACGCCCAGTCGCGCGTTCTGTTGACCATCAGTCGTGACGGCCTGATCCCGCAGATGTTCTGCGTCATTCATCCGCAGTTCCGCACACCGTGGATCGGCACGATCGTGCTCGGCCTTGTGGTGGCGCTCATCACTGCGACACTGCCGATCGACATCATCAGCGACCTCGTTTCTATCGGTACGGCCGCTGCTTTCGGAATTGTCTGTTTCACGGTCATCTGGCAGCGCAACACACGCCCCGATATCGTCCGTCCTTTCAGCGTTCCACTGGGCGGCATCCGTATCCGGGGAATCTGGATCGGCACCACGCCTGCGCTTGGGATCCTGTTCTGTCTGGTCATGACCATTCCACTGGTTTCGGACATGATCCATGCCGTCAGCAGCGGAAACCCTGTTCCGCTCATCCTTCTGGTGACCTATCTGACGCTCGGGATCGCCACTTACGTTTTTTATGGACGCAGACACTCGAAAATGCGCCCGGAGCTGCGCTCAGTCTGAGGACATTGACGCACTACCGGGGCCCATTCCTGGCCCCATACTCGGGCCCATATAGCTTCCCGGTTGCGGGCGCCCGATCGGAGGCGCCATCCGCTCCCACGGTTCCTGACCACCTGCGCCTGGAGGCATCATGGAAAAACGCGAACGCGGCAATGCTTCGGGGCATTCATCACGGATCCGTGCAATAATTTTCTCCCGGATATCGCACCGCAGATCCCAGCTCTGAAGCGCCGTCCGCGCACTCGCGATGATACGGATGGACATGACATGCGCGTCGCAGTCTGCCACCTGCACATCAAACACGCGCCCGTCCCATAACGGACAGCCCCGCACGATCTCGTTCAGCATCTCGCGGATCTTGTCCATCGGCGCCTGATAATCGACCCATAGAAACACAACGCCAATGATGGCTGCGGAATTATGCGTCCAGTTCTCGAACTGGTTCTCCAGAAAATACGAGATCGGTACGATATGCCGCCGCCAGTCCCAGACGCGCAGCACCACATAGGTCGCGTTGATTTCCTCCACCCAGCACCAGTCACCATTGATGATGATCAGGTCCTCCATGCGGATCGGCTGTGTCAGTGCGATCTGTACGCCTGCGATCAGGTTTGTCAGAAGTCCACGTGCCGACAGGCCGACGATCAGGGACGCCGCTCCCGCCGAAGCGAACAGTGACAGTCCGTATTGCTTGACGGACGGGAACAGCATCAGGGCCGATGCCACCGTCACGATCCCCACCAGAATCTCCGTCAGACGCCGCAGAACACGGATCTGCGTCTGGTGCGAACGGATCATGATGTCGTCGGTCTCTTCCCTCGCAGCCAGACGGTTGAGATAAACCTCCGTCATGATCCGGAAGACCATGATCGCTGAAAATCCGAATGTCAGGATCAGCAGGAACAGGAAAAAAAGCTGAAGATCCTCTTCCTGCGTCGCCGTAAAACCCGTCGCCGCCGGGAGTGCGGACAGCATGGCCAACAAAGCGACCATCAGCCGCGTTGGCCTGCGCAGGGACGAGACGATGCGCCGGATCAGCGCGGCCTTGCGCGATCCCGGAATTTTCAGAAGCTGTGTCGTGACAAGATTGCCGCAATAGAACGCCAGCACCCCCACCATCACAAGCATCAGCACCGAGACGACAGAAGCCGGAAGCCAGGTGAAATAGGATCTTATGGCAAACAGGGTGCTGACGAAGTGTTGCGTCACCAGATGAAAGACTCCTTGCATTGAGAGAAATTGAGAACGCCCCGAAGGCCGGATTGATTGGAAAACCGTGATACCTCAAATGCCACGGGCAGCCGCAGGAATGCGACCCGTAAAAAACATCTTATTTTACGTCCTATTTTCCTGAACCTAACGTGTTGACACCCGGAAAGATCCCCCTTAAAACCCCGCCACAACGCCGGTTCGACCGGCAGGATGGCGGTGTAGCTCAGTGGTAGAGCAGGGGAATCATAATCCCTTGGTCGGCGGTTCAAATCCGTCCACCGCTACCATTCTTTCTTCCAAAAATAAAAAATCGTCGTGACCGGTCTCTATTGTGCAGGTCTGTTTCCTGTATTCTGCGGGGCATGATCAAAAAGCCCCTCGCTGTCGTGACCATGGTATACAACGAGCCCGAGCATCTTCAGGTCTGGCGGCGTCATTATGGCGCACAGGTTGGGGAAAGCGCCTGTTACGTCATTGATCACGGCTCCGATGACGGATGTACGGCCCATCTGGGACAGGTGAGTGTCGTCCGGATTCCCCGCTCCCCCCAGGACGATGAGCGCCGCACCCGGGCCATCGGGAAATTCTGCGACAGTCTGCTCGAATGGTATGACAGCGTCATCTATACGGATGTGGACGAAATTCTCCTCGCGGACCCGGCATTCGTTCCGTCCCTGACGGAATTCGCGCGGCTGAACCGAAGTCCCGTGGTCACGGCGACCGGCTTTGACGTCATCCACCTTCCAGATGAGGAAGGCCCGTTCGACTACAGCCGCCCCCTCTCCCTGCAACGCCGCCATCTCCGCTTTTCGAGCGCGATGTGCAAACCGGTCCTGACCCGAATTCCCATCACATGGGCTCCCGGTTTCCACTGCTGCGAAGAAGCCGTTCCCAGTCTCGCCGCTCCCCTTTTTCTCTTCCATCTGCGTTATGCCGATCTGGGCTCAGGCCTGACACGGCTGGAGCGGACCCGCAGGCAGCCCTGGGTCTCGGAAGATGTCGGACGCCATCAGCGTCTCGGAAACACGGACTGGAAAAACATGCTGCTCGCAATGGCGGGGCTGCCCAGAACGGAAAGCACGCTCGACAACCGGGACGAGCGCCTCACGCACTGGCGGCAGCAGGTTGAGGACAGCGCCCAGACACGCCTGCACGACCTCTACCGCCTTGACCTGCATCTGAGCGGGACAGAGCTCTGGCGCCTGCCCGACCGCTTTGTGGGACGTGTCTGAGGCATAAAAAAACCAGCCCGTAAGGAGCCGGTTTTTTTTATGCGCTGAAAACTGAAAGCCTTACTCTGCTTCCACTTCCGCTGCACGGCGATCATGGTTTTCCTCGGAGGGGCGCTCCGAAGCATAGTCCGCCTCCTGCTCGGATGACGGAGCCTCATCCTCGCCCCGTTCACCGCGCGGTTCACGACGGTCCTCATAGGCCCGCTGCCGCTGCTGCTGACGCTCGGTGCGTTCCTGCTGGCTTTTCTCGGCCGCCTGATTCATGGCGTTGAGAATACGGAAATAATGCTCCGCGTGCTGGAAATAGGCTTCTGCAAGAATGCGGTCGCCAGTTCCGGTTGCGTCGCGGCCGAGCTGGAGATACTTCTCGAACAGCTGCTGCGCCGTACCACGGACCCTCAGATCAGGCCCGTTACTGTCAAACACATGGTTGCGGTTCAGAGGTGTCTGGGCACTGCTGCTGCGTGACGGCCCACTGCCCGCACGATGATGCCGGCCTCTTATGCGCTTCATATTCATCGACCCGTGATGCACTTTCATGATGACGTGGACCGTTCTGCAACCGCAGAAAGTTCCGACCGCCGCTATCGAAAAAGACGTCTGTCTGTTCCGCTATGGCTGAACCCGGCTCAGCCAGTCTTCCATCGTCAGTGCAGGATGACATGAACGATGGGCAAAGATACGCTTGAGAGTGCCTGTAAAGCACTTTCAGATCGCATGCATTGGCTTTAGCCATACCAAGTTCCGTCAGTCAAGCCAACGGTTTTTCGTCATCTGACGCTCCTGACTGCGTCCTTATCTGGGTAATTGCAGGACGAGCGCTCTTTCCACGCCGCCAAGATCCTTTCGGCGCGCCACTTCCCGCAGACCGTTCTGCACCCCCAGTGCGGAGACGTCGTCGATCTGTCCGACCCCCATCTCAAGGATCGCATACCCTCCCGGCACCAGAAGATCCGGCAGGGCTGCGCACAGGACACGATACGCTTCAAGCCCGTCCACCCCACCATCCAGTGCCCGCGCGGGTTCATACCGCACGACTTCAGGCATCAGCCCCGACAGATCTCCGCTCTCAATATAAGGCGGGTTGGACAACACGATATCGAACCGGGCGTTCAGCGCGTCTGCCCAGCTTCCGGCCAGAAAGACACTCCGGTTCCCAAGCCCCGTACGCCTGGAGTTCCGCCGCGCCAGAGCCGCGGCCTGAGGAGAAAGATCGACACCCACGCCTGTCGCCTGCGGATATTCAGACAGGGCTGCGAGCAGCAGACAGCCCGTTCCGGTCCCCAGATCCAGAACGGACAGCGACGCCTTGCGATCCGGCCTGATATCCAGCAGCGCTTCGATCAGCGTCTCGCTGTCGGCGCGCGGGATCAACGTGTCACGCCCCGTCTCCAGATCCAGCGTCCAGAATCCCGTCTCGCCCGTGATGAACGCCAGTGGCTCCCGCCCCAGTCTGCGCTTCAGGGCGTCTGCGAATCGCGCTTTCTGTGACGCATCCACAGCATCCAGAGACAGCAGTCCGCCCAGATCCCGGCCTGTCGCCCAGCCCAGCAGAAGCCGCGCCTCGCGGCGCGCATCTTCGATCCCGGCCTTCTCCAGTGCCTGTGAGGCCTCGCGCAAAAGATCATCTTTGGGCATCATCTTAAAGCGAACCTGCTATAGTTGGTGTCATGAAGTCCAAACGTGCGCTCCTCTTTTCCGCTCTGCTGCTTGGCTGCACCCTCACACCCGTTCAGGCACAGTCAGACCTGTCGCGGGAACTACCCCCGTCTTTTACGGTAACGGACGAGCGTGCGCCTGAAGAAATTTCAGAAGTCTCGCGCCTCTATCTGGATGGCAATCTGGTTGCAACGTTCAGACTCGGGTTATCCAAGGCACATGAGACGCAGACGATCGCGCTTCCGGTCGGCCGCTCAGATGTGGATTACGCCCTGTGCGGGGAAATCACCATTGTGCGAAACGGCCATCAGGAAACCCATCAGGTGAGCAGCGAAGGCCAGCTTCACCACCCGGAAGGCCATTCGCTTGATGCCGTGGGGACTAACAATTTCACCGATTTCTTTCTGGTCGATTATGACGATGCCGCCGTTGCAACGCACCGGCATGGGCGCGCTGCCGTCTGCGCCACACCGAACACCTGAGTTTCAGAACCCTGCAGCGGCGAGCAGTTCGGTCTGCTCTTCCCGCGTCAGGGCGTCGATGATCTCGTCGAATTCGCCGCCCATGATCCGGTCGATCTTATAGAGCGTCAGGTTGATCCGGTGGTCCGTCACGCGGCCCTGTGGGAAGTTATACGTACGGATGCGCTCCGAACGGTCGCCGGTCCCGACCTGTGATTTCCGGTCCGCAGCCCGCGTAGCATGAAGCTGCGCGCGTTCGCGCTCATAGAGCCGGGCGCGCAGGATCTTCATGGCCTTGGCCTTGTTTTTGTGCTGGCTCTTCTCTTCCTGCATCGCCACCACAATGCCGCTGGGCATGTGGGTCACGCGGACCGCGCTCTCGGTCTTGTTAACGTGCTGGCCGCCCGCCCCAGAGGCGCGATAGACGTCAATCCGCAGATCGTCGTCATTGATCGTGACATCGACATCTTCGGCTTCCGGCAGCACGGCGACAGTCACGGTCGAGGTATGGATACGGCCCTGACTTTCCGTTGCCGGAACACGCTGAACGCGATGCACACCGGATTCGTACTTCAGACGGGCAAAAACCGAGCGGCCTGAAATGGTCGCCATACCTTCCTTGAGGCCTGCGACTTCATTTTCGGAATATTCCATGACCTCGAAACGCCAGCCATTCTGCTCGGAAAAGCGGCGATAGGCATCGAAGAGTTCGGCCGCGAACAGTCCGGCTTCGTCTCCGCCAGCGGCCGGCCGGATTTCGAGAATGGCGCTGCGCTCATCTGCCGCATCTTTCGGCAGAAGCGCCAGACGCAGAGAGTGCTGGAGATCGGGCAAAGTCGCCTCGATCTCTGCCAGCTCCATCTGCGCCAGCTCGCGCATTTCCGGATCGTCAAGCAGGGCCTGCGCCCCCGCTTTCTGTTCCTCAGCGCTTTTCCAGGCCTGAATGGACGCGACCACCGGCTCCAGTTCGGCATATTCCTGCGACAGACGGGTGAAATCCTCACCCATCAGATCGCCGGAAGACATCAGGGCCTGAACTTCCTCCGAACGCGCGACAATCCGCTCAAGCCTGTCATCAAACGCCATGTGCTCAGGCGCGTCCTGCGCTCAGAACACGCACCAGATCCGCAAACGGAACTTCCTGCTGCTCGCGGCTGGACAGATCCCGAAGCTGCACGACGTCTTTGGCAATTTCTTCATCGCCCAGAACGACGGCATGCGATACGCCGGATTTCACCACCCGCTCCATCCGCTTCTTCATGTTGCCACGGGTCTCGATTTCGGCCCGTAGCCCGGCCGAACGCAGCGCGCGCGCGAGCGACGCGGCTTTGAGAACAGCCTCGTCTCCCATCGGGACCAGTGCAATTCCGGCAGGAAGTTCAGGCACAGAGTCCAGCAGCATCGCCAGACGTTCGATCCCGCCAGCCCAGCCGATCGCGGGTATAGCCGGACCGCCCATCTGCTCCACAAGACCTTCATACCGCCCACCAGCCAGCACGGTGCCCTGAGCACCAAGCTTCGAGGTCACGAACTCAAAGGCCGTATGGCTGTAGTAATCAAGCCCACGGACGATGCGCGGGTTCTCAACGAAATCCACGCCGAAGGCCTGAAGGCTGGAGCGCAGCGTGTCCCAGAACTGGCGGGATTCATCGTTCAGATAGTCCGCGAATGCCGGGGCGTCGTCGAGCAGTTTGCGGTCCTGCTCGGACTTGCTGTCCAAAATCCGCAGCGGATTGGCTTCGAGCCGGACCCGGCTTTCTTCCGACAGCGCATCGGCATGATCTCGGAAATACGCCACCAGAGCCTCACGCCAGGCCTGACGGCTCGCTAGATCTCCGAGCGTGTTGAGTTCCAGCGTGACGTGATCGCCCAGACCCAGTTCGCGCAGGATGTCCTGGGCCATGGCGATCGTCTCGGCATCGCGCAGCGGACTTTCCGCACCGATCAGTTCGGCACCGATCTGGTGAAACTGGCGGTAACGCCCCTTCTGCGGGCGTTCGTAGCGGAACATCGGCCCGTGATAGAACACCTTCTGCGGCAGGGACTGCGTCAGGCCATTCGTGACGAGCGCGCGGCAGATCGCCGCCGTGCCCTCGGGACGCAGGGTGATGCTCTCACCACCGCGATCCTCGAACGTGTACATCTCCTTGGACACGACATCGGATGTCTCGCCGAGCGTACGCGAAAAGACGCGCGTGTCCTCGAAGATAGGCGTGCTCCATTCCTCGAAACCATAGGTCCGCAGAACCCGGCGCGCCGTCTCCACGACATGGTGGTGACGGCGCATGGTGTCGCCAATGAGATCGTGGGTTCCGCGGGGGGGCTGAAGTCCGGACATCAGTGCGCTGCCGGGTCCATCTGCTTGGCCGTTGAGGCCTCGACCTTGCCCGCCTCGATGTCTGCGACCTTCTTTTCCACGAGGTCCACGATATGCTCGATCATGTCGCCACCCGGCATCGTGTGATCCTGACGACCGGCCGCATAGACCATGTGACGGCCATTGCCGCCACCGGTCACGCCGAGATCGGTCATCAGTGCCTCACCCGGGCCATTCACCACGCAGCCGATGATGGACAGCGTCAGCGGCGTCTTGATGTGCTGAAGGCGATCTTCCAGCGTCTGGACTGTCTCGACGACATTGAAGCCCTGACGGGCACAGGACGGGCAGGAAATGATCTTCACACCGCGATGACGCAGGCCGAGGGACTTCAGGATATCCCAGCCGACCAGCACTTCCTCTTCCGGCGCGGCGGAAAGCGAGACGCGCATCGTGTCGCCCACGCCGGCCCAGAGCAGATTGCCCAGACCGATGGACGACTTCACGGTGCCCGCACGCTTGGAGCCTGCCTCGGTGATGCCGATATGCAGCGGGTGATCACAGCAATCCGCAAGCTGCTGATAGGCTGCAACTGCCATGAACACGTCGGAAGCCTTCACGCTGATCTTGAACTCGTGGAAATCGTGATCCTGCAGGATCTTCGCGTGTTCCAGAGCGCTCTCGACCAGAGCCTCGGGGTTGGGCTCACCGTATTTTTCAAGCAGGTGCTTTTCCAGCGAACCGGCGTTCACGCCGATCCGGATGGAACAGCCATAATCCTTGGCGGCGTTGACGACTTCACGCACGCGCTCGGCGCTGCCGATATTGCCCGGATTGATTCGCAGGCACGCAGCACCGGCCTTGGCTGCCTCGATGGCGCGCTTGTAGTGGAAGTGGATGTCCGCAACGATGGGGACGTTCACTTCGCGCACGATCTCCGCCAGAGCCTCGGTGCTGGCCTCGTCCGGACAGGACACGCGGACGATGTCCACGCCGGCCAGTTCGGACAGACGGATCTGGTCGATTGTGGCCTGTGCGTCAGACGTCAGGGTGTTGGTCATGGTCTGCACGGAAATCGGGGCATCACCACCGACCGCGACCTTGCCGACATGGATCTGGCGCGACTTGCGACGTTCGATGTGCTGATACGGACGGTAGCTGCTCATGATTTACCTCTTCGTGCCCGGTGGAAACCGGAAGCTCTAACGCAGGGGGCTGTATTCAGGGGCAGTGAGCCCCCCTGACGGATATAAGGGTTTAATGCGGTGGCGACGATTGTTCCAGCGGCTGATGTTCAAGCTGCCGGGCATTCAGGTCATCGGCCGAAACGTCGTGCTCCGGCGGCGGGGCTTTGTGCGGAACAGGTGCAGAGGCCGGTTTGGCAGCCACAGGGGGCGCCACCGCCGGTGTGGCCGTGGTGCCCCCTGTGGCCGGAGCTGGTGCCGGGGAACTGGGCTGAACCGGTAGGGCTACACCCGATCCGAAAGAGCCGGAGCGGATGGCGTCTGCTGTCACTTCCACATTGCGGCGGACCTGCCCTTCCCGGCCCAGAGGCGCACTGGTCGCCCCCGCCGTGGTCAGGACCACACCGCCCGCATTGCCGAACGACATGTGGAAAGGCGCGCCTGCCGGATCACCCTGCCAGCTTTCGCCCGGCTGCATCACGCGCGAGATCAGGACATGTCCGTCCTTGTCCCGGACCTGCGTCCAGACCTGGGACAGCGCCCGCACGACAACGGCCCCTTCGGGAACAGCCGGAGGCAGGTCCGTGGCGGGCTGTCCGGCTGTTGGGATCTTTTCAGGCGCCACGGTCTCAGGCGCAACTGTACCAGCCGGCGGCGGGACAGTCGTATCATCTTCGTCAGAAGAGGGAGCCAGTGGTGCAGCCTGTTCAGGAACAGGCGCAGGCTGACTTTGCGGAGCCGGAGCCGTCTGCGCCAGACCGGAAACTGCGGATGCCCCCACAGGGGCTGACGACGCGACAGCCGGAGCGTGAGGCTCCGGCGTTGGTGCACGTCCCGGCATGACGGAGGCGACCTGCGGAGAGGTCGTGGCAGGGGTTGCCGCGCCCGGCATCAGTTCTGCAACGGCCGGAACCTGTCGCTGGGCCGGGGTATCATGTGCCGTAAAGCGATACCAGCCGACATATGCCGCAACCACAACCACAAGTCCGGCGCCAACCAGAACACCAACTGGCAGGCCCCGGTCCCCTTCGGGTTGCGGGAAAACCAGTTCCGTTTTGCGCGTCACGGCCCCACGCGTATCGCGCCGGAAACGCTCGACCAGCGCATTCGCATCAAGCTGCATGGCATGCGCATAGGTCCGAAGAAAGCCTACCGCATACGCCACACCTGGCAGGCCCGACAGATCGTCCGCCTCAAGAGCCGCCAGAAGTTTCGGGCGGATTCGCAGCCATTCCGCCACGTCCTCAAGCTGCCAGCCCAGTTCCTCACGACGCTCGCGCAGCACCTTTCCGACACTGGGTTGGTCGGAAGGCGGCGACAACGGGCGGCTGGAGGACGGAGAGGACATGACCGGACAATCCGTTAGCTGGAAGCGTGAATACGGGTTTCACGCTGCTTTATGGCATCAACGGCCTGCTGCACCAGCGTTGCGAGAATGTCGGCGACCGGACGGATTTCCTTGACCATGCCAACCGACTGGCCGGCCATGACGGAACCCGTTTCCACGTCACCCTCGATAACGGCACGACGCAACGCACCAGCCCAGTAATGCTCGATCGAGAGTTGGGCTTCTTCCTTGGTCAGTTCGCCGCTCTGGAACTTCTGGAGCGCCTCACCCTGAAGGCGAGCATAACGGCGGCCACCTTCATTCGACAGGCCGCGCACCGGAATGACCGGGAACAGCTCGTCGAGTTGCACGGTCGTCACGGCATCGCGGGCATTGGCGCGGAGGAAAGCCTTTTTGAAGTTTTCATGCGCGATGCTCTCTTCGGATGCCGCAAACAGCGTTCCGAGCTGCGCACCAGCAGCTCCCTGCTCCAGATAGGACAGAACCGCATCACCCCGCCCCAGGCCACCGGCAACGAACACAGGCACATCGCGGATATGGGGCAGGATTTCCTGAGCCAGAACCGTCAGCGACACCGGCCCGACATGACCACCCGCTTCCGAACCTTCGATCACGAGAGCCTCGATCCCCATCCGCACCAGCCGCTTGCCCAGCGCCAGAGCTGGAGCAAAACCGATCGCCCGCGCTCCGCCATCACGGACCTTGCGGATCGTGGCGCTGTTCGGCACCCCGCCTGCCAGCACGATGTGGGAGACGTTGTGCGCCAGACAGACATCTACGAGACGGTCCAGCTCGGGGTGCATGGTGATAAGGTTCACGCCGAACGGGCGCTGCGTCATTGCCTGCGTGGCAACAATTTCCTCTTCCAGACGCTCGGGCGACATCGCGCCACAGGCAATGACACCAAACCCGCCAGCATTGGAAATGGCGGACACGAGATGCCGCTCACTAACCCAGGACATAGCGCCGCCGAGGATCGCGACCTCACTGCCCAGGAAGTCACAGCCTGGCTTCCACAGCCGGTCCAGCGTCGCGCGGGCGTCCAGGGTCTCGCTCCGGGTTTGGCTCAGGGTTTCGCTCACGCGTCAGCTTCCTCTTTGGCATCAAGGCCGTAAGCCGTGTGCAGTGCGCGCATGGCCAGTTCCGTATATTCGGAATCGATCAATACGGAGATCTTGATTTCGCTCGTGGAGATGACCTGCACGTTGATGCCCCGATCGGCAAGCGTGCGGAACATCCGCGCGGCCAGACCGGCATTGGAGCGCATGCCGATGCCCACGACACTGATCTTCACCACGTTATGGGACGTGATCAGCTCGCCATACTGGACGTATTCGCGAGCTTTCTCCAGCACAGAGCGGGCAGCAGCCTCGTCGGCCTTGCTGACCGTGAAGGTCATGTTCGTCAGATTGTCCACGCCGACGCTCTGGACGATCATGTCGACATTGATGTTCGCGGCCGCCAGCGGATCAAAAATCGCAGCAGCAATGCCCGGACGGTCCGGAATGTTCCGCACGGAGATTTTCGCTTCGTCATGCGAGTTGGCAATCCCCGCAACCAGTTCCTTCTCCATGATCTCGTCCTCATCAACAACAATCGAACCACTGTCGTCATCCGTCTCGGCGAATGATGACAGCACCCGCACCCGGACATTCTCGCGCATGGCGAGGCCGACACTGCGGGTCTGAAGTACCTTGGCGCCTACGGAAGCCAGTTCAAGCATCTCTTCATAGGTGATGCGATCCAGCTTCTTGGCGCGTTTCACGATGCGCGGATCGGTCGTGTAGATCCCGTCAACATCGGTATAGATATCACACTGATCGGCATGGATGGCAGCTGCGACGGCCACGGCGGATGTATCCGACCCACCGCGCCCTAGCGTTGCGATCCGTCCATCCGGCCCTACGCCCTGAAAGCCTGCGACAACCGGCACGACGCCGTCATCCAGACAGGCCAGCAGCGCCGCCCCGTCCACGCTCTCAATGGCAGCCTTGCCGTGGGCGTCATCCGTCACAAGCGGGATCTGCCAGCCCTGAAAGGACCGCGCCTTCACACCGAGCGCCTGAAGCGCGATGGAGACAAGTCCGCTTGTCACCTGTTCGCCTGCCGCAACCACGGCATCATATTCCTTCGGATCGGCCAGCGGATCGAGTTCCGCACAGTATCCGACCATCCGGTTTGTCACGCCAGCCATCGCCGACACAACGACCGCCACGCGGCGACCGCGATCATGTTCCGCCTTCACGCGTTTTGCAACGTTCCGGATACGCTCGATATTTCCGACGGATGTGCCGCCAAATTTCATGACAACCGTCTTCCGTTTCCCAATTTCGCCAGTCATGGCGGCATGAGGATCGGCACGACCGGAAAGCTGGTCGTGGACGGGAGTATCGGGCATGGACATCGCGGATAAGGCTCCAGTACGTGTCTGGCGTTGCGCGCTCGGGTCTGGCATCGGGTAACGCAAAACACCCGGCGCCTGAACAGACTCTGCCGGTCCACATACTCGTCTCGCTCCGCCACGTCCAGATGACGCACGGCAGACAGGCACACAGAAGGACAGTTCTGATGCCCACAGAAACATCCCGGGGACAGGATTTCAGACGTTCATCCGTTTCGGAATCCGAAATTGCCCATTTCAGCGCACTGGCAGAAGACTGGTGGAATCCGCGCGGCCCGATGGCCCCGCTTCATGCCATGAACCCCCTGCGGACCGAATGGGTCAGCCGGCATGTGGCTCCCCTGCGCAAGGCATCCGCCGGGCCTCTGAGCCTGCTTGATATCGGCTGTGGCGCGGGGCTGGCCAGCGAGGCTTATGCCAAACTCGGATTCAAGACACTTGGAATCGATGCCAGCGCCCCCGGCATCCATGCGGCACAGGCGCATCTGGCCGAACATCCCTTGCCGCCCGAAGCCGCCCCCCTGTCCTATCGCAATGGCAGTGCGGAAGACCTTGTTGCGGAAAGTGCGCGCTTTGACGTCGTCAATGCGCTTGAAGTCATCGAGCACGTCAACGATCCCCAGGACTTCCTGACCATGCTGGCGACCCTGACGAAGCCGGGCGGCATGGTTGCGGTGTCCACACTGAACCGCACGCCGCGCTCTTTTGCCGTCGCCAAGCTCGGCGCGGAATATCTGCTGCGAATGCTGCCCGTCGGCACGCATGACTGGAAGAAATTCATCAAGCCGGACGAACTGGCCGCCATGGCCCGACAGGCTGGCCTGCGCCTGCTTGATATCGCGGGTATGAGCTATGTGCCGTTCAAATGGCGCGAAAGCCGTGACACCGGCATCAACTACATCGCGATCTTCCGTAAGGACTGAACAAAAAAGGCGGTTGCAGCGGAGTACCCCGTCGCAACCGCCTTTGCTAGAAAACCGATCCGTCAGACCTGCGTGTTCATGAACGCGAAGGTTGTCGGGCTTCCCACCGGCGTGAAATTGTTCGTAAAGGCAATTTCACCCGTTTTCTTGTCCACCTTGAAGGACGTCACCGCATCAGAGCGCTGGTTGGCGCAGAACAGGAACGTTCCGGACGGATCGAACATCAGGGCCCGACCGTAATCCGCATGCATCCAGACTTCGTCCTGAAGCGTGAGCGTTCCATCGGTACCGATGGCGAACACGGCCAGGGAGTCGCCCAGCCGGTTGGAGACGTAAACGAACTTGCCGCTGGCCGAGATCAGGATTTCGGCCGCAAGCGTCGAGCCGCGGAAATGCGACGTGACCGTGCTGACCGTCTGGATATTGCTGATCGCGCCGGTGACCGGATCGAAATTGGAAACAACGACTTTCGAATCCTGTTCACACAGATTGTACAGGATCCGGCCGGAATGGTTGAACTGGAAGTGGCGCGGCGCCGACCCCGGTTCCATGTCGTAATACGGCGTCTTGGCCGGGATCAGCTTGCCAGTGTCGATGTTCAGCGTCCAGACATACACCCTGTCCAGGCCCGCATCATCGGCCAGCACGAATTTGCCACTCGGATCGGAATGGATCATGTGGGGATGCGAGCCCGAATGATCGGAGACGGCAAAATTACCCTGCGGATTATCCGCGGCGCGCTCCGGCTGGCGCGGCCCCGTGTTGTGCACGACATCCGATGCCTCCCCAAGAGACCCGTCCGAACGGATGGGCAGAACCGCGACGTTGCCGCCCACATAGTTGGCCACCAGCACATACCGGCCTGAATGATGGATGCTTACATAGGCCGGAACAGCCCCCATCGAGCTGACGACATTCAGCTTGCGCAGTGAACCCGTCTTGGGGTCGATCGCAAACGCCGTAACGGACCCGTCACCATCCTTGTTGAAATCGTCGATTTCGCTAAGCGCATAGAGGAAGCGCTGGTCTTTCGAGATCGTCAGAAAGGACGGACTGGCAATATCCGTGAACGTCGTGATCGGCGTCAGAACGCCCGTATCGCGGTCCATGTCGAAAACAGAGATGCCCTGCCCGTTTCCGGTTCCGCCCCCTGGAGGTCCGTGTTTCGTATATCCGCCGACAAAGCAGATCGTTTTCGAAACCGGCTTGGGTGGCGGAGGCGGTGTTGGAACGGTCTTTTCAGGATCGGCGGCACCAGCAACACCAGTACCGGCAGCCGCAACACCGGCAACCAGTCCGGCCGCAAAGCTGCGGCGGGAGACAGGGTGGGACATGATGGGTCTGCATTCCTTTCAGTATGGCGGGGATAACGCCCGGGCCATGATGCAGGTTTCCCGGCAACAGGCCTAGCGCGCGTCTTTCGGCAGCTTGCATTGTGGCCCGACGGGCGGACCAGTGTAGCGGCTCCATATCTGGGTTTCACCCAGAAGGGGCATTCCCAGAACGAATCCGCGCAGCTTCAGAACATTGGGTTGAGAAACCCATATCCGCGCCTGATAGACCCGTCCGGTTCTTGGATCAAGAATATGGCCCTGCCACTTGCGATCCTCGATTGGGACAAAGTCTGTCAGCATGCGGATACCGCATTGCGAGCGTCCCCAGACGTCCTTCGGCATTTCCCCGTCATAGGCCATGCCAATCAGCTGCCCGCAGAGCGCATGACCGCAGGGCTGGATCGAAAAAAGCCCGTCATGCCCTTCCGACAGCCACAAGCCCTGCTCGGGAATATTCTGCGGCAGAGCATCCGTCGGACCGGGGGACTGGGCCCGGACACCTGAAAGTGACAGCACAGCCATCAGGAAAGCCGCGAAAAGGCCCGCACCGCGCATTCAGACGGTGCCCAGCAGGGCATCAAGCCGCCCGGCGCGATCAAGCGCCATCAGGTCATCGCAACCTCCGAGAGACTCTCCGTCAACAAACGTCTGGGGCACCGTGCGACGCCCCGAACGACGGATGGACTCCTCACGTTCGACGGATCCGTGCGGGGCGTTGATTTCCTGAAACGTCACGCCCTTGGAGCGAAGAAGACTGACGGCATGCACACAGTAAGGGCATCCAGGCTGGGTAAAAATCTCGATTTTCGACATAGGATTCTCATTCCTGGACAAAGTGCGGGTTCTGTTCATCCACTCTACCGGTCCGGGCTGCAACCAAAATATCCACGCTCGCCGCACCGGCCTTCATCAAAGCCAGCGTACAGGCAGTTGCCGTGGAGCCTGTTGTCAGCACGTCATCCACCAGCAGAACAGCCTGTCCCCGTATCCGGGCGTCCCGCCCTTTTCTGATCCGGATTGCCTGCGCCATCTCCCGCTCGCGCTCTGCGGCGAACAGGCGGGCCAGCGCTTTTGTGGGACGGACGCGCTGAAGGGCATCCACAGCACAGGGCAGCCCCGCGAGCCGGCCTAGACCCTGCGCCATCAGACCGGCCTGATTGTAACGCCGTTTCCACAACCGGGTACGATACAGCGGAACGGGAACGACAAGCGTTGCTTTCCCGAGTAAATCTTCGGCCGCAGCAGCCATATGCTGTGCCAGAACCGCAGCATTTTCAGTATGGTCGGAATATTTCAGAGGCAGGATCAGGCGTCGGGACCAAGCGTCATAAACAAACGCGGCCCGGGCGGAACGCCAGACAGGAGGATGAGCCTGACAGGCGGCGCAGCAGTTCTGCGTGCCCCCCAAACCCTCGTTTTCCAGCGGGACGCCACAGCGATCACAGTGGGGGGAAACAATCCGGTGAGCAGTTTTGAAGCACGTGCCGCAAAAAGCCCCCTCGGTCATGACTTCCGTGCCACAGGCCGCACAGACGGGAGGAAGGAGAGTATTGAAAAGCGTGCGAACGCTACGGGCGACAAGGCCACCTGTCAGCATCATCGTGATTTCGGCAGCAGTCTGAGCGTAACGCGTGATGCATCAATCAAGACTTTGCCCTGATGCTGGAAATTGACCGTCACCCGCTCGCCCACCGCAGACTGCACCTGCCCCCAGCCCCAGTCCGGGTAATCAGGATGCAGGACAATCTGCCCCGGCTCAAGAAAGGACTGAAACGGCCCGCTTACTGACATGCTTGCCAGCCTCCTTGCCGCAGGGCCTGCCCTGACCGGATGTGGTCTTTTGTCCGCTGTCCTGCAAAGAGCATACCTTGCAGGACAACCGGATCAAATCGTGCCTGAGAGGAATCAGGGCGCTTCCGTGTACTGCTTGTACTTTTTGAGGAACGCCTTCACCGACGATCCAAGATCCTCGCGGTCGATCGAGAACGCGATCTGTGCCTCAAGGAAGCCGGCCTTGTCGCCACAGTCATAACGGGTGCCTTCGTAGCGCAGACCGTGGAACGGCACTTCACCGATCGTTTTGGCCATCGCATCCGTGAGCTGGACTTCGTTGCCTGCGCCACGCTCTAGCTTCGCCAGGTACTTCATGACGTCCGGCGTCAGCACGTAACGTCCGATAATGGACAGGTTCGATGGAGCATCTTCCGGAGCAGGCTTTTCAACCAGCCCCTTCACTTCCACCAGCTTTCCGTCGTCGCTGCCAACATCAAGGATGCCGTAACGGTTCGTGTGCTCGCGCGGCACTTCCGTCACGGCGACCACATTACCACCGGTCTTGTTGTAGGCTTCGACCAGCTGGCCAATGCAACTGCGTCCTTTGACGATATCGTCTGGCAGCAGGATCGCAAACGGATCATCGCCGATGAAGGAGCGGGCGCACCAGATTGCATGCCCCAGGCCTAGCGGCTCCTGCTGACGCACAGCTACGAGAGACCCGGCCTGCACGCTGCTCGGAGCAAGCGCTTCAAGCGCGCTCTTCTTGCCACGCTCCTTGAGCGTCGCCTCGAGCTCGTAAGCAATATCGAAATAATCGATCAGGCTGTCCTTGCCACGTCCGGTAACAAGACAGAATTCTTCGATGCCGGCTTCACGAGCTTCGTCGATCGCGTACTGGATCAGAGGCTTGTCGACGACAGGAAGCATTTCCTTCGGCATGGCCTTCGTCGCGGGCAGAAACCGCGTACCGAGTCCGGCAACGGGAAGGACAGCTTTTTTCAGTGGCTTGATCACGAAACCTCACACATCAGACGAGATGGACGCCCGACTGCCGAACGGAAGCCCAGACGTTCTTCAAGGATGAACGAGGAATACCCCTGTCTTAATAGTCTGGCAACAAGATGGCACAGACTATTGGAACCTTAATAAAATCTTTCTCCCCTTTGAGGGAGAAAATAATCAGTTCAGGGATCGCTATTTTTTTGGGATACACCGACATCTGAATGTCAGTGGTGCGGCCGAGAAGACTCGAACTTCCACGGGGTTGCCCCCACAAGCACCTCAAGCTTGCGCGTCTACCATTCCGCCACGGCCGCCCCGTGACAAACGATCCTGCTTGGTGCATGACCGTCCGGTGTGGGAGGGGCTATAGCCGATGACTGATACGAGGGCAATGACCCGAGACGAGATTTGTGAAGAAATTTTGTGGACGTCCTCTCCGGGACTGACACCCTACCCAGATGCGCTGGCGTTCATGGAGGAGCGCGCACGCGCGATTCATCAGGGAACATCCGACCCGCTGGTCTGGATTGTGGAACATCCACCCGTTTTTACGGCCGGAACGTCAGCCAAGGACGCCGATCTCTACAATCCCCACGGCTATCCGACCTATGATGCGGGACGCGGAGGGCAATGGACCTATCATGGACCGGGCCAGAGGCTTGGTTATGTGATGATGGATCTGACGAAGCCGAACGGTACCGTCCCTCCCCGCGATCTGCGGGCGTTCGTGGCGGGTCTGGAGGGCTGGATGATCGACGCCCTCGCCCGGCTTGGCGTAACGGCCTTTACCCGTGAGGGCCGGATCGGTGTCTGGACGATTGATCCGCTGAGCGGACTTGAAGCCAAGATCGGCGCTCTGGGTATCCGTGTCAGCCGCTGGGTGAGTTGGCATGGCGTTTCGATCAATGTCAGCCCTGACCTGAACGACTTCGACGGAATCGTACCGTGCGGCATCCGCGAATTCGGCGTCACCAGCCTTCAGCGATTCGACAGCAGTCTGACAATGAAGGATCTGGATGACGCGCTGACCGCCGCATGGCCAGAGCGCTTCGGTTCTATCCCGCAGGAGGCGTGAAAACGGAGGGGACGATCACCACCCCCTGCTTCACATCCGAAAGCAGAACGCCGAAATGATGCTGCCGGGCATCCACGCCCTGCAACCCGATCAGGCTGAGCTGACCGTTCACGTCCGAAAACTGGAGCGTCAGCAGGCCCTGCGAAGGATTATCGGCCTGTGCCACGGAAATCTGGAGCGATCCGTTCCCATGCCGCACATCCGTGACCTGGATGTCACCATCAAAGCGGATCGGGTGCTTCAACAGCAACCCAAGTGGATTATGCCGTAGCGACAGATGCGTGACAGCACCCGTTCCCTGATCGTCCAGAACGAGATGCCCTTCCCCGGCCACGAGTTCCATTGGGTGGGGTACGACGTAATCCAGCCTCAGATGGCCCGGAATATACGAAAAGCGGCCGCCGCTTTCGCCTGCGTCCGGTCCATGCTGAACAAAAGCGGCCTGCAATCCCTGGATGCCGTTCAGATAGGCTTCGATGCGATGCACATCATTCTGGTCGGCTTTGGGAAGACGATCATATCCGCTGGTTGCGCAGCCCGAAAGCAGCATCAGAACGAGAAGAGCGCGTTTCATGGGGTCTGTTCTCCATGCAGGACAAGTGACAGCGCATGCAGCCCGGAGCGGAACTCCTCCGCCAGCAGGTCATTGACCAGCCGGTGCCGCGCTACCCGGTTCAGTCCATCAAAACGCGCGCTCGTAATGGCGATATTGAAATGCGTTTCGCCTCCCCCCCCCAGAGCCTTGGCTCCGGCATGATGGGCATGGCGGGCGCTGTCATCATGGATTTCGAGATTTGTGGGTGCCAGTCCCTGCTGCAGGAGGATCGCAATCCGTTCGCGTCGGCTGGAGGGCTGTGCGGAAGGGTGTGAAGCTGTTTCAGACATGATGAAAATCGTCCGGCTTGAGGAATGGCCGCTTGCATCGGGCGGCGGTGATTGCCCATATCAGACACCATGCAGCGCAAATCCACCAGACACCGGGCCTTTGATCCCGATCCTGACGCGCCGGAACAGGTCTGTGACCATCCGGGCTGCAACGAACCTGCCGGCTATCGGGCGCCGCGCGGGCGTGATGCCCTGCGCTCGTATTTCTGGTTCTGTCTTGAGCATGTGCGTGAATACAACTCCCGCTGGGACTTCTATCGCGGCATGACCCCGGGCCAGATCGAAGCGCATCTGCGGGCCGATGTTTCATGGCAGCGGCCTTCGTGGAAGCTGGGCACCGGCACGGCCAACAAGGCGGAGTTCAACGAGGACGACGTCATTGATCCGCTCGACATCCTCGGTGCGACCCGTCACAGCCGTGCGGAACGTGCAAAAGACGCGGCAAGACAGCGCGCGTCCGCCCAGGCCGCCGGTATTCCCGAGCCTCTGCGACAGCCGCTCGCCACACTGGACCTGACATGGCCCGTTTCTTTCGATGACGTGAAAAGCCGTTACCGTGCTCTCGCCCGTCAGCATCATCCCGATGCCAATATCGGCGATGAGAAATCCGAAGAGCGGTTCAAAGCCATCGGTTCGGCCTACGCCGCGCTCAAAGTCCATTTCACGCGTCAGGACGATTTCGTTTCCTGAATTTTTAGACTGGAACAGAGGGCGCCGAGGCTCCATCTTCTCCAGAACGTCCTGTATTCAAAGATCCAACGAAAGCCTGACAGTCCCATGAGTGATTTCGCGACGATTGACACCCCGGAAGCCGTGACCACCGCTGAAAATGCCTCGGTCCCGACCAGCGTTCTCGGCGCGCCGGACCTCATGGTCTCCTCGGCGGAAATGTTTGGCATCCGCACGGACATGCAGGTTCCGGCGTATTCCGTCCGTACGGAACACGTCCCCGACATCGACCCGTCCTACAAGTTCGACGAAGACACGACTCGCGCAATTCTGGCCGGGTTCGCCTTTAACCGCCGCGTCATGGTTCAGGGCTTTCACGGTACGGGCAAATCGTCCCACATCGAGCAGATCGCAGCACGCCTGAACTGGCCCTGCGTCCGCATCAATCTGGACAGTCACGTCTCGCGGATCGACCTGATCGGCAAGGACGCCATCGTGCTCAAGGACGGCAAGCAGGTCACGGAATTCCGCGAGGGTCTGCTGCCCTGGTGTCTCCAGCATCCCTGCGCCCTGATCTTTGACGAGTATGACGCGGGTCGCCCGGACGTAATGTTCGTCATCCAGCGCGTGCTGGAAGCCGAAGGCCAGCTGACCCTTCTGGACCAGAACCGCGTCATCCGTCCGAACCCTGCCTTCCGTCTGTTCGCCACCGCCAACACAGTCGGACTGGGCGATACGACCGGTCTGTATCACGGCACCCAGCAAATCAATCAGGGCCAGATGGACCGCTGGAACATCGTCGCCACACTGAACTATCTGCCGCTGGAACAGGAAGTTGGCATCGTCACATCCAAACTGAAGATCCCGGCAGAGGATACGGACGCCACGACACTCGTGGAACGCATGGTTGCACTGGCAAACCTCACGCGCTCCGGCTTCATGGCCGGTGACATTTCCACGGTCATGTCCCCGCGGGCTGTCATCGCATGGGCGGAAAACAATCGTATTTTCAATGACGTGGCGTTTTCTTTCCGCCTGACCTTCCTCAACAAATGTGACGAAGCCGAGCGCGGAATTGTGGCGGAATACTATCAGCGCTGCTTCAACACCTCGCCGCTGGCCTGATCCCTTGTCCGCTCCCCAGACTTCCCTCACCGACGAAGAACGGCAGGAACGCTTCCGTCAGGCCACCATCGCTACCCTGCGCGCCATGGGTGGCGCCCCGGAACAGGGCGTGGATTTTCAGGGTGCCGTCAGCGGAAACCGCAAGGCAGCACCAGAAGCCGGAAACGTGGAGCTTCCCTATCTGTCGCGCCATATGCACGACTGGGAAATCCGCAAGATCCGGGGGGCTGCGGACGCCGCTGCACTGCGGATGCGGTATCATGCGGACAGAAACGCAAACGCACCAGTTGAACCTGTAGCCCGGCAGGCTTTCGATGCGCTGGAACAGGCGCGTTGTGAAGTTTACGGCTCCCGCCACATGGCGGGTGTCCGCGCCAATCTGGAGCAGAAACTCGCCCAGCATTGCGCCGAAATCGGCTGCAACCGCATGAAGACCCGCGAAGACATGCCAGCCCCCGTGGCGCTGGATCTTCTCGCGCGTGAAGCCATGAGTGGCCATTCGATGCCGGTTCAGGCCGGGCCCGCGCTCGATGAATGGCGCGCGACCCTGACGCCTGCGGCAAAGGCCGCTCTTGCCGACATGGCACGCACCCAGAGCGATCAGACAGCCTTCGCCCGCGCCACAACCCGCTTCCTCGGAGCGTGCCAACTCACGACCGTCCCTGATGAAGACGAGGAGCAGACCGCACCGTCCGATCTGCCCTCCGATGAGGAAGAGACAACCGAGGGCGATGCTCCGGAAACCGAAGGGCAGGATCAGCAGGCTCCCGCCGCGACGGAAGAAGAAGACGGCTACCAGCCCGAAAGTGGCGAAACCGGCCTTTCTGGAGAAAGCGAGGCTACGGACGCCGCTGAAATGTCGGAAGATGGCACGGAAGAAGCTGCTGGCCCTTCGGAGCAGCAGGCAGACACAGGTCCGTCCGAAGCGCCAAACACCTACAAGGCGTACACCACGGATTTCGACGAGGAAGTGAATGCGTCCGATCTGTGCGATCCGGATGAGCTGGACCGCCTGCGCCAGAAGCTCGATCAGCAGATGTCCCAGCTTCATGGACTTGTGTCGCGCCTCGCACACCGACTGCAACGCCGCCTCATGGCGCAGCAGCAGCGCCGCTGGGAGTTCGAGCAGGAAGAGGGCATTCTCGACGCCGGGCGCCTTTCGCGCGTCGTGACGAACCCGACCCTCCCGCTATCGTGCAAGCATGAATGCGAGACCGAGTTCCGCGATACGGTTGTCACCCTCCTGATCGACAATTCAGGCTCCATGCGTGGCCGCCCTATCGGAACGGCAGCCATCTGCGGCGATATTCTGGCCCGGACGCTCGAACGCTGTGGCGTGAAGGTCGAGGTTCTCGGCTTCACCACACGGCAGTGGAAAGGCGGACAGAGCCGTGAACGCTGGCTCAAGAGCGGTCGTACAGCCCAGCCGGGACGACTGAACGATCTGCGCCACATCATTTACAAGGACGCGGACACGCCTCTGCGGCGGGCCCGGCGTAATCTGGGCCTGATGCTGCGGGACGGGCTTCTGAAGGAAAACATCGACGGCGAAGCCCTGCTCTGGGCCTGGAAGCGCCTGCGCCGCCGTTCGGAGCACCGCCATATCCTGATGGTGATTTCAGATGGCGCGCCGGTTGATGACAGTACGTTCTCGGCCAATCCGCACAACTATCTGGAAGACCATCTCAGACAGGTGATTGCTCGGATCGAAGCGGACCGTGGCACGGAGCTTCTGGCCATCGGCATCGGACATGACGTGACGCGCTATTACCGCAACAGCGTCACCATCAGCTCCGCCGAGGACCTCGGCGGAACCATGATGGCACAGCTCAGCGCGCTGTTTGCGCCTTCAACCGGTCGTCGCGCAGCGCGATAACGGCGTCCAGCATCCGGTCGGTATGGGCGGTCGTGGTCCGGTGATTGACGATCGCCGCCCGCACCGCCAGCCGACCATTGATCCTTGTCGTGGACGGCGCAGCGATCCCGCTTTCATGCAGATCCTGCACCAGTTCCGAGACTTCAACATCTTCCAGACCGTCGAGTCCGAAACAGACGATATTCAGCGTCACAGGTGCCAGTAGAGCCAATCCTTCGGTCCGTTCTACGCGCTGCGACAGATCAGCCGCGACATCGCAGCATGTCTCGACCATGTCTCCCATACGCTCGGACCCGTAATGGCCCAGCGTCATCCAGACCTTGAGTGCCCGAAACCCACGCGACAGATCCGGGCCAAAATCGCAGAACCATGGGGCTCCTGCGGCAAGCCCGCGCTCTTCACGCACGAGATAATCGAGGGACTGCGCAAAAGCCGCAGCATGCTTATGGCTGTCGCGCACCAACACGCAGCCGGCGTCGTAAGGAACCTGCGCCCATTTATGAAAGTCGAACGCCAGACTATCCGCTTTTTCGATTCCGGAAAGCTGCTCTTTGAAACGGGGCGAGAGACAGGCCAGCGCTCCAAAGGCTGCATCCACATGGAACCAGATCCCCGCTGCATGAGCGACAGCCTCGATCGCAACGAGATCATCAATCGCCCCGCAATCAACCGTGCCCGCCGTACCCGCAACCATGAACGGCACAAAGCCCGCTTTCCGGTCCGCTGCGATCATGTCGGATAAGGCCCCGACGTCCATGCGATGATCGGCCAGAACCGGCACCCGACGAAGCGCCTCGCTCCCAAGCCCCGCCAGATCAAACGCCCGCGGCAGGCATCCGTGCGCGGTCGTTGCAGCATAGCCGACAAGCCCGCGACCGCCGATCCCGTTTTTGCGGATCGCAAGGTCCTGCGCGCGGCTCGCCGTAATGACGCTGATAAAATTGGCCATGGACGACCCCGTCACCAGACAACCCGATCCGTCCTGAGGCATTCCGACCATCTGCAGGGCCCAGCGGATCACTTCACGCTCGACTTCGATCGGCGCGTGGTCCCGCCCACCACAGTTGGCGTTCAGCCCCCCGGCCAGCATCTCGGCGAGCATGCCGACCGGCGTGCCAGCACCATGTACCCACCCCATGAACCCGGGATGTGTATTGCCCGCACCATAAGGCACGACAAGTTCCTGATAGCGGGCATACAGAGCGTCGAGGGTATGTCCTTTTTCCGGTAGACCTTCCTTCAGGCCCTGCCGGGCAGCAGACGGCATCGGTCGCCAGACAGGGCCCTCGCCCATATGCTCCATGCGGTCAAAAACTTCATCCAGCATCCGATGCCCGATCTCACGGATACCGCGCCAGTCCGTGGGGTCCAGTCCGGCCATGAAAAATATCCCTTCACCTGAAATCCGTCAGGTGTCTGCGATACAGGGCCTCACACAGGATGTCACGTCAGAGAGACAGGTTCAGAACAGCGCCGAATACAGGGAAGAACTGCTGTCCGAACTGTCACTCGTGAAAAGGGAAAGGATGCTGGTTGTGGAGCCGTTTCCTCCGTAAAGGGTCAGCATACTTGCGGGGGTCGTGGTCTTTGTTGGGTGGATCTGCAACAGCGCCAGATACTGCTGGGCGAACTGCTGGATTCCCTTGGTCGTACTGAGCTTGGACAGATCGAGTTTGGAGCCGAGCAGACGAACCTGCTGATCGTAATCCAGCGCACCGAACTGGGTCGTATCAAAGCCGGACACGACTTCCGCCACTTTCAGGAGTTTCGGATCAGCCATCACGTTTTCAAGCGTCATGTCCGTCTTGGCAGTCCGGGTAAAATAGAGCGCATCCCCCAGACCCGGCGTTTCCGTCTGCAGACTGTCTTCATAACTGTTGGTCAGGTAGCTCTGGGTGATACTCTGGATGGTATCGGCAGACGCCAGCGGAGAGGTCGACCAGTCGGAAAATGCTTTTGCAAACGCTTTCCAGGACGAGTTGCCGCTGGTCTGGGCCAGGGATTTCGCCGATGTCGGGTCCTGCGTCATCAGCTTCGTCAGAACGGCTGTCTCGCCAATGGCCGAGGACATTCCATAGGCGCCCAGAACGACCTTGAGGGCCTTGTAATTTTTCAGAAGCTGCTGCGGGGTCTTGATCGAAGACGCATCACTCTGGAACGCTGCAACCGCCTGCTGGGTCGAGACGCTTGTTTTTTCCCACTTGTTCGCTGAAGACTCTTCATTCTTGATAATGGAGACATACTGCGGAATGGCGGGCATGGCGGAAATGGAGGACGACACGCGCATTTCTCCGAAAGAGGAGGAGGTGCCATCATTTTACCGCTTCATTCCCTAATACGGTCTTAACGCTTCTTTCTCCTCTCCACAGTCCGGAACCCTCTCATGTCCCTGCGCCTTACCCTGCTCGCCGCGACGGCCGCACTCCTGACACCTGTCATGGCCAGTGCGTCCACACCCGGCGGCCTTCCCGCTTCGTGCGTGACCTATGAACTGGGAGGCACCCAGACCACTGCACATGGCCTGACGGCGAAGACCCTTCATGCGACACTGACCGGAACGGACATCACGCTCGACATCCATGGCGTGACCCTCTCCGACCCTTCCGGCCACGTCGAGACTGCAACTCTGGAGCGGTTCAATGCCGTTGCGGCCTACGCCGCGCTCAGCGCCTTTCGCGGCGGCATCAGTCCCGCCTGCAAGGACCAGAGCCTGACGATCAACAGCAGCGACATCCGCGGCGGCACTCCGCAGGCCACCTGGACGAATGTGACCCTCGCCCGCCCCGGTCACGACATGACGATCCGTAAGGCGTCGATCCAGGCGGTCCAGACAACGCCGGACCTGCGTCTGAAGGTTGAGGGCAGCGGCATCCACGACACCAAGCAGCCGCTCATGCCTACGCAGCTTTCGGCAGACCTAACGGTTCAGGGCCTCGACACCGCCCGCCAGCAGATCACGATCAACGCCCTGCATGCCGTCACGGGCAGCAGCGCCATCGACGGCAAGGGCACCATCGAGCCCGGCGCAACGGCATCCACCTCGGCTGCGGACCTGCATATCGGCGTGACCAACGTTGATACCCTGATCGGCCAGATCCGTGACACGGCCCCCAAGAAAGTCGTGGCCGCGCTCACGATTGCCCGCCTGATGGGCCGTCAGAGCGGTGATGCGACCCTGTGGGATGTCGGACTGAGCGGCGGCGTCGTGACCGTCAACCGCATCCCGCTGCCGTTCTCAGTCCCCTGATGTCTGGACCTCAAGCTTGCGGATCATTTTGCATAGGACAGTCGTGACCTTCTTGGCGTAGCCAATACGCGTCGCATTCGTCATTTCACGGATGACCGCAAGCTTGTGATCGGGGCGGATCTTTACGCCCGATTCCTTCTTGCGCGTTACCCAGTCGATCAGCGCGGCGGGGTTGCCGAACCGGTTGCGGCGGAACTGGATCACCATGCCCTTCGGCCCGGTTTCCAGACGCTCTACTCCGGCCTCGCGACACAGGCGCTTGATCAGGACCACATCGAGCAGATTTCCCACTTCCGGCGGAAGCGATCCGAAACGGTCCACCAGTTCCGCGCGCATCGCCTCGACCTCGGCCTCGTTCGTCAGCGACGCAATCCGGCGATACAGCCCCAGACGCACCGGCAGGTCCGGCACATAGGTTTCGGGGATCAGCACCGGCAGGCCCAGAATGATGGTCGGGGTCCAGCTGTCCTCTTCCTCCAGACGCTTGCCGCGCTCGCGACGCATGTCGATTACGGCGTCTTCCAGCATCTGCTGGTAGAGTTCGATCCCGACTTCCTTGATATGCCCGGACTGCTCATCCCCCAGCAGGTTGCCCGCGCCGCGCAGATCCAGATCGTGAGAGGCCAGCGTGAAGCCCGCCCCAAGCGAGTCCAGCGTCTGCATGACCTCAAGCCGTTTTTCAGACGAAGCAGACAGCGGACGGGTCTGCGGCCAGGTAAGGTAGGCGTAACCACGCTGCTTGCCACGGCCCACGCGTCCGCGAAGCTGGTAGAGCTGCCCCAGACCGAACATGTCCGCACGGTGGATGATGATCGTATTCACACTGGGCATATCCAGCCCGCTTTCCACGATGTTGGTGGAAAGCAGGATGTCGTATTTCCCGTCCGCGAACTCCGTCATGACGCGCTCGAGTTCGGTCGGCGTCAGACGACCATGCGCCTGCACGGTCTTGGCATCCGGCACGATTTCCGCCAGACGCTCGGCCATCCGGTCCATATCCGCCAGACGCGGCACGACACAGAAGACCTGACCGCCGCGGAAGCGTTCGCGCTGGATCGCCTCGCGGATCATGACGCTGTCAAACGGCGTGATGAATGTGCGGACCGCCAGACGGTCCGTCGGCGGCGTCGCGATCAGACTCATTTCCCGCACGCCGGACAGCGAAAGCTGAAGCGTTCTTGGCAGCGGCGTGGCGGAGAGCGTCAGGACATGCACGTCTTCGCGGAGTGCCTTCAGACGCTCTTTATGAGAGACGCCGAAATGCTGTTCTTCGTCGATGATCAGCAGGCCCAGACGCTCGAACGCCACGGTCTTGGCCAACAGCGCATGGGTGCCGACAACGATATCCACCGTGCCGTTCGCCATGCCCTCGCGCACCTTCGTGGCTTCCTTGGGCGTTACAAGACGCGAAAGCTGCACCACATTGACAGGAAAGCCCTCGAAACGTGCCGTAAAGCTCCGGAAATGCTGGCGGGCAAGCAGCGTCGTCGGCACCACGACCGCCACCTGCATTCCCGAAAGGGCGGCCACGAACGCCGCCCGCAGGGCGACTTCCGTCTTGCCGAAACCCACATCGCCGCAGACCAGCCGATCCATCGGCCGCCCGGCGCTCATGTCTTCCAGAACGTCGGCAATCGCGCGGGACTGGTCTTCCGTTTCCACGAAGGGAAAGCGCGCGCAGAACTCGTCCCACAGCCCTTCGGCGGGTGCGAGCATTGGCGCATCCTTCATGGCCCGGGCTGCTGCGGTCTTGATAAGCTCGCCCGCCATGACGCGGATGCGGGATTTCATCTTGGCCTTGCGGGCCTGCCAGGCGGTTCCGCTCAGCTTGTCGAGCTGAACCCCGGCCTGCTCGGAACCAAAACGGCTGAGAAGTTCGATATTTTCGACGGGCAGAAGCAGGCGCTGCTCCCCATCATACAGGATCGACAGATAATCATGCGCGACCCGGCCTTCGACGACCGTTTCAAGCCCGACATACCGCCCGATCCCGTAATCGGAATGAACGACCAGATCGCCTTCCGCAATCTCGCCGACCTGCGAGATGAACTGCTCTCCACGCTTGCGGCGACGTGGCGGACGCGAAATCCGCTCACCCAGAAGATCCTGCTCGGAGACGAAGCACAGACGGTCCGAGACGAACCCGCGCTCCAGCCCCAGCGTTAGCAGGCCGGTCGTGCCTTTTGGCATTCCCGCCGCATCCGGCCAGTCGTCATAGGACGTGACCGTAACGCCGTGCTCCGCCAGCAGATGCGAAATCCGCTCCCGTGAGCCCCGGCTCCAGGCCGTAACATAGGTCCGCCGCCCGGCTTCGGCCCAGGTTTTCACCTGCTGCCCGAAAGCCTCGAACATCCCTGCCCGGCTTCCATCCTTCGCCCGTGCAAACAGAGGGCCGGGCCGATAGCCTGCATCCACGCCCTGTGCCGTATCCGGCATGGCGAACGCATTGAGGATGACGGACGGCACATCCGCCAGCATCGACTCCCAGCCGTGTGTATCCAGATAGAGCCGGTGCGGCGGCAGTGGACGGTACGGGATTTCCCCTTCGCGCGTCGGAACGCGCCGGGCCTGATAATGATCGGCGATCATATCCAGCCGGGCCTTGAGGATCTCCGGCGCGTGTTGATCGAAGCTGACCGCCCCGCTCGGCAGATAATCCAGCAGCGTTTCCATCTGGTGCCCGTCACCGTCATGGAACAGCGGCAGGTAATGCTCCAGCCCCGGATACCGCCGACCGTCCGAGACGTTCTCGTAAATCGTATCGGATGTCGCCGCCGGGCCGAACGAATCGCGCCAGCCGGTGCGGAAGCGACTGATGCTGTCGGGGCCCAGCGAGAATTCGGACACCGGGCGAAGTTCGAAGCGTTTCAGCGTTTCGGTTGAGCGCTGCGTTCCGACGTCGAACGCACGGATGTTCTCGACTTCATCCCCGAACAGATCCAGCCGGATCGGATCGCTTTCCCCGGCCGGGAACAGATCGAAAATGCCACCCCGTGTCGCGAACTCACCCGCTTCCATGACCGTATCGGTCCGGGTGTAGCCATTGGCCACCAGCAGTTCGATGAGCATCGCCTGATCGAGGCTCTCGCCCGTTTTCACGCTGATGGACTGCCCTCGGAACGCCGAGCGTGGAGGCACGCGCTGGATCAGGCTGTGCACAGTCGTCAGGACAATGCGACGTGCCTTGGTGGGCTCTAGCAGACGACACAGTGTCCCGGCCCGTTCGGCAATCAGAACCGGATTGGGCGAAACGCGGTCATAGGGCAGACAGTCCCAGGCCGGGAGGCGCAGGACTTCCACTTCCGGCACCAGCCAGGCCAGCATGTCGGCCAGCGCGGCCACGGCAGCGTCATCGCGCGCAACATGCAGCAGTGGTCCGTCATGCTCGGCAAGGCGCTGACGGAGAAGAAAGGCCACACTGCCATCAGGCACGCCCCAGACGGTCGGCCCGAAAGACCTGTCGAAGGACGTTGTGGACATTTCACGGGTCATGGTTTCGTTTTGTTCCATCCTGCTCATGCCCTATACCTTCCGTTCCATCGCCTGTCAGCCCGAGGAGCACGGGAAGCGCCCGTTGTCACGATGCCGTCCGAACAGTTCCCGTCCCCTTCCGATCCCAACTCCGAAACGGAGCATGCGCTCGCACCGCTTTTTGCGCCGCTGACAAGCCTGCCCGGAATTGGGCCGCGGCATGCCAGCCTGCTGGAAAAGATCGCAGGTGGCCGAAAGGTGCTGGACCTGCTGTTCACCCTGCCCGAACGGGTGGTTGACCGGCGCATTCTGCGCACAGTTGCGGACGGACACAATCTCGCCCCCGGCGAAATCCTGACGGCCCATGTCCGGGTGCTGGCCCTGCGCAAGGCCGGACGCCCTGGACAGCCTTCCATCATCCGCACCGAAGACGATACCGGAACGCTCGATCTGGTCTTTTTCCAGACACGCAACATGCCCAGCCCGACCGTGGGCGCCGAACTTCTGGTCTCTGGCAAAACCGGCAGCTTTCAGGGCGAGCTGACGATGCCGCAGCCCGATCATGTCGTGAGCTGGGCCAAACGCGACAGCTTCCCCTCGCTCGAACCCGTCTGGCCACTCACCGCCGGGCTTTTCCCCTATACGGTCCGCAAGGCCATGCGCGCTGCACTGGGCCTTTTGCCCGACCTGCCGGAATGGCTGGACCCGACCCTCGTCACCCAGCGGAAATGGCCGTCCTTCACCCAGGCCCTGCGCCTGATGCAATCGCCTGAGATCATTCCACCGGACATCGCGTGGGAGCCCGTCCGCAACCGCGCCCTGTCCCGCCTTGCAGCGGATGAACTGCTGGCCGATCAGCTTTGCTTCGGGCTCGCGCGTCTCAAGGCCCGCGAGCGGCACGGGCGCAGCTTTCCCGGCACCGGTGCGCTTCAGGCCGAAATGCTCCAGCGCTTCGGACATAAACCAACTCACGCCCAGACCATGGCCATTGCGGAAATTGCTGCCGACCTCTCTGCGTCGACGCCCATGATGCGGCTGCTTCAGGGGGATGTCGGCGCAGGCAAGACGTTCGTGGCCATGAACGCCATGCTTCAGACCGTCGAGTCCGGCGCGCAGGCCGCGCTGATGGCTCCCACCGAGATCCTTGCCCGCCAGCATTTTGAAACGCTCTCCCGTCTCTGCCCGACGGAGTGCGCCTATCTGAGCGGCACGATCAAAGGCGCGGCCCGGCGAAAGGTGCTCGCAGCCATTGCAGATGGCACGGCAAAAATCATCGTCGGGACGCATGCACTGTTTCAGGATGGGGTGACTTTTCACGATCTCGGCCTCGCCGTCATCGACGAACAGCACCGATTCGGTGTCCGGCAGCGCATGAACCTGAGTGCCAAGGGCGAAGCAACCGACATCCTTGTCATGACCGCAACGCCCATTCCCCGCACGCTTCAGCTCATGGAATGGGGCGAGATGAGTGTCAGCCGTCTGGACTCGAAGCCCCCCGGCCGCCAGCCGATCCGCACGACCCTGCACAGCATGGACTCGCTCGACAGCGTTCTTGCAGGCATCAGCCGGGCGATACGCGACGGAGTTCAGGTCTTCTGGGTCTGCCCGCTCATCGAAAACAGCGAAACGCAGGCCGCGGCTGCCGCGGAAGAGCGCTGGGCCTCACTGGAGCAGCGCTTTGAGGGGCTTGTGGGTCTCGCGCACGGCAAACAGGACATTACCGTTCGTCAGGAGGCGCTGGATACGTTCCGCCTTGGCAAAACGCGGCTTCTTGTCGCCACGACCGTCATCGAGGTCGGCGTGGATATCCCCGCTGCATCCGTCATGGTGATCGAACAGGCCGAACGGTTCGGACTGGCCCAGCTTCACCAGCTTCGCGGCCGCGTCGGACGCGGCTCGAAACAGTCCTTTTGTCTTCTGCTGCATGACAGGACTGCCACACCCACCGCTGTGCGACGTCTGAGCCTGCTGCGCGACACGAATGACGGTTTTCTGATTGCTGACGAAGACTACCGGATCCGTGGAGGGGGAGACATTGCGGGAGACCGTCAGTCCGGTCTTCCCGGTTTCCGTCTGGCGCAGGGCGCTCGCCTTGCCCTGCTGCTGGCCGCCATGCAGCAGGACAGCGAGCGCGAAATCGCCCGCAACCCTCAACTTAAAGGCGTCCGTGGCCATGCACTCAGGCTTCTGCTCGAAATATTCGACCGGAATGATCCCGAAAGGCTTCTGATTTCCGGTTAGACAGAAAAATTCGCACCGATATAATACTGTGAATTTATCAGTAATGCGCTTAACCGAGTTTTATGGAGTCTTCGAATGACAGGCAGTCCGGCCAGAGACGTTCAGGAGAAGACTCCTCACGAATACTCCGCCCCCTCTCCGGACAGCCGATCGCTGCTCTTTCGTCTGCTTCTGGCTGCAACTGGCGGGTCGGCTGTCGCATTGCTGGAAATCCCGGCAAACGGAATACCCTCCATCCTCCAGTCCGCGGGATCGCTTCCGGTCGCCTTGTACAAGCGGGACGCGGGGGAGATGATCCTCGCAGCCGAGCAGAAACGGAATGGCAAAGCCTTTTTTTCATGTCCTTTCTTCAAAGACTGGTCGCTCATCGGCCGTCCGATCGCCAGCAGATCAGATGACGGTCGCTCCGGACAGTTTCTCGTAGCTCTCCGCCTGAACGGCAGCAGCTTCCTGCCGACGGCCGAAGACTCCCTTCAGGACGTGGCAAGGCAAATTGCGGGCGAAGCGATGGAAGAGACCGGAAAATCTTCGCTTCCCGACCGCGAGGAAAGCCTGCTCGTTCTGCAGCAGTTCATTGAAAGAACCGGAAAGCTCACGCGCCGGGCGGTTTTCAGCCTCATTCATCTCAATCTCGATCACCTCTCGTTAATTAATGAACGGTATGGATGGGACACAGCTGACCTAATCCTTGCGGAAATGATCCGGCGCCTGAAATCCGTTCTGCCCGAGGGAGCTTTCCTCAGCTCGATCGGAGGCGGACATTTCATGGTTCTCACCCCGCCTGGCACAACGGCTGTCACGACCCGTACCCTGGTCAACGCCATCCTCCAGATTTCCAGCACCCCTGTTCCTCTGGACATGGGAGCGGTCCCTTTCTCGATTTCAGCAGGCTGGAGCGTCTATCCGCAGGATGCCGAAGATGCAAACCAGCTGATTCTCGCTGCGCGGGCTGCCCTGACCGAAGCAAACCGCAACGGTGGCGGCCATGAGCGGCGCGCGACTGCAGAACTCACCAACACCTACACCATCACATCCAATCTTGAGCAGGATCTCCTCAAAGCCGTCGAGGACGACGCGCTCTTCCTCAAGTGGATGCCCATCGTTGATACGGAATCCCAGAAAATTGTCGGGCATGAAGCCCTGCTGCGCTGGATGCGCCCCGGACATGGCGAAGTCGCGCCCAACCTCTTCATCCGTTACGCCGAAGAGGCCGGCATGATCGAGGCCCTCGACAGCTGGAGCCTGCGGAGCGCCTGTCTGGCTGCCCTGCGCTGGCCTGCTCCGCTGCGGGTCTGCGTGAATGTTTCTCCGGTCTGGCTGGTCAATGAGCGCCTTGCCCCTCTTGTCGATACGATCCTGACCGAGACCGGCCTCCCTCCCGGCCGTCTGCAGATCGAGCTGTCCGAATGTCGGCCCTTTGGCCCGTCCGACATTGCATTTCGCGAACTCTCCCGCGTTCGTGCTCTGGGCGTCCGTCTCGCCATCGACGATTTTGGAGCAGGTTATTCTTCGCTGGAGCGCCTCCGGATTTATCCACTGGACCAGATCAAGCTTGATCGCGCCTTTGTTCAGTATCTGGGCGAAGACATACGCGCTGACGAAGTAATGTACGCCATTCTGTCGCTGGCACGGTCCCTGAACATTACCTGCTGCGCAAAGGGTGTTGAAACCGAACACCAGATGGCCCTGCTGGACGCCAATGGCTGCGAGGAAGTCCAGGGCTACCTTCTGGGCGCACCGGTCCGTGACAGCCACACACCCCATCTCGCCCTGACATAAAAAAAGCCGCCTTCACTATAGAAGGCGGCTTTTTCAGATCGTCCGTCGGCTCAGATCAGAACTTTACGGAAAGCTTGAGCGATCCGTAGTTGAACAGGCCGGCCTTTTGCGTCTGGAACTGTGCTGTTTGCCAGTTCTGGCTGTAGGACAGGCGTACACCATGCCACATCACCGCGACACCGGCATGAACCTCACCCACATCCCAGACCTTGCTCACATGCGGCGCATTCGGTCGGACCGTGCTGCCCTGAAGCGTCACGTCATAGCCCACGGCCTGCCCCTCGACGCCACCATAGAAATACCAGGCAAAAGGACGAGTCGCACGGAATGCATCCGTTCCATCCAGCCCTGGTCCGATTGTCGCATTGCCGAAATCGCTGTCGAGACCCTGACCGATGCGGAATGTCGTGGCCACGTCGGCATAGGTCCGGTAATCACCCGCGGCTCCCGAGATGGCGGGCAGCACGTCAGCATGAATGCCATAGATATTCAGAACCGGCAGACGCCAGATCCGCCCGGCCTGAACCTGGAAGATCGGCTGATTCGCAAGCTGGTGGCCCCAGCCCGTGCTCGGCGTATCGCTGATGGCCTTGTGGAACCCGTTCTGCACCTGGCGCCCGAGTCCTGCCGGACCAAGCATGCCAAACTGGATCCCCATCACGGTCCGGGAACGATCGGTGTCGTTGATGAGGTTGACCGTTCCCAGCAGCAGGCCCGCGTAAGGCCGGTCGCCCTGCGGCGGATTGTCAGCCTGCGTGTCGCGTGGGGTATCAATGATCTGCTGCAGACCGATGCTGATGCGCTGGACGCCTTCCCCCATCAGGATGCGGTTCAGCTTCGCAATCGGACGCGGCAGATTGTCGGTTCCAGACGTCCAGTTGATCCGCAGACCAGACGTATAGTACTGATCCGACGTCCCTTTCAGTGTGGAGATGGCATCATTCTCACCCTGAACAGTCCAGGTTCCGTAAGGATCCTGCAACGGTGTCGCCATGGCGGATGAAGACAGCGCCAACACGGCAGTGGCTCCAATAGAAAAAGTCAGTCTGCTTCGCATGGACACCTCTGTTACGCGCGGGATCGGGAACCATCAAATACTGGAAAACGTGTGTATGTCATTTCCCCGACCGAAATCAAAGTGTCGGCGGCGCACTTCATAATCTTAAAATCAGCGCGAGTTATGTTTCAGCCTGATATTCCCTGTGGCAGAGAAGGAAAAAACCGTGCTACAGCTTATTTCAGGGGAAAAGCAGCATCGTTTTTTTCCAAATTTTTGAAATTACGTCACGGCAGGGTCCGCCCTATCATGACACCCCAGTCTCGGGATTAGACCGTTGAGAAACAACAGAACCGACCGCAGCAGCTTCAACTCACCTCGCCGCGGCGGGTTTGACGACACATACTCGTCCCAGCCGTCCTATGGCGACCGTGGAGGCTTTGGTGGTGGAAATGGTGGCGGTGGTGGCGGCTACGGCGCACCTCGTCGCAGCAACAGCTTCGTCGCAGCTTCAGGCCCGGAAATCAGCTCCCGCGTGAAGTGGTTCAACACCGAAAAGGGTTTCGGTTTTGTTGAACTGTCCGACGGTTCGGGCGACATCTTCCTGCACGCCAACGCGCTCACCAATGCTGGCGTCAGCGCCGTGAACCCGGGTGCGACCGTCGTGGTCCGCATCGGCCAGGGTCCGAAGGGCCGTCAGGTCGCTGAAGTTCTCTCCGTTGACGAGAGCACGGCAGAAGCACCACGTCCGCGCGCTGCTTTCGGCGACCAGCCCCGTTTCGGTGGTTCGGCTCGTCCGGGCCGTCCGGCTCCGGACCTTTCCCGCGCTGAAGAAATGCGTGGCACGGTCAAGTGGTACAACGCCACGAAGGGCTTCGGCTTCATTACGCCGGAATCCGGCGGCAAGGACATCTTCGTCCACGCTTCCGCTCTCGAGCGCTCCGGCCTGCCGACACTTGACGAAGGCCAGACGATCAACGTCAAGGTTGTTCAGGGCCAGAAGGGTCCGGAAGCTGCTGAAATCAGCGCTGACTGAACGACCCGGACTTCGGTCTGAGTAATAAAAAACCGCTGCCAGCTTATGCTGCAGCGGTTTTTTTATGCCCGGAATTGCGGACATTGTCTCAAGCCATAAAAAAGGCCGGATCTGATCCGGCCTTTCAGGTTCTCACCCATAATCTTTACCACTACTGCGGACCAGCCTGGCTTTGTCCCGTTTCCAGTCCCGCTCCGCAATAGCGTGCCGTTTGTCTTCCTTGCGACGCCCCTGACCCAGACCAAGCGTCACTTTTGCCATTCCACGATCGTTAAAGTGGATATCAAGCGGCACCAGACTGGCGCCTGCACGACTGACCGAATCCAGAAAATGCACGATCTGCTTACGATGCATCAGGAGCTTTCGTGGCGCCCGAGGCTCGAAACGCGAGAGGACACCGCCCTGATATTCGGGAATATAGGAATTGAAGAGCCAGATTTCGCCATCACGCTCAGCCGCATAAGCTTCCGTGATTGTCGCCCGTCCAAGACGCAGGCTTTTGACTTCTGGCCCCTTCAGGACAATCCCGGCTTCCGTCGTTTCCAGAATCGTATAGTCAAACCGCCCTTTGCGGTTCTGGGCGGCAATGCCATGAGAAATCATGCCGCTCTTGGTTTTCTTTCCCGCCATGCCTGCACTCAGTCCAGAAGCTCAAGGGCACGCAGGGCATCATCAACAGCCCGCCGAGTCGCTTCCTGGGGCTCTGCCAGAGGAAGACGCAGCGTCGCGCCACACAGACCGAGCCGCGACATCGCGTACTTGACCGGCCCCGGGTTACTTTCCATGAACATCGCATCATGCAGCGGGGTCAGATGGTCCTGAATGGCGATCGCATCCTCAATCCGCCCTTCCTGCCAGGCCAGATGCATATCAGCACACAGATGCGGCACGACATTGGACGTCACGCCAATACATCCGTCGCCGCCCGCCGCCAGAAACGACAGAACGGTATTGTCATCACCGGCAAGCTGATTGAAAGGTTTGTCCACCGCCCGACGCACCGCGATCGGCCGTGCCATATTGGCCGTTGCATCCTTCGTACCGACGATATTGGGGTGTTCCCCCAGACGCGCCATGGTCGCCACCGAAATGTCGACAACGGAGCGGCCCGGGATGCAGTACAGGAAGATCGGGAGCGGCGTCGCATCTGCAATCGTCATGAAGTGGCGATACAGCCCTTCCTGAGATGGCTTGTTGTAATACGGCACGACGACCAGCAGACTGTCTGCCCCGACAGAATGGGCATGCTTCGCCATAAGAACAGCTTCAGAGGTACTGTTCGAGCCAGCCCCCGCCATGACACGCACCCGGCCATTTGCCGTCTCGACACAGTGTGCGACAACATGGCCGTGTTCTTCATGCGACAGCGTGGGGCTTTCACCTGTCGTTCCGGCAGGGATCAGTGCCGTAGTGCCGGCGTCGATCTGACGCTCGATCAGCTTTGTCGAAGCGTCGAAATCAATCCGTCCGTCCGTATGCATCGGGGTCACCAGAGCCGTCAGAGACCCCTGATACATGCTCGTGTCAGCCATTGTTCCGTCTTCTGTCATGGGTTCCTGTCCTGCCGTCACGCGGCGTGGCGTGAGAGGCTGCTTGGGTAAACACCCAGAATTCTGAGATCATCGCTGACCTGCTCCAGTTCCGCGAGCGCGCTGGCCAGAGCCGCCTGTTCGGGATGTCCTTCGACATCCATCAGAAACTGCGTCGCCGTGAACGAGCCGTCCAGCATGTAACTTTCGATCCGCGTCATGTTGATACCATGCCGGGAAAATCCACCCAATGCCGCATAGAGCGCACCCGGACAGTTTCCGACCCTCATCAACAAAGTCGTCAGAACATCTGTGCGTTCGGGCGAAGGAATGCAAGGCTTGCGGGAGACACGATAAAAGCGCGTCGTGTTGTGAGAAGCATCTTCCACATTGCTTCGCAGCACCGTCAACCCGTTCAGTTCAGCCGCGAGAGAGGAGGCAATGGCCGCATCTGCTTTCCGTCCCCACTGCGAGACCATCTCAGCCGCGCCTGCCGTATCGAACTGCACCACCGGTTCCACGCCAAGCTCGCTGATGAGCTTGCGCACCTGCCCCAGAGCCACCGGGTGCGTGTGAATTCGCCGAATATCCCCGATCTCTGCTCCCGGCACCCCCAAAAGACAGTGCTCCACGCGCTGGAAATATTCTCCGACGATATGAAGCCCTGCGTCAGGCAGCAGGGAATGAATGTCCGGAACCCGCCCGGCGAGCGTATTCTCACAGGCCAGCAGCGCTTCATCGGCCCGGCCATCATGCACGGCATCAATCGCGTCAGCAAAGGTTGGGCACGGCAGCGTCGTCCAGCCCGGACGCGCCTGACGGCAGGCCAGATCGGAATAGGCACCCGGACGGCCCTGAAATGCAATGACGGGCATCAGACCAATCCTCTCACATGCTCAAGATCAGCAGGCGTATCCACGCCCTGGGGGGCATGGTCAATCCTTGCACACCCAATTGCCATCCCGGCCTGTAGGGCACGAAGCTGCTCAAGGCTCTCCCGGCGCTCCAGAGCGGAAGGCGCGAGCGTCACGAAACGCTCCAGCGCAGCCCGGCGCCAGGCGTATACGCCCACATGATGCCAGTGGGGTCCAATACCCCATGGAATGGGCAGGCGCGAGAAATACAGCGCCCGCGCTACATCCGCCTCCTTAAAATCACACGCAATCTTGACGACCTGTGGGGCGTCGCGTTCGGCATCGCTTGTGACAGGAGCGGCCAGTGTTCCGATGTCGAAGGCCGGATCTTCCAGCGGCTTGAGAACAGCGACCAGACTGGAAGGCGCAATCAGAGGCAGATCGCCCTGAAGATTGATGACCACATCATGAGCCCCATCAGGATCCACTTCCGACAGAGCTGCGTGGACACGGTCCGAGCCGCTCGCCAGATCCGAATCGGTCAGTACGCCCTTTACGTCAGGTATCCCTCTGATGGCCTCCAGAATCTCTTCGTCTCCCGCGGCCACGACCACCGGACCGATCTGTGCTGCCAGAGCCTGACGGACGACCCGGACGATCATGGGAACGCCCCCAATATCAGCGAGGGGCTTGCGTGGCAGACGGGTCGAAGCAAGTCTGGAGGGAATAACGATGATCGGATGCATGGTTCCCCTGATGCCGCCCGCCACCACGGGCGTCAATCTCATGCAGCGCTCACAGGACGGGAATAGACACAAATCATGAATGAAACCGTGGTGCAGATTGCCATCGACGCAGCAACGGCCTGTGCGGACATCGCCCGCAAGACTGTCCTGCCCTATTTCCGAACCTCCCTGCGCGCGGACGCAAAATCCGATGACAGTCCCGTCACCATTGCCGACCGGCAGGCAGAACAGGCCATGCGAGACATTCTCACACAACGCCTGCCGGAACACGCCATTCTCGGTGAGGAAAATGGCATGAGCGGCGCGAACGGAGACTGGCTGTGGGTTCTCGATCCCATTGATGGTACCCGCGCCTTCCTGACCGGCCGCCCCACCTTCGGCACGCTCATTTCGCTCTTTCACAAGGGGCGTCCCGTGCTCGGGCTGATCGACCAGCCTGTGACCGGGGAGCGCTGGATTGGTGTTTCGGGACGACCCACGCAGTTCCTGTCCGAGCGTCTTCCCGGAACCATTGGCACCCGTCCCTGCCCGAAAGCCGCCGAGGCCGAACTCTCGTGCACCGCACCGGAAATCATGACCGCCAGTCATGCGCCGCGGTTTGCCAATCTGCAGAAGCACACCCGCCGCACGTCCTGGGGCGGAGACTGCTACGCTTACGGCCTCCTCGCCCTTGGGCAGATCGACGTCATTGCGGAATGCACCATGAATCCATGGGACTGGGGGGCGCTCGTTCCGGTTGTGGAAGGTGCAGGAGGCCGCATTACAGACTGGCAGGGACAGAGCCTGACCCTCGAAAGCGATGGCACGGTCCTGGCCTGCGGAGACGCAACCCTGCTTCCCGAACTTGTCCACCATCTTTCCTGAAACCCGCTGATCGGCTAGGGAGGGGGCCCCGGCGGACGTGGCGGCAGACATCAGCCGGGGCCTGTCTGGTCACGGCCAGATCTGGTGAACCAGTTTGAATTGAAACCGGAGCCTTCCGGTTCATGACCGGGACGGATTTATGGAAACGCAGTTCTCTCTCCCCAAGAACAAGATCCGCATTCTTCTTCTGGAAGGCATTCACGAAAGCGCCGCTTCCCATTTCGCCGCAGAAGGCTATGCAGAGGTAACGCGGGTCAAGGGCGCCCTTGAAGGCGACGCGCTGAAGGAAGCCCTTCAGGGCGTGCACATGGTCGGTATCCGCAGCCGGACCCAGCTCACGCGCGAAATCCTTGAAGCCGCAGACCGCCTCATGGCCATCGGCTGCTTCTGCATCGGCACCAATCAGGTCGATCTGAATGCTGCCCGCATGCTGGGTATTCCCGTGTTCAACGCGCCCTTCAGCAATACCCGTTCCGTGGCCGAGCTGGTCATGGGCGAGGTCGTCATGCTGCTCCGTCGCATCCCGTCGCGCTCGGAAGCCTGCCACAACGGCGGCTGGGACAAATCCGCCACCAACGCCTGGGAAGTCCGCGGCAAGACGCTCGGTATCGTCGGCTATGGCTCCATCGGCTCGCAGCTTTCCGTCCTCGCCGAAGCCTTCGGCATGCGCGTCCTGTATTTCGACGTGATGCCCCGCCTTCCGCACGGCAATGCCATCGCCGTTCCGACCCTGCATGACCTGCTGGCCGAGTCCGACATCGTCAGCCTTCACGTCCCGCAGACGCCGGAAACCGATCTGCTCATCGGAGAGACGGAAATCCGGGCCATGAAGCCCAATTCCATCCTGCTCAACAACGCGCGCGGCAACGTCGTGGACCTCGACGCCCTCGCCGCCGCCCTCAAGGACGGCCATCTCATGGGCGCGGGCGTGGATGTGTTCCCCGTGGAGCCCAAGAAGGCTGGCGAAGCGTTCAAATCCCCGCTTCAGGGTCTGGAGAATGTTATTCTCACGCCGCATATCGGCGGCTCCACCATGGAAGCGCAGGAGCGCATCGGCGTCGAAGTCGCGCGCAAGCTGGTCGATTATTCCGACGTGGGGTCCACGATCGGGTCGGTCAACTTCCCCAGCGTCCAGCTTCCCGAGCGTCCGCGTGGCACACGCTTCATGCATGTCCATGCCAACCGTCCCGGCATCATGCGCCAGATCAACGATCTGTTTGCGGCACAGAACTGCAACGTAACCGCCCAGTACCTCCAGACGGATGGCGAAGTGGGTTACGTCGTCGTCGAGGCCGAGTCGGAGGGCCCTGAGATGGACACGAAGCTTCTGGACGGCCTCAAGGCGCTCGACGGCACACTCCGTGCCCGTCTGCTTTACCAGCGTTCCTGACATCTTTTCCGTTAACCAACAGGAAATAATTTCGGGCTAGGATTTTCCTCATGACGAGTCCCAGCCCGCATGCACCTGCCCTCGCACGTATCCAGAGCTTCGCCTTTTCGGGGATCGAAGCCGTTCCGGTCACGGTCGAGGTTCAGGTGTCCAGCGGCCTTCCGGCGTTTCTCGTTGTAGGGCTAGCGGACAAATCCGTCGGTGAGGCGCGCGAACGTGTCCGCGCCGCGCTGACGGCCATGGGACTGGCGCTCCCACCCAAACGTATTCTCGTTAATCTCGTGCCCGCTGATCTTCTCAAGGAAGGCGCACATTTTGACCTTCCCATCGCGCTTGGCCTGCTCTGCGCCATGGGGATCCTGTCTTTCGAGGCAGTCTCGGCCTATGCCGCTGTCGGCGAACTCTCGCTGGATGGTCGGATCAATCCCGTTGCGGGCGTCCTTTCAGCCGCGATTGGCGCCGTCGCGGACGAACTCGGCCTGATCTGTCCGGCCGCGCAGGCTCTGGAAGCACGCTGGGGTAATGGTAGTACGGACGTTCTCGGGGCGCCGACGCTCGCCACTCTCGTCTCCCATTTTCAGGGACAGCAGATCCTGCCCCCGGCACCGCCACCAACGGGACAGGTGATCGAATACGGCCCCGATCTGGCGGACGTCAAAGGCATGCTGCTTGGACGGCGCGCTCTGGAAATCGCTGCCGCAGGAGCGCATTCTATGCTCATGAGCGGACCGCCTGGTGCCGGAAAATCCATGCTCGCCAGCCGTCTGCCCGGTATTCTTCCCAATCTGACACGCGAAGAAGCCCTGGAAACAAGCCGCATTCACAGTGTCTCCGGCATTCTGCAGAACGGCAGGCTGGTCGTCCGGCCACCCTATCGCGCACCGCATCACAGCGCGAGCCTTCCCGCCATTGTGGGTGGTGGCGCGAAAGCCCGGCCCGGCGAGGTCAGCCTTGCCAATAATGGCGTCCTGTTCCTCGACGAACTTCCAGAATTCTCACGATCCTGTCTGGAGTCTCTGCGCCAGCCGATCGAAACCGGCAGCATTTCCATCGCCCGCGCGGCCCATCACACGACCTATCCCGCGCGCTTTCAATTCATTGCCGCGATGAACCCGTGTCGCTGCGGCTATCTGGGCGATCTGGAGCGAAGCTGCCGTAAGGCGCCGCGCTGTGGGGAAGACTATACGGCCAAGATTTCCGGCCCGATGCTCGACCGTATCGACCTGTACGTGCAAATCGATCCGCTCTCCCCCATCGAGATCAGCCGCGCCCCGAAAGGTGAAACCAGCGCGACGGTTCGGGCCCGCGTAGAAATTGCCCGCAGGCGCCAGATTGTCCGTCAGGGCGTTCCCAATTCGCAGGTCTCCCCTGACGATCTCGACATGGACGACGACGCCCGGTCCATCGCTGAACAGGCGGCTGAAAAACTACGCCTGTCCAATCGCGGGATCACGCGCCTGATCCGCGTCTCCCGCACAATCGCCGATCTGGAAGGTACCCAGAGCATCCAGCGCCATCACGTCGCTGAAGCCCTGACTTTCCGCCGCCGCTAAGGTTCAGAACTGAAGGCCATCCAGTCCACGTGCCAGATCGGTCTTCAGGTCCTCAACGTCTTCAAGTCCGATATGGAGGCGGAACGTCGCGGATGTCGGGCCGCCCTCACCCGTGACGCGCCGGATATGCCCGGTCGTTGGCAGGACAAGACTTTCATAACCGCCCCAGGACGCCCCGATCCCGAACAGGCTCAGCCCGTCGATCATCCGTTCGGTCGCCTCAATGGAAATGTCCGGCTGAAGCTCTACGCCGAACAGTCCACAGGCCCCCGTAAAATCCCGTTTCCAGAATTCATGCCCCGGGCAGTCCTGCAGTGCCGGATGCAGAACCCGCGCGACTTCAGGGCGCGTTTTGAACCACTGCGCGATTTCCAGTGCCGAACGTGCTTGATGCGCCAGCCGCACGCCCATCGTCCGCAGGCCCCGCAGCGTCAGCCAGCAGTCATCCGGACCCGCACACTGTCCGAGCTGGATCGCCGCGTCACGCAGCGTTTTCCAGTGTGCTTCGTCATTGACCGTGACCGATCCCATGATGACGTCCGAATGCCCGGCAGGATATTTCGTCAGAGCCTGAATCGACACGTCCACGCCATGGACGAAGGGCTGAAACACCCCAATGCCCCAGGTGTTATCAAGCATCAGAAGTGCCCCAGCCTCATGCGCCACTTCGGCCAGCATCGGCACGTCCTGCACTTCAAACGTATGACTGCCCGGGCTTTCAGCGAACAGGACCTTCGTCTCTGGGCGCATAAGTGCCGCGATCTCGGCGCGTGAGGCCATGGGCGGATAATAGGTCGTCACCACGCCCAGCCGCTGAAGCATCGTGCCAGCAAATCGGCGCGTGGGGCCATACACCGAATCGGGCAGAAGTAGGTGATCGCCGCAACCCAGAAACGCCAGAAGCGGCATCGTACACGCCGCCAGACCCGAATTGACGACCTGCGTATGCGTTCCGCCTTCGATCAGGCTGAGCATTTCCTCAAGCTGGTGCTGGATCGGCGATCCCATCGCCCCGTACACCGCCTTGTGCGCGTGGCTGCGGCCGTCCGTCCTGTTCATGGCCTCCAGCGTCGGGAACAGGACCGTCGAACCCCGGCTGACCGGTGCGTTTACGAACGTTCCTGTTTCGGGAGGCTCATGCGAACGCCCTTCCCGCACCAGCATGGAGCCCATCCGGCTCCATCCCGCACTCACCCGCTGTTCCAGATCACTCATTCTTATGCCTCTCCCGTCACAACCGGCGCGTCGGGATCGCTTCCCCACTCCGCCCAGGATCCATCATACAAAGCTGCGTCGCCATATCCCGCGATGGCCAGAGCCGCCACGATCGTTGCGGCTGTCAGACCCGAACCGCAGCTCGCAATAACGAAACGCCTTTCTGCGGCTGCAAGAATCCGTTTCAGCTCGACGGCGGGCAGAAAGCAGCCATTTCCGTCCACGAGGCGCGTCCAGTCCATGCTCTGCGCGCCTGGCATGTGACCGCCACGCACACCCGGACGGGGCTCAGGCACAGTTGCGGCAAAACGGCCCGCACTTCTTGCATCCAGAACCAGCGCATCGGTCCTTTTCAGCGCCTGACGGACATCGCCCGAGCCCGCCAGAAGCCCATAATGCGGACGGGGGCAGAAAACCGCAGGTTCGATTGCAGGTGGTGCACCGCTTTCAACCGCACCGCCCGCCTTCACCCAGGCCTCAAGACCGCCATCCAGAATCCGCGCATTCCGATGCCTGAACAGCCGTGCAAGCCACCATCCGCGACAGGCGCCCACACTTCCACGCCCGTCATAAAACACAACCGGCATATCCTCACTCACACCCAGTTCACCCATCAGCCGGGCAAACCGTGCCGCCCCCGGCACCGTATGAGGGAGCGGACTCTCCGGATCGGCGAAAACGTCGATATCGAATCGGCGTGCACCGGGAAGGTGCTGCGCGACAAATGCGGAATCGGGATCGCCCTTCTGCCCCGGCAAAAGCACGCTGGCATCAAGGGGAATGAACCGGCCGACCTCCGGGATCAGGGTCGCGGCATCAACAAGTGGCGAGATCGTCATGACCACACCATAGGTCGAGGGATGCGTCCGGCGCCAGAGCGTGCCAATGTGTCATTCCATGAGCACGCAGCCCACACCGTCATGCCGTCCGTGTCGTCCGTTCGCCTTCGGGCCGGGGCATATCCGCGCATGACGACCGAACGGATTATCCTAGGCTTGGTCCTGGCGGGAATCGCCTATGGATGCGGTATCATCCTGTGGCCGTTCCTTTCGGCCATCCTGTGGGCGGCAATTCTCGCCTTCACGACATGGCCGATCTATCGCCGCATGCGCCGCCATGTCCGCCCCGTTCTCGCAGCCCTTGCCATGATGGCCCTGAGCGCCCTGTTCATTCTGGTCCCGATGACGGTGCTGACAAGCGCGGGCATCAACGACATTCCCGGCACGATCTCGGAAATCGACACCCTGATCCTGCATGTTACCAGCGCCAACCCGCCTCCGGAGTGGATGAACCACATTCCCATGGCAGGCCCGCATCTCGTCAATGCCTGGCACCATTTCAGTCATGATGTCGGTGCTTTTGCGACTGAAGTCCTGCGCCCCTATGCCGGACAGATTGCGCATCTCACCCTGACGGTCCTTCTGCGGCTCGCAAGCGGCCTCGCCGAACTCGTCATGGCGTTGTTCGTCGCCTTCTTCCTGTGGCTGAACGGCGATACGCTCGGCAATACCATTGCGGCCCTGATCGACCGCATCGCGGGTCCGCAGACCACGCCAAGACTCATCAACATCATTGGTCGCACCGTGCGCGGGACGGTCTATGGTATCCTCGGCACGGCCCTGATCCAGGGCGTGCTGACGGGAATCGGCCTGATGCTGGCAGGAGTCCCGTCTCCCGTTCTGCTGGCGGGCATCACCGCTTTCGTTGCGGTCTTCCCGATCGGCGCACCGCTGGTCTGGGTGCCGGCCGCCATCTGGCTGGGCATGACGCATCATGTCGGGCACGGACTGTTTCTCGCGATTTATGGCGTTCTCATCATCTCCGGCGCGGACCATATCATCCGTCCGGCCTTCATTGCGCGTGGCGCCCAGCTTCCCTATCTGCTGACCGTCCTCGGCGTTCTGGGGGGGATCGTGACCTTTGGCGGCGTCGGCATTTTCCTCGGTCCTGTCCTGCTGGCGGTCGGCTACACCCTGACCAGCGAATTCGCCGCCGGTCCCCATCACCGCGGGCGTAACCCTCTCTACCTGTCGGAGCCTCCGAAATGACGGCATTTCCTCAATCCGGAGCCTCTTTCAAAATCCTGAGCTGGAACCTCTATCGCTGGGAAGGCGCCTCGCTTGAGGACGTTCTGACCGTCATCCGCGCGGAAAATCCGGACATCGTCGTGATGCAGGAGGCGCAGGAGGCCGTGGACGAACTCCCCGAAATTCTCGGCGGCTATTATGACCGCATCCCGCTTCCCGGCCGTCCGCATGGCACAGCCTGCTGGAGCCGCCTGCCCTTCACGCGTCCGCCGTCATTCTGCCGCCTGCCGCGCGGCCTGCTGGTCAAACGCACGGCACAGCTTATTGATTTCGGCAGTTTTTCGCTCGCCAACGTCCATCTGTCGCACGGCCAGCTGCTCAACCGGCGGCAGCTTCGCAGCATCAGCACCAATATGCGCCATCGTGCTGTCATCATGGGCGATTTCAATCTGGTCGGCCCTGTTCTGCTTCCCGGATTTCTCGATGTCGGTCCGCAGGAAAAGACACATCGGATGCTGAACCATCTTCCGCTGCGGCTGGACCGATGCCTCGTGCGCGGTCTGGCGCGCATGGAGGCACGCGCCCTGCCGCGCTTCGGCTCGGATCACCGCCCCATCTGCGTCACCCTGAGGCTGGGCGCCTGACATCTCTTACCTGACATCTCTTAGAGGTACGGCAGCAAAAGCCTGACGGCATTATTACGCATCCGGATGAGGAAGGGCTTGCTATCCAGATCATGATGGGTCAGCCGGTTACGACGATGCGTTTCCATGAATGTGGCCAGGTCTTTCGCCACGTCCCGGTCATAGATTTCCAGATTGATCTCGAAGTTCAGCCGCAGGGAACGCATGTCGATATTCGCGCTCCCGACGAAGCTCCATTCATCATCCACGACCATCAGCTTGGAATGATTGAACGGCGGATCCGCCATCCAGACCCGGCACCCTGCATCCAAAAACTGCCGCAGATTGGCGTCCCGTGCATAATCTATCAGGGCGTGATTGCTGCTTTTCGGCACGACAATATCAATCACCACGCCCCGAAGAGCGGCAAGAACAAGCTCCGTCGAGAAGCGGTCGTCCGGCAGGAAATAGGGCGTCATCACCCAGATATGGCTCCGCGCCAGTGAGAAAGCCTGCAACATCCCGTATTCGATCTTTTCCAGATCCGTATCTGGCCCGGAGGTGACAATTCGCATGGGGACGTCTCCCTGCGGTAACGGTTCAGGCAGATAACGCTCGCCCTGAAGTTCTTCGCCCGTCGTAAATGACCAGTCCCACGCGAAGGCAACTGCAAGCTGATGCACGATCGGCCCCTGAAGACGGAAATGCGTATCCGCCACCGGCAGTTTCGTCCGCAGGCGGAGCATGTTTTCTTCGCCGATGTTCAGTCCGCCCATGAAGCCGACCGTACCGTCCACCACGAGGATTTTGCGGTGGTTGCGCAGGTTGATGAACGGCATGCGCCAGGGCCAGACCGAATGCATGAAGCGCGCGCAGGCAACCCCCTCACGCCGAAGGCGGCGCTCGATACCGCATCGGAAATACCCGCTCCCGATCCCATCCACCAGAACCCTGACCTCGACGCCGCGCCGTCTGGCCGCTACCAGCGCCTCCGCAAAACGCTGGCCGACCTTGTCATCGCGGAAAATATAGGAACACAAGATGATCGACGTCTTCGCCTGCCCGATCGCCTCCAGCATCACGGGATAGGCGTTATCTCCGTCATGCAGGCAGGTGATGGAGTTGCCCCGCATCAGGGGCCGTTCCGTCAGACGTCCCAGCATTTTTGAAAGTGGCGCCAGAGTGCCATCCACGCTCTGCCGGTACTGCGCCAGCGGGTCGCGCCCCTCCCACAGGTGACGGTTGACCATTTTCTGCGCCCGGCGTCGGACGCGATTGATGCCGAACATCAGATAGAGAACCGTACCCAGAAACGGCGCGATCCAGCAGATGCCGATCCATCCTGTGCAGGACGCCGTGTTCCGCTTGTGCACGAGTGCATGAACCGTCACCAAAAGAGGAAGAGCCCAGCGCAGGATCTGCACAAGAATATGGAAAACAGTCCAGTGCAGCATAAATTTCCCTGTTATGGACGCCCGAACGAAGCACGAGCGACCGCCGTGCGGATAGTCTTTCGTCATCCTTTCGCAAAGATGATGGATGCGCCAGCCCCCGTCCTTGCGATAGGATCATCTTTCAGCCCGTCATCTGAAAAGGAGAGCGTCTTATGCAGCACCGCCCACAGCTCTTCTACACGACGGCTCCGGCCCCATGCCCCTACCTGCCCGACCGCACAGAACGCAAGGTTCTGACCGAGCTGGCTGGCCCCGACGCCGTTGCTCTGCATAACCGTCTGTCACAGGCCGGCTTCCGCCGCAGCCATGCCATCGCCTACGCGCCGGTGTGTGTGGGTTGCCGCGCCTGTACGCCCATGCGCATTCCGGCCGCAACGTTCGCCCCGACCCGGACCCAGAAAAAAATCCGCAGCCGCCACGCTGATCTTATTGCCAACATGGTGCCTCCGGTTCCCACGGACGAGCAGTTCCGCCTGTTCGAGATGTATCAGGCCGTCCGCCATCCTGATGGCGACATGGCCCATATGTGCTGGCGCGATTATGCCGAGCTGATCGCCAACACGCCGGTCGAAACGTTTCTGGCCGAGTTCCGTCGTCCGGATGGCACGCTTGTCTGTGTCAGCCTGATTGACCGTCTCTCGGACGGACTGTCTGCAGTGTACACGTTCTATGACGTCAACGATCTGACGGCGTCGTGGGGGACGTTTTCGATCCTGTGGCTGATCGAACAGACCGCCCGGATGGGGCTGGAACACCTGTATCTGGGCTATTACGTCCCCGGCAGCCCAAAGATGGCCTACAAAGCCGCCTTCGGGCCAGCCGAAGTTTTTCGTGACGGTCACTGGAGCCTGTTGGGGGGCCTGCTGGCCGGGACACTCCCGGCCTGAGCAGGCCCCGGTTCATTTTCAGCCTTTGTTCCGCAGCATCCATTGGGGCGCAGCGCGGCCCACGGCGCCACGGCGGCCTTCAAGCGGTGTCAGATCTGCGGTCGGCCGGACCCGCTGGCCTTCCTGCCACAACAGACCCTCGGACAGTGTCAGGGTCCGCATGTCACGCAGCGTGCTGTCACCCAGTTTCTGGAACGCGACACCGCCTCCACGGGTCATTTCCGGAACCTGTTCCAGCGGGAAGATCAGCGCCCGCTTGTTCTGCCCCAGCGTCAGGACATGCGTGCCACTGACCGGGATACAGGCAAAAACCTCATCACCGTCCTTGACGTTGAAGACCTGCTTGCCCGTCCGCTTTTCCGCCACGAGGCCTGCTTCGGACACGATCATCCCACGCCCTGATACGGATGCGATCAGGCGGCGCCCCTCGTCCGAAACGGGGAACAGGGTCACAATCCGGTCTTCCTGCGGCACGTCAACCACGGTCCGGAACGGCTGCCCGAAGCCACGCCCGCGCGGCAGATCGGCCGCCTTGATCGTAAAAGCCTTACCGCTGCTGGAAATCAGGCACAGCCTGTCCGTGCTCTGACATTCCACAGAAAGCCAGGCCTCGTCGCCTTCCTTGAAGCGATGTCCCTGCGGGTCGAGACCGTGGCCCTTCATGGCCCGGATCCACCCCTCGCGGGACAGCAGAACCGTCAGGGGCTCACGGTCGATCTCCAGAGCCGCCGAAATATCCACCGGTTCCGGGGCTGCCGCAATCAGCGTACGCCGGTCCCCAAGCGGGCCGGAGCCGAACTTCTTGATGGTGCCATCCAGATCCTTGCAGATCCGGGTCCAGCGCCGACGCTCCGAACCCAGCAGCGTTTCAAGCGCCTTCTGCTCGTCGGCGAGCTTGTCCCGCTCCCGCCGGATTTCCATTTCCTCAAGCCGCCGCAGTGAACGCAGGCGCATGTTCAGCACGGCCTCGGCCTGAACATCCGTCAGGCTGAACGTTGCCATCAAGCTGACCTTGGGCTCGTCTTCCTCGCGGATAATGCGGATGACCTCGTCAAGGTTCAGATAAACCGCAAGGAAACCTTCAAGGATTTCCAGCCGTCGCAGCACCGCCGCCAGACGATGGTTCGACCGCCGCACCAGCACTTCGTGCACATGGTCCAGCCACGCCCGCAGAACCTCTTTCAGAGACAACACACCCGGAACGCGATCACCGCCCAGAACATTCATGTTCAGACTGAAACGGTTCTCAAGCGCCGTGTTGCGGAACAACGTCTCCATCAGGACTTCGGGCTCGACACCTTTGGTCTTGGGCTCCAATACGAGGCGGATATCGGTCGTGCTCTCGTCCCGCACATCGCCCAGAAGCGGCAGTTTACGCTGCTCCATCAGGTCCGCGATCTGTTCGATCAGGCGCGATTTCTGCACCTGATACGGGATCTCGGTGACAATAATCATCCAGGTGCCGAAACGTCCCTGTTCGACTTCCCAGCGCGCGCGGGTCCGGAAACTCCCGCGTCCTGTTTCATAAGAGCGGATAATGGAGTCGCGCTCTTCCACCAGAATGCCACCCGTGGGGAAATCCGGCCCCGGCATCAGATCCACCAGCTCGGCGATCGTCACATCTGGCTTTTCAATCAGAAGCTTCGCGGCCCGGCAGATTTCAGCGGCATTATGAGGCGGAATGCTCGTGGCCATACCAACGGCAATGCCTGCGGCACCATTGGCCAGCAGATTCGGGAACGTCCCCGGCAGCACGATCGGTTCATGATCTTCGTTGTCGTATGTCGCGCGGAAATCGACCGCATCGTCCTGAATGCCGTCCAGCAGCGCCTGTGCGACTTCCGTCAGGCGGCTTTCCGTGTATCGCATGGCTGCCGCGCCATCACCGTCGATGGAGCCGAAATTGCCCTGACCCTCGACCAGCGGGTATCGGACCGCAAAATCCTGCGCCAGACGCACCAGCGCCTCGTATACGGACGCATCGCCATGCGGATGGAATTTACCAATCACGTCACCGACGACACGTGCACACTTTTTAAACCCTGATGTGGGATCAAGGCGTAACTGCTGCATCGCATAAAGGAGGCGGCGGTGGACCGGCTTCAGGCCATCACGCACGTCCGGAAGGGAACGCGACATGATTGTCGACATCGCATACGCAATATATCGCTCGCTCAGAGCCTCAGCGAGCTTGGTATCCTCGATATGACCCGCCAGATCCGTTCCCATGCTTCTCCCCTCTTTCGTGCAGGACTTAGACACTGGCATGCTCTTCTGTCCAGCGCTCTCCTCATCGGTATGGCCGCCTGCTCACCATACCGTCCGATCCAGAAAGCCGAGATGTCTCTCGCACTGGCAGGGTTTACGGCGCACCCGGCCGACACGACGGCACGCTGGGCGATGATGAACCTCCTGCCCCCCGACACGCTGGCCTATCGCATGCAGAACGGACAGCCGGTCCTGCTCTACGCCGACCCCATCGCGTGTGGCTGCGTCTATATGGGCGACAAAAGCGCCTATGCTGCCTACAGAGCCAGCCATCCGGTCGACCTTGCGCAGGAACAGCGCATGACAGCCGAGATTAATCAACATCCTGGCTGGGACTGGTCCGTCTGGGCGAGTACGGCCGACGTGGATGTCGTCAGCGGCCTGCGTCCCGGCCCCAGCCACGTTTCCTACTGAGCCGGGTCCGCGGCATTATCCGGACCAATCTGAAGCCGCTGCACATAATCGACCAGCCTCTCCCGCGCTGCCGGCAGGGGCTGATGCCGCACACCGAAGACCCAGCGCGACAGGAAATGCCCTGTCAGCGCAAGACCGTTTTTCCAGTCTTCAGGCGTCCCGTCATCGGCCTCATCCATCATCAACGCCGGCAACAGCAACAAACGGTCCCGCCACTCTCCTGCGGCATTCCGACTTACGGCGTGACCAGAGCGTGGCGACACATACACCAGATCGTCCGCCGAACCTGTCACCGCACAGTCCGAAAGATCCAGTCCATAACCGAGCCCGGTCAGAAGCTGGCTTTCCCAGCGCAGATAGGCGCCCATTGGGGCCGGTTCCGGGGCTACACTGATCAGCGTCAGAAGCCGCACCAGCCGCATGAACAGTTCCGGATGCGCCTCGCCCTGTGGCAAGGCTCCGTCCACCAGTGCGCACGCACTGCTCACCATCTCAAGCTGTAGCGGTGCATCCAGAATACGCCCTGCCACACATTGCACAGGCTCGGCTGTTAATGTGCCGAGTTGATCCGCCAGCCGCGCCCGCCAACGCGCCATAACCAGATTGCCCGTCTGCCACAGGGATGCCTGCCGACGCGAAGCACCGCCCCTCACCATTCCATGCGAGACGCCCTGCTCCTCGCTGAACAGATGGACCAGTGCACTGCCCTCGCCATAAGGCCGGACCGACAGAACCAGCGCCGCCGCTTCCCATTCCATCCCTGATCCTTCCAAAACGGCCAAAAACGAAAAAAGCCCCCGTACGCCAAAGCGCACAGGGGCCTTTCTACAGACTTTCACCTCCAACCTGAACCAGACAGACCCGGCTCAGGGCAGAAACGGAAAACCTTACTTGGTGCCAGCGGCAGCAGCGACTTCGGCAGCGAAGTCGTTCTCTTCCTTCTCGATGCCTTCACCGAGCTGGAAGCGCTCGAAACCGGCCAGCTTTGCGCCAGCCTTTTCGACGACCTTGGACACGCGGCTCTCGCCGTCCAGCACCCACACCTGCTCCAGAAGAACGACTTCTTCATAGAACTTGCGGATACGGCCTTCGACCATCTTCTCGATGATGGCTTCCGGCTTGCCGGACTCACGGGCCTGCTCGATCAGAACAGCGCGCTCGCGCTCCAGGGACTCCGGATCGACGCTGGCAACGTTCAGGGCAGCCGGACGGGTTGCCGCAACATGCATGCCAATCTGGCGACCCAGCGTCAGCAGCGCATCGGACTCGGACGGAGCTTCCAGAGCGGCGAGAACGCCGATCTTGCCAATGCCCGGGCGCAGTGCGCTGTGGACATAGCTGGCAACAACGCCGGACTCGACCGACAGGACCTTGGCCCGACGGATGGCCATGTTCTCGCCGATCGTGGCGATCAGGTGTGTCAGTTCGTCAGCAACCGTACGGCCGGACGGAACCTTTGCAGCCTTGATGGTGTCCAGATCGTCACCGACTTCGAGCGCAACATGAGCAACCTGCTCGACGAATGCCTGGAAGGCTTCGTTACGGCCAACAAAGTCCGTCTCGGCGTTGACTTCAACCATGGCGGCGCGGTTCTTGGCGGACACAACGCCAACCAGACCTTCAGCCGTCGTGCGACCGGACTTCTTTGCAGCCTGGGACAGACCCTTCGTGCGCAGCCAGTCGATGGCGGCGTCCATGTCGCCGGCAGCTTCCGTCAGGGCCTTCTTGCAATCCATCATGCCTGCGCCAGTGGCTTCGCGCAGTTCGCGAACCAGGGCTGCTGTGATTTCTGCCATTTATCTCATCCCTCAAAAAAGATCATGCGGCCGGACGAACTCGCCCGGCCGCATGCCATGTTTCAGTTGCCGTTTTCCATGACCGGACCCCGGCAGTCTGTTCAGCCTGCGGAAGCGGGAGCTTCTGCGCCTTCAGCAGCGGCGGTTTCCAGAACAGCCGTCTCAGCCGGCAGTTCCTCGGCAGCACCGATATCCTGACCCGAAGCAGCCATCTCGGCGGAAATGCCGTCGAGAACCGCGCCGGAAACCAGATCGCAATACAGGGTGATGGCGCGGATGGCGTCATCGTTACCCGGGATTGGATAGGTCACGCCGGCAGGGTTGGAGTTGCTGTCCAGAACGCCGATGACCGGAATGCCAAGCTTCGTGGCTTCTTCAATCGCCAGCTTTTCCTTGTTCGTGTCGATCACGAACAGCAGGTCAGGCAGGCCGCCCATTTCCTTGATGCCGCCGAGGGAACGCTCGAGCTTCTCGCGGTCACGCGTGATGTCGAGAACTTCCTTCTTCGTCAGACCAGCCGTGCCACCAGAGAGCATTTCGTCGATCTGGCGCAGACGCTTGATGGAACCCGTGATGGTCTTCCAGTTGGTCAACATACCGCCGAGCCAGCGATGATTGACATAGTACTGGCCGCAACGCTGTGCAGCTTCAGCAACATGGTCAGCCGCAGCGCGCTTGGTGCCAACGAACAGGACGCGACCGCCGTTTGCAACGGTGTCACGAACAACCTTCAGGGCGCGGTCCAGCATCGGGACCGTCTGCTGCAGGTCAATGATATGAACCTGGTTGCGCACACCGAACAGGTACGGCGCCATGGCCGGGTTCCAGCGACGGGTGTGGTGACCGAAATGAACGCCGGCTTCGAGCAGCTGGCGCATGGTGAAATCAGGCATTGCCATGATTCAGAATTCCTTGCGTCTGGTTGAACCTCCGCATGGCAACGTCCTTAAAATCAGGACACCAGAAAACCCGAGAGCCATGCGTGCGGATTGTTCCCATCGAGAGATCCCGATGAAGAACGGTCGCGATATGACGGAAAATCCTTGCGGACGCAAGGTCTGTCCGCAGGATTTCACACAGTATCCGCACACGGGATCAGACCTGTTGCGCCTTTTCGACGCCCCGGATTGTCCGTAGTCGTTCCGCCAGCCGGGGGGTCACGCGATACAGCCCAGGAATGGAGATTTCCACGTCCTGCGTCTCCTCAACGGACGGCAGGAGTTTCACCCGGCCAAAGCCGCCCTGAACATCTTCGAGAAGAACCGTGAGCTCGGACAGAGCGCTTTCCTGCTTCAGCCAGACCCGGATTTCAGAACGCTCTGCAGCGGCCGCAGCCTCGAGATCAATGACGCTCTGAGCCGTAATCCGCAGCGCATCCCCGTCAATCTTGAGTTCGGCATTCACCAGAATGGCCTGTCCGGCCACCAGCAGATCGCGGCAGGAAATCAGCGTTTCCGAGAAGAGCGTGACCTCACATCCTCCGCCGCTATCAGACAGATTGACCCAGGCCATCTTCTTGCCCGTCCGGGTTGGACGCTCCTTACGATCTACAACACACCCTGCGATTTTGACACGGGTAGTGCCTGTTTTTGCAGCATTTTCCAGAGCGTTAGATGGGGTAACCCCAAGCCTGCGCAACACGCTGCGATAGGCATCCAGCGGATGGGCACTCATGTGAAAACCGATAGCCGAAGCCTCAAGCGAAAGACGCTCGAAATCCGGCCACGGGCGACCTTCGTTCAGTCGCAGGATCTCGCGCTCCTGTCCCGCTCCACCAAAAAGTCCGGTCTGGCCCATTTTTTCTTCCTGCGCACGCGCCTGCGCGCGCCTCAGAAGAATGTCCGCACTGGCAAAAACAGTATGTCTGTCTTTAAGAAGACTGTCGAAAGCCCCTGCTTTTGCAAGACTTTCGATCTGGATCTTGTTCAGGCTCCGGGGATCACAGCGCTCCGAAAAATCCGTCAGATCCTGAAACGGACGATCCCCGCGCGAAGCAACAACGCTTTCCATCGCCGCGGCTCCCACACGCTTGATCGCGGAAAGCGCATAGCGAATACCCTGCTGTCCGTCCTCCAGCATCTCGATGGAGAAATCCGACATAGATTTATTAATATCAACGGGTAACACGGGAATTTTCATCCGGCGCGCTTCCTGACACAGCGCCGCCAGTTTATCCGTCTTTTCCCGAGCCAGAGACATACAACCCGCAAGAAACGCTACAGGATGGTTCGCTTTCATCCAGGCCGTCTGATAGGATACCAGTGCATAAGCAGCCGCATGCGACTTGTTAAAGCCATAATCGGCAAAACGAGCCATAAGATCAAAGACTTCGACGGCTTTATCCTGCGGAATTCCTCGCGCCGTTGCACCTTCGGTAAAGATCGCGCGCTGCTTTTCCATTTCAGAGGCAATCTTCTTGCCCATCGCACGCCGCAGCAGATCAGCGCCACCTAAACTGTAGCCAGCCATCTTCTGCGCGATCTGCATGACCTGTTCCTGATAGACCATGATGCCATAGGTCTCTTCAAGAATATCGCGGATTTCCTCGTGCGGGGGCTCCCAGTGCTCTCCATGTTTGCGACGGCAGTAATCCGGAATATTGGCCATTGGCCCCGGACGATACAGCGACACACCCGCAATCAGATCTTCGAGCCTGCTGGCCGCCATCTGCTTGAGCATGTCCCGCATGCCTGCGCCTTCGAACTGGAACACGCCGGCCGTATCGCCTTTGGCCAGCATTTCGAAGGTTTTGGCATCATCCAGTGGAATGCGTGAGAGATCGACTGTAATGCCCTGTTCTTTAAGGAAATCCAGGCCACGTTTGAGGATCGTAAGTGTCGTCAAACCAAGAAAGTCGAACTTTACCAGACCGGCCTGCTCGACATATTTCATGTTGTACTGCGTAACGAGCATGTCGCTCTTCGGGTCGCGGTACAGTGGGACAAGTTCCACCAGTTCCCGATCACCGATCACCACACCCGCAGCATGGGTGGAGGCATGACGGTACAGCCCTTCGAGTTGCAACGCGATTTCCATGAGACGCTTGAGCGACTCATCACTGTCGCGCATTTCCTGAAGCCGTGGCTCTCCATCAATCGCGTCCGAGAGCGACACGGGCTTGGCGGGATTGTTCGGGATCAGTTCGGCAACACGGTTGACCATGCCATAAGGCAATCCCAGAACACGGCCCACGTCCCGAACCGCCGCCTTGGCCTGAAGCTTACCGAACGTGATGATCTGCGCCACACGACTTCCTCCGTATTCCTCGCGCACATAACGGATCACCTCGTCGCGACGGTCCTGACAGAAATCGATATCGAAATCCGGCATCGAGACACGTTCGGGGTTCAGAAACCTTTCGAACAGCAGCCCGAACGGAATGGGATCGATATCCGTAATCGTCAGAGCATAGGCCACAAGCGACCCTGCGCCTGATCCACGCCCCGGACCAACCGGAATATCGTGCGCTTTCGCCCACTGAATGAAGTCGGCAACGATCAGGAAGTAACCGGGGAACCCCATCCCTGCGATAATATCGAGTTCAATCTGAAGACGTTCGGAATAAAGCCTGCGCTTTTCTTCATCCGCACTCACTGCTTCAAGACGCTTTTCGAGCCCTTCCCAGGCCATGGCCCGCAGAGTCTCTTCTTCCGTCGAGCCTTCCCGAACCTTCGGGCAGATTGGCAGAAGCGGCTTGCGCGTACAGGCAGCCACAGCGCATTTCCGGGCAATGATCAGCGTATTGTCGCAGGCTTCCGGCAGATCATGAAAGACAGCCCGCATCTCCGCCGGGGTCTTGAACCAGGCCTGCGGAGACACATGCCAGCGATCATCTTCAGCAATGGTCCGCCCCTGTGCGATGCAGAGAAGAGCGTCATGGGCCTCATGCATTTCAGGCTTGGGAAAAAAGCATTCATTGGTCGCCACCAGAGGAATGTTCATCTCATCCGCCATCGGGATCAGAACGCTCTCGACTTCCTGTTCTCCAGCCTCTCCAAGCCGGTTCAGTTCGACCGCGATATTTCCCCGGAAAGCCTCTTCCAGCCGTGCCAGAAGCGCCTTTGCCTCAGACTTCTGTTCTTCAAGAATCAGTCTGTTGATCGGACCGCGATTGCCGCCCGTCAGCAGAAACAGCCCCGCCGCATGCTGGCAGAGAAATTCGACCGCAATGGAAGGATCTGCAGGATCGCCGTTCAGAAACCCTTCGGAAGACAGGATCTGAAGATTTGCGAGCCCTTCCTCATTCCGTGCCAGAATGACCAAGGGTTCTGAAACGGCTCCGGGTTTGGTCGAGCGCGCTGGAAGCGAAATCTGACAGCCCACGATCGGCTGCACCCCATTGCTCCGACAGTAGAGCGAGAATTCCAGCGCTCCGAAAAGATTGCCGCTATCCGTAAGGGCCACGGCTGGCATTGCGTTTTTGGCGGCCAGACTCACAAGTTCCGGAATCCGGATTGCGCCCTGACTCAGGGAATAGGCAGAGTGGTTTCTGAGATGAACAAAATCGGTATGAGACATGCCACAAGTCTATCAGGGACGGGCATCAGATGCAGGGGTTTTTGAGACCTGCCGCTCCGATTCAGCGCCCTACAGCGAAACCAGTTTTCCGTCCCGCAATGTCACTGTCCGGTCCATACGTGAGGCCAGTTCGTCGTTATGCGTGGCAATCAGCGCCGCTGCGCCCTCTTCCCGCACAACGCGCAGGAGCTCCCCAAACACATGATCGGCGGTTCCGATATCCAGATTACCTGTCGGTTCGTCCGCCAGAAGAAGCTTGGGCCGATTGGCCAGAGCACGCGCAATCGCGGTCCGCTGCTGCTCTCCGCCGGACAGACGACCGGGCAGCGACTCAAGGCGATGGGAGAGGCCAAACCGTCCGAGAAGGTCTTTGGCACGTTCACGTGCTTTTCGGGGGGAAACGCCCGCAATAAGCTGCGGGAGCATGACGTTTTCGCAGGCCGTGAACTCACCCAGAAGGTGATGGAACTGATACACGAACCCGATCTGGTCCCGACGGATCGCCGTTCGCAATGTATCGCTCAATCCGCTTGCCGGACGATCCGCCACGAAAACCATACCTTCTGACGGCGCTTCCAGCAGACCTGCAAGGTGCAGAAGCGTGGACTTTCCGGTACCACTCGGTGCCACCAGAGCCACAATCTCACCAGCCCGCAAGTCGAACTCGGCACCGCTCAGGATTTCAAGCGTCTCTTCACCCGACCGGAAACGGCGCTTCAGACCTTCAAGACGCAGGGCACTTGCCCCGACGGAATGCTCATTCATGACGCAGGGCCTCGATCGGATCGGTTCTGGCCGCGCGCCAGGACGGATAGAGCGTCGCCAGAAGCGAGAGAGCCAGAGACATTCCGATCACTTCCCACACCTGAGACCACACCAGTTTCGCAGGCAGACGCTCCAGAAAATAAACTTCCGGGTTGAACAGGTTAGTTCCGGTCAGCGACTGAAGCCACTGCCGGATCCGTTCGATGTTCAGCGCAAAAGCAATCCCCAGCGCAGAACCCGCCACGGTTCCCACAATCCCGACAGACGCACCGCACATGAGGAAAATCCGCATGATGGCACCCCGGCTCGCTCCAAGCGTCCGCAGCACCGCGATATCCCGCGTCTTGTCCTTGACCATCATGATGAGAGACGAAATCACGTTGAATGCTGCCACCAGAATGATGAGCGTCAGGATCAGGAACATGACGTTCTGCTCGACCGTCACCGCATCCAGAAAACCGTTGGCGCTCTGGGTCCAGTCCAGTACCCGCAGGCGCGGATCTTCCAGACGCTCGGCAATCGCCTTGCGCGTCGGCTGGACATTGGACGGATCATCCGTCGAAACCTGAATGAGAGAAACAGCCGAAGATCCCAGCATCAGGAATTTCTGTGCGGCAGGCAGCGGCATCAGGACGATGCTGGAATTGTAATCGTTCCAGTTCGCGTCGAAAATGACGGCCACATGATAGGTTTTGACCCGTGGCATTGTTCCGAACGGCGTGGCCTGCCCGTCTGGCGACAGAAGCGTGATCGGAGAACCGATCGACAGCCCGGCCCGATCAGCCATCGTCGTGCCGATCGCAACCGCATCGTCACCCGTGAAATTGTTCAGGCTTCCCGCAATGATCCCGCTGCTCAGCGCCGTCCAGTCCCGGAGCGACTGCTGGGAGACTCCCTGCATTTCCGCTCCGGACGAGAAGCGTCCCGCTTCTACCAGAACAGTACCCTGCGCCATGGGGATGACGGATTTTACACCCGGAACCTGCCGGATGGCGGCCACGTCGTTTTCGTAAACCTCGATAGGACGCCCGTAACCATACACTGTCAGATCCCCGTGTAGCCCGAGGATGCGCCCCATCAGATCGGCCTTGAACCCGTTCATCACCGACATGACGATGATGAGCGTCGCCACTCCGAGCGCTATCCCGATCAGGGAGAAAATGGCGATGATCGAGGCGAAACGCTCGCCACGGCGGGCACGGAGATACCGTCCCGCCACCATGCGCTCGAAGCGGCCGAACATCAGGCGGCTCCGATTTTGGCCAGAGCATCCTCGACCGACAGTTCAAACCGCTCGCCCGTGGCGCGCTGCTTGAGTTCGACCTTGCCTTCTTTGGCCCCACGCGGGCCAACGATGATCTGCCAGGGATGTCCCATCAGATCCGCATCGTTGAACTTCACGCCCGCACGTTCGGAGCGGTCATCATACAGCAGGTTCTCGGGATCGGTGCCGTAGATGCCGTCACAGATCGCATCGCAGGCCTCATCGCCCTGACGCAGATTCAGGATCGCGGCCCGATAGGGCGCGACCGATGCAGGCCAGATAATGCCTGCGTCATCATGCGACGCCTCAATGATCGCGCCGACCAGACGCGACACGCCCACACCGTAGGAACCCATGTGCGGGTGGAACGGGGCGCCGTCCTGACCACTCACTTCGATCCCCATGGACGCGGTATATTTCGTCCCGAAATAGAAGATATGGCCGACTTCGATCCCGCGGCCTTCGCGCTTGCGCTCGTCCGGGACCTTGGCCCATTCGGCCTCGTCGTGCTTTTCATCCGTTGCCGCATAATGATCGGTGACGGTCGAGAAGAACGTGGCGAGGCTTTCAGCGTCGTCACAATCAACCGGACGGCCCAGCCAGTCCTGTTCTTCAAGCGCTGCATCAAAAAACACGCCGCTCTCGCCCGTGGGTGCCAGAACGAGGAACTCATGGCTCAGGTCGCCGCCGATCGGCCCCGTATCGGCCACCATCGGCACGGCCCGAACCCCCAGACGCTGGAAGATGCGCAGATAGGACAGCATCATCCGGCGATAGCTGGCGACGGCACCTTCATAAGACGCATCGAAGGAATAGGCGTCCTTCATCAGGAATTCGCGCCCACGCATCACACCGAAACGGGGCCGCACCTCGTCACGGAACTTCCACTGGATGTGATAAAGCGCCTTGGGCAGATCCTTGTAGGACTTCACGGACGCTCCGAAGATGTCCGTGATCATTTCCTCGTTCGTCGGCCCGTACAGAAGATCACGGCCATGACGGTCCTGAACCCGGAGCATTTCCGGACCATAAGCGTCATAACGCCCCGAGCGGCGCCACAGATCAGCGGACTGCAGCGTCGGCATCAGGACTTCCTGTGCACCGATAGCATCCTGCTCTTCGCGGACGATCTGCTCGATATTGCGCAGAACCCGCAAGCCTGCCGGCAGCCAGGCATAGATGCCTGAAGAGGTCTGGCGCACAAGGCCAGCCCGCAGCATCAGGCGATGAGACGCGATCTGCGCCTCGGCCGGAACTTCCTTCAGCGTCGGCTGAAAGGCTTTCGTCAAACGCATGTGTTACTTCTCTCAGACGCGCAGCAGATGAACATCGACAAGCGGACGCTTCTGAAGCTTGCGCCCCAGAGCACGACGCAGGGCCGTTTTGGCCGCATCCCGGAAGGCTGCGTCGTCCTGACGCAGTTCGTCGGGGATCTGGTCGATGGAGTCGGCAAATTCCTCCTGGATCCGGATGCTTTCGGGATCGTCGGATTCCAGAAGACCCGGTGCACTGATCTTCGGCTCGCCAATGACATAACCTTCATCGTCGACGGCAAAGCTGGCCAGCACGATGCCGTTGAACAGCATCTTGCGACGCGCTGCCAGAACACCGCCCGTCATGGGCAGCAGGCGACCACCGTCCAGGGCCAGACGGCCCGTCGGCGCCGTATCAACAACCTTCACCTCGCCCGGTGAAAGGTTCAGGATATCGCCATCTTCCAGCAGGATCGGCTCGGAACCCATTTCATGCGCCAGTGCGGCATGGGCCGTCAGGTGACGCCATTCGCCATGGGTCGGGATGCTGTATTTCGGACGAACGATCCGATAGAGCGTGCGGATATCTTCGCTGGTCGCATGACCGGACGTGTGGACCTTCGCATCCTTGTCCGTCAGGACTGTCACGCCACGACGCGACAGATTGTCCTGCACGGCCATGACGGCCTGTTCGTTGCCCGGGATCATCCGCGAGCTGTAAATCACCGTGTCGCCTTCGCCGAGAGCGATGTTCGGATGCGTGTCGGACGCAATCCGAGACAGGGCCGAGCGCGGCTCACCCTGACTGCCCGTGATGATCATCAGCAGGCTATCATCATCCACGTCCCGCGCATCCTGCTCGGTCAGGAATGGTGGCAGGTCCTGAAAATAACCGCACTCACGCGCCGCCGTCTCAAGGTTGCGCAGCGAACGGCCGACGATCATGACTACACGTCCCGAAGCCTGGGCCGCCTTGGCGATGCTCTCGACGCGCGCCACGTTACTGGCAAAGCACGTCACGGCAATGCGGCCTTCCAGCCCCATGATCAGATCCGTCAGGCCCTTGCGGACGTCTGCTTCGGATTCAGACTTACCCGGCTTGAGCACATTGGTGCTGTCGCCGACCATAGCCAGAACGCCTTCGTCACCCAGCTTGCCGAACGTTTCGAGATCCGTCACCGGGCCAACCAGCGGGTTCTCGTCCAGCTTCCAGTCACCCGTATGCACGATCAGGCCATGCGGCGTTCGCAGTGCCACCGCCTGCGCCTCGGCGACGGAATGAGTCACGGAAACGAACTGAAGATCGAACGGCCCCACCTCAAAGCGCGAAGCCGGACGGATGACGTGGATCTTCACCTGGTTGTTCAGATGCGCTTCCTGCAACTTACGCCGCAGAACGGCAGCCGCGAACGGCGTTGCGTAAACCGGGCAACGCAGATACGGCCACAGATGCGCCACCGCACCCAGATGGTCTTCATGCGCATGCGTAATCACCAGACCACACAGGTCCCGCGCGCGATCCGCAATAAAAGTCGGGTCCGGCATCAGCACTTCGGCTTCAGGTGTGTCGTTGCCCGAAAACCCGATACCGCAGTCAATGGCAAGCCAGGTGTCGCGACCGTTCTTCGTGAGGCAGTAGAGATTGAAATTCATGCCGATCTCGCCCGTCCCGCCCAAGGGCAGGAAAGACAGACCGTCCGGTTTTTCCGTCATGATTGTTCCTTACAGATACGATATAAAATCAAAGCGAGAGTCATTGCCCGGCGCCCTGTGGGCGCTCAGGGGAATAGGAAAGGGGCGGACCCGTATTGCGGTCCGCCAGAAGGCGCAGGCCATCCAGTGTCAGATCAGGCGCCAGCACATCAAAAAGCGGCGTTCCCTCAGAGAACAGTGGAGCCAGACCGCCCGTTGCGATCACAGTCGGTTTTGCGTCCATTTCATCGGAAATACGATGGATCAATCCTTCAACCAGGCCGACATAGCCCCAGAACAGACCAGAGCGCATCGCAACGCTCGTGTTGCGGCCAATCGCCGTTGAAGGACGTCCGATGCTCATACGTGGCAGTCGCGCCGCAGCACGATGCAGCGCATCAATCGACAGGTTCACACCCGGAGCAATAGCGCCCCCACAGAACTGGCCTGCCGTATTGACCACATCGAACGTCGTCGCAGTGCCAAAATCAACAACGATCAGAGGCGTGCCATAAATTTCACGTCCTGCCAGACCGTTCAGGCGCCGGTCGGCACCCAATTCGTTCGGATTTTCCACAAGAACGTCGATCCCCCAGTCCAGCCTTGCATTGGCGACAAGAGGCACGACATCCAGCCATTCACGACAGAACCGACGGAGTTCATACAGGGCAACGGGAACAACGGTCCCGATGATGGCGCGGCTGACCTTTGAGGCATCCAGACCTACCCGGTCAAAAAGCGTCAGAAGCCACGCCGCATATTCATCCGCTGTCCGTGCTTCATTCGTCGAGATTCGCCATTGCCCGAGCCACGACTTCCCGTCGTGTACAGCGAACACGATGTTGGTGTTTCCAGCATCAATGACGAGAAGCACGTTGCGGTCCGGTCCTTCAGTCCAGCAGGATATCGCCGGTTACAACCGGAATGGTTTCACCGTTGGGAAGGGTCAGCAGCAGGCGTCCCTGCGCGTCGAGCCCTGAAAACGAACCTGTAATATAGGTTTCACAACCCTGAACCGCAAGCCGCGACCCGACAGGGTGCGCGCGGGCCAGCCACGCCGCCCGGATCGGTGCAAACCCCTGCTTTGCCAGAATGGCGGTCCAGCGCTCGATCTGCGCGACCAGAATTTCACCAAATGCTTTCGCAGACGGTACGGCAGTTTTTTCAGAAAGCGCCGCAAGACTGCGACCAGGGATCTCGGGGGCCTGCGTCAGATTGGCTCCGATTCCCACTACAACCCACGGCCTGCTCTGCGGGCCTCCCGTCTCAATCAGGACACCAGCCATCTTCCGACCATCCAGCAAAAGGTCGTTTGGCCATTTCACCATGAAAGGGGTAGGCCCCACAGTTGCGGGACAGAAATGCATGGCGGTCTCGTACAAGGTAACCGCGGCAAGAAATGGAAGAGCTGCTATGAACGTCGCAGGATCAACGGGCCGGAACAGGAGCGAGATCGCAAGGTTCCCACCCGGATCAGTCCAGGTTCGTCCGCGTGTACCGCGCCCTGATGTCTGGGAAAAAGCCTGAACAGCCAGATATTCCGGCTCACCAGCTTCAGCTCTAATTTTACACAGATCGGAAGTGGAGCCGAGCGTTTCATGGTATTCGAAACGCCAATTCATGGCTGCATAGTATTCATGATGGTGGGCGATGACGGGATTGAACCGCCGACCCTCTCGGTGTAAACGAGACGCTCTACCGCTGAGCTAATCGCCCTCAGAATGTTTGTGAGGTCTATATACACGGTTCCGGATGGCGGTAAAGCCACCCGGAACCGTTTTGTGAGCTTTCTCAGCTCACGGCGTCCTTCAGACCCTTGCCCGGCTTGAAGCGGACAGAGGTGGATGCCGGAATGTCGATCTCTTCGCCCGTACGCGGGTTGCGGCCCTTGGCAGCCTTACGCGTTGCGGTCACAAAGCTGCCGAAGCCGACGAGACGGACTTCCTGCTTCTTGGCAAGCGTCGCTTCGATCGTGCTGAACACCGCATCGACAACTTCGCTAGCCTTGGCCTTCGGAAGATCGGCAGCGTCTGCAACGGCGGCGATCAGTTCCTGCTTGTTGAGGGGCTTCTCCATGATGTGCCTTTCTGGTGTTAGAGGGCCTGAGCCGGGCTCTGGTGAGTCCCTTCTGGCTCAGGCGCCTTGTTCGATCTGCGGCCGCACTATGAAGCGGATTTTGCCCGCGTCAACTGTCAGAATCGCAGAAGATCATCCGTGTTAGTGGGGAAGTGCCTGCGGAGCCGCTTTATCCACCGTTATTTCACTGATCGGATCAACATTTTCATCCCATTCAATGGCTTCCGGCATACGAGTCAGCGCAATCTTGAGCACCTCATCCACATGGCTCACCGGAATGATCTTGAGCGCATGACGGACATTATCCGGCACCTCCGCGAGATCCTTCTCGTTGTCCTTGGGGATCAGGACCGTCTTGATTCCAGCCCGCAGGGCCGCGAGCAGCTTCTCCTTGAGCCCCCCAATCTCCAGAACCCGGCCCCTCAGGGTGATCTCACCCGTCATGGCCACATCCCTGCGGATGGGGATCTGCGTCATGATACTCACCAGAGACGTCGCAAGCGCAATACCGGCGGACGGACCATCCTTGGGGGTCGCACCTTCAGGAAGATGGATATGGATGTCCCTCTTCTCGAACAGCGGCGGCCGGATCCCGAAATCCTGGGCACGCGAGCGGACATAGGAGAGCGCGGCAGAAATGCTTTCCTGCATGACTTCGCCGAGCTTGCCGGTCTGCTTGACGTTCCCCTTGCCCGGAACCATCACGCTTTCAATTGTCAGGATCTCGCCACCAACCTGCGTCCAGGCCAAGCCTGTCACGACGCCGACCATATCTTCCGTCTCGGTCTCACCATGACGGAAACGGCGGACGCCCGCATATTTCTCGAGATTTGCCGGAGTGATCTCGACATGACTAACGCCGGTCGTGATGATTTCCTTGACCGTTTTGCGCGCCAGCTTGGCAAGCTCACGCTCAAGATTTCGCACACCGGCTTCCCGGGTATACGCCCGAATAAGTTCACGGATCGTATCATCCGTAACCGTCCACTCACCAGGCTTGAGATTATGTGCTTCGGCCTGCTTGCCCAGAAGATGACGGCGCGCGATCTGCACTTTCTCATCTTCGGTATAGCCGGACAGGTTGATGATCTCCATGCGATCCAGCAGCGGCTGGGGCATGTTCAGACTATTGGCCGTCGTGACAAACATCACATCCGACAGATCATAATCCACTTCAAGATAATGATCGGCGAACGTAGCGTTCTGTTCCGGATCCAGCACCTCAAGCAGCGCCGAGGACGGATCACCACGCCAGTCGGCACCCAGCTTGTCGATCTCGTCGAGCAGGAACAGCGGATTGGACGTCCGCGCCTTCTTCATGCCCTGAATGATCTTACCCGGCATGGAGCCGATATATGTCCGTCGATGACCACGGATTTCGGATTCATCGCGAACCCCACCCAGTGACATACGGATATAGTTACGGCCCGTCGCCTTGGCGATGGAGCGTGCCAGAGAGGTTTTACCCACGCCCGGAGGCCCGACAAGACACAGAATTGGCCCCTTGAGCTTCTGCGAACGCGTCTGCACCGCAAGATACTCAAGGATCCGCTCCTTGACCTTTTCCAGACCGTAATGCTCGGCTTCCAGCACATCTTCAGCATGCTGGAACTCGCGTGTGATCTTTGAACGCTTCTTCCAGGGAATTCCCAGAAGCCAATCGAGATAGTTGCGGACAACCGTGCTCTCGGCCGACATCGGGCTCATGCCACGCAGCTTCTTTAGCTCGGCATGGGCCTTTTCCTTGGCTTCACGGCTCAGGCGGGTCTTGTTGATCTTTTCCTCAAGCTCGGAATTCTCATCCTTACCATCCTCGCCCTCCCCGAGTTCCTTCTGGATCGCCTTGAGCTGTTCGTTCAGGTAGTACTCGCGCTGGGTCTTCTCCATCTGCCGCTTCACGCGGTTGCGGATGCGCTTCTCGACCTGAAGAACACCGATTTCCGTCTCGATATGCGCGAAAACCTGTTCCAGACGACGCGCAGGCGAAGCAGTTTCAAGAATTTCCTGCTTTTCGGAAATCTTGAGATTCAGATGGCTCGCAATCGTGTCAGCGAGCTTGGAAACACCCTCGATCTGGTTGATCGAGACCATGACTTCCGGCGGAATTTTCTTGTTGAGCTTGATATACTGTTCGAATTGCGAAACCGTTGAGCGGCTCAGCGCCTCAATTTCGCTTCCCGGCGCCGCATCAACGGCCTCTTCGGGAATTTCCTCGATTTCAGCTTCGAAATGCCCGTCCACATCGAACAGACGCGTGATGTGCACACGACGCGTCCCCTCGACCAGAACCTTGACGGTCCCGTCCGGCAGCTTCAGCAGCTGGAGGATCGTCGAGACCGTCCCGTAACGGTAGATATCATCGACCGAAGGATCATCCAGCGAGACGTCCTTCTGCGCCACAAGCAGGATCTGCTTGCTTTCACGGGTCACGGTTTCCAGCGCCTTCACCGACTTTTCACGCCCGACAAACAGCGGCACGATCATGTGGGGGAAGACCACGATATTGCGCAATGGCAGAACAGCCATCACATCGTGGCGCACAGGCTCCTGTACGGTTTCCGCCACAACAGGCGCCGCAGTTTTGCGAGGCTTGCGAACGGCTTTCTTTGGAGCCGCCACGGGCGTTTCGGTAACAACCACGTCATCCGTTTTTTTCGTCCGGCGACGGGTTTTCGGCTTGGTATCGTCAGTCATTCACTTGATCTCCAGAGGGACGATCTTGCGATGCCAACCTGCCTTGCAGCGTCAGCATCGCATCTCTTTCATGCCTGAGAGGCATGAATTGGGACAACCTCAGTCAGTTATGTCGAAACCCGGAAGCTCCGACACAAGAGCCGAAACCATTTTTACGCAGACTGCTCAGCGGGCTCGGACTTGCCTTTCCCATAAACATAGACCGGCTGCGCCTTGCTTTCGGCCACTTCACGGTTGATGACGACTTCTTCCACGCCCTCAAGGCCGGGAAGATCGAACATCGTACCGAGCAGGATATTTTCCAGAATCGAGCGCAATCCGCGCGCACCGGTTTTGCGCTCGATGGCACGCTTGGCGATGGCCGCAAGTGCATCATCCGTGAAGGTCAGCTTGACGCCTTCCATTTCGAACAAACGACCATACTGCTTCACCAGAGCATTCTTGGGCTTGCTCAGGATCTGGATCAGAGCAGATTCGTCCAGATCATTCAGAGCAGCGATCACCGGCAAACGGCCAATAAATTCGGGGATAAGGCCAAATTTCAGCAGATCTTCCGGTTCAACGCTCTGAAGGATGGCTCCCAGACGCCGTTCATCCTCGGAACGCACATCTGCGCCAAACCCGATCCCCGAACCCTTGCCGCGAGCCGAGATAATCTTGTCCAGACCGGAGAACGCTCCGCCGCATATGAAGAGCATATTGGTCGTATCGACCTGCAGGAACTCCTGCTGCGGATGCTTGCGCCCACCCTGCGGCGGCACGGAAGCAACAGTGCCTTCCATGAGCTTCAGAAGCGCCTGCTGAACGCCTTCGCCCGAGACGTCACGGGTGATGGACGGATTGTCGGACTTGCGGGAAATCTTGTCGATCTCGTCGATATAGACGATGCCGCGCTGCGCCCTGTCCACGTTGTAGTCCGCGGACTGGAGCAGTTTGAGAATGATGTTTTCCACGTCCTCGCCGACATATCCGGCTTCGGTCAGGGTCGTGGCATCAGCCATCGTGAAAGGTACGTCGAGAATACGGGCCAGCGTCTGGGCGAGCAGCGTCTTGCCCGAGCCTGTCGGACCAATCAGAAGGATGTTGGACTTCGCGATCTCGACATCGGAGCTCTTCGCGGCATGGGCGAGGCGCTTGTAGTGATTGTGAACCGCTACGGAAAGCGCACGCTTGGCCTCGAACTGACCGATCACGTAATCGTCAAGAACCTTGCATATTTCCTTGGGCGTCGGAACACCGTCACGCGACTTCACGAGATGGGTCTTGTGCTCCTCACGGATGATATCCATGCACAGCTCGACGCATTCATCACAAATGAAGACCGTGGGACCCGCGATCAGCTTACGGACTTCGTGCTGGGATTTCCCACAGAACGAGCAATACAGGGTGTTCTTGGAATCGCCGGATTTGTTGCTCACTGCTGCTTCCTTTCCCTTGCGCACGACATGACCGCATTCACGCAGCAGACATGCGAAAGAACTTTAACTTTAGGCCGAGGTCAAAGCCTTCGGCAACCCCGGAGCCTGAAAGCCCCAAGACACGAAAAGCGGCATATCGGGATGCCGCTTTTCGGTTCCAAGAGGAGCATCAGGCTCCCCGCGCTGGAAACGCCTTAACTCGGGTCTGCTGTCGTCTCATGCGGATTACGCTCAACGACCTTGTCGATCAGGCCGAATTCGCGTGCTTCATGCGCCGAAAGATAGCTGTCACGCTCGAGCTTCTGCTCGATCTGCTCCAGTGTCTGACCGGTATGCTCGCGATAGATCTCGTTCAGGCGCTGACGAATGATGAGGATTTCGCGGGCTTGGATCTCGATGTCCGAAGCCTGCCCCTGCGCACCGCCGGACGGCTGATGGACCATCACGCGAGCATTCGGAAGGGCGTAACGATGTCCCTTCTCGCCACCTGCGAGCAGCAGCGACCCCATGGAGGCAGCCTGACCGATACAGACGGTACTGACCGGGCAGCGGATATACTGCATGGTGTCATAGATCGCGAGACCGGCGGAGACGACACCGCCCGGGCTGTTGATATAGAACGAGATTTCCTTGGTGGGATTGACGCTCTCAAGATAGAGAAGCTGCGCACAGATCAGGGAGGAAACCTGATCGTAAACGGGTCCGGTCAGGAAAATGATGCGCTCCTGAAGGAGACGCGAAAAGATGTCGAAAGCGCGCTCTCCGCGGGCAGTCTGCTCGACCACCATCGGCACCAGAGAGTTGCTCAACACCTCGAGGGGATCACGATCCCGAATGGCCATGCTGTCTGTTCCTCAATGCCCGATGGGCTTTCTTCTGCTCCCTAACATGGACCCGACATGGCGTTCCGTCAAAGGGAGCAGGCAGGAAAAAACGGGCACCCCGAAGAGTGCCCGCTGGTTCCCCCGCCGAAAGATCAGAGTTCGGCGGGCGGGATTTCTGCCAGTTCTTCCGGCGTCACGTCCTTGTCGGTGACGTCGGCCAGCTCGATCAGGTAATCGACGACCTTGTTTTCCAGAATCGGGCCACGGAGCCCTTCGACGGCCTGCGGGTTCTTGGAGAAGAACTCGAAAACCATCTGTTCCTGACCCGGATAACGCTGCGCTTCCTGCTGCATTGCACCCAGAAGCTCTTCACGGGAAACCTGAATCTCCTGCTTGCGGCCGATTTCAGCCAGCAGCAAACCCAGCTTCACGCGACGCTCTGCAATGCGGCGGTAGTCGGTCTTGAGGGTCTCTTCGTCCTTGCCAGCATCTTCCTCGTCCAGACGACCGGCCTTGCGGTCTTCTTCGACGCGGGCCCAGATCTGGTTGAACTCGGCGTCAACCATGCTGGACGGTGCTTCGAAGTCTGTCTTCTCGGACAGGGCATCCAGAAGATCGCGCTTGATGCGCAGACGCGAGAGCTGCTGGTATTCGCCTTCAGCCTGCTCGGTGATGATCTTGCGGATCTGCTCGAGGTTCTCGAAACCGATCGTCTTGGCAAGCTCGTCGTCGATGGCCGGATCAACAGCCTTCTTCAGGGACTTCGCCTTGATGTCGAAGGTCACGGCCTTGCCGGCCAGCTCTTCAGCCTGATAGTCGGCGGGGAACGTCACGTTGATAACGCGCTCTTCGCCAGCCTTCATGCCTTCCATCTGCTCGGCAAAGCCGGGGATGAAGCCTTCGCCGCCGATTTCGACATTCACATCGTCAGCCGTGCCGCCATCGAATGGCGTGCCGTCCAGCTTACCCACGAAGTCAACGCAGACGACATCGCCCTTGACGGCCGCACGGTCTTCTTCGATCGCTTCGAACTTGCGGCTGCGACGGGCAACGTCGTTCAGAGCCTTCTCAACGGTCTCTTCGCTGACCTTGGCGCCAAGGCGCGTCAGCTTCAGACCGGACAGGTCAGGAACGGCGATTTCCGGAAGAACTTCGGTCTCGACCTTGAATTCGAGATCCTTGCCGTCTTCGATGGCGGAGGTCACTTCGACCTTCGGCTGCATCGCCGGGCGCACGTTCTGCTCTGCGAACAGCTTGGTCGTCGCGTCGTTGACGATTTCTTCAAGCAGTTCCGCATTCACGGAATCGCTGTAACGCTGCTTGACGAGGGAAGCCGGCACCTTGCCCGGACGGAAGCCGGGAAGCTTGATCGTCTTGGCGACTTCAGCGAGTCGTGCATCGCGGCGGGCCTGCAGGTCAGCAGACGGGACAACGACGGTGAAGGCGCGCTTAAGTCCTTCGTTGAGCGTGGGCGTAACCTGCATGAGCCAGGCGATCCTCTCGGTCGGTAGGTTGGTCAAATCTCTTTCTCGGGAAGCCGGGTTGGTGCGGGCGGAGGGACTTGAACCCCCACGACTTGCGCCACCAGAACCTAAATCTGGCGTGTCTACCAATTTCACCACGCCCGCAGCGCTCGGCTTCCTGGCTCGTGTTACCGAACCTCGGAAGCGCGGCCTTTAGCGCATGAAACGCGACTTCACAACAGGGAGCCGACCGCCTTTTTGCGTCCAGCCTCCTGCGCGAGGCGTGTGGCGGTCGCACGGGCCGGACCGAGCGGCAGGTCCAGATCCTCCGCCACAGGCCAGCCGCCATGGGCTTTCCCGGCTTCAATTCCCGCTTCGCCATGTAGCCACACACCAGCACAGCAGCCTTCCCAGACGTCCATCCCTGCGGCCAGCAAGGCGGCGATCACACCCGTCAGCGTGTCACCCGAGCCTGCGGTCGCCAGAGCAGAAGACGCATGGGTATTGATGGCGACGCGCCCGTCAGGCGCCGCGATCAGGGTATCAGGCCCTTTCATCACAATGACCGCATCAAGGCGTTTTGCAGCCTCGCGTGCGGCGTCGATCCGACTGCCTTCAACGGGGCCAAACAGTTTACGGAACTCTCCGATATGGGGCGTGATGGCCGCAACGCCTTTCAGGCGCGTGAGATCGCCGGCACCCCAGGTCAGCGCCCCGGCATCAGCGAGGACCATGCGACCGGACTTCAGAAGCTGTGGCAGGGTTGCCGCGACTTCCCCTTCGGTCAGACCAGGTCCACAGATCCAAACTTTGCGTCGGGCATCTTCCAGCAACTCAGCGAGGGGCGCTCCCTCCACAATCAGGCCGGGATCGCCGAGTCGATAAGCCGGAGCGCCCTCACCCGCCGAAACCCGGACCAGCCCCGCGCCGCTTCGTCGGGCCGCTCCCGCCGCGAGACGGGTCGCGCCCGGCATTTCAGTTCCACCACATAGGCTAACGACCCCACGGCGGTATTTGTAATCGCCCTCACCCGAGATCGGGAGGCTCCACAGGCCAGGCTCATTATGCTGGATGGTAGGCGCTATCCCGTCCCAGGCACGCTCGGGCATACCGATATCGACGCAGATCACTTCGCCACACAGACCGGCGCCAGGTTGCAGGAAATGACCGGGACGCGGGCGAACAAAAGTCACCGTAAAATGACAGTCGCGCGCCCGGCCAAGAATTTCACCCGATGCCCCCGAAACTCCACTGGGCATATCGATCGCAACAACCTGAGGAGCCGCAGCAAGAACGGAAGCAGTCTCGTCCGAAACAGGTCGTTTCAGCCCAGAGCCGAAGACCGCATCCACCACCAGATCAGCACATCCGATCTCTTCAGCCGTGAACGGAACCACTGGACCCGTCCAGCGGTTGGCCATTTTGGCTGCGGGCGTGCCTGGTCTGGGGCTGGAGAGTGCAGCCACACGGACCGGCCAGCCCCAGCGCGCCAGATGACAGGCAACGACATAGCCATCGCCGCCATTGTTTCCCGGCCCGCAGGCCACGGTGACGCGACACGGCGAAAAACGGTTGCGTATGATGCGCGCAACGGCCCACCCGGCGTTTTCCATCAGAAGCACGGGCGGAAGGATCACTGCGGCCGCACGGTCCATCCGGTCGCTTTCCTCGGGAAGCAGCAGAGCAAAAGGATAGCGGGACATATCGAGGCAATCTCCTGCCGGACTCATCATGCAAAAGCGTAAGCCGCTCCTGCGCTGTCCGGTTTACAATGACACTTTTGCAATCACTCTGGCGCAATGAGGGGTGCGTCAGGTATTCAGGGGAAACGCATTTCGGGAATGATCTTTCCCTCTCTTTCAATTTTCAACCCTGACGAGGATCAATGACAGGATCGATCATCTGGAGCCTCGTGCTCGCAATTCACGTGCTGTGCATGACCTATTGGGTTGGCGGTTCGATCTATTCGACGCTGGTCGTTCGTTCCACAGTCGGGCTGCTTGACCCCGGACCGCGCAATTCAGTGCTGCTTCAGGGCTATACGCGCTTTTTCCGCGGCCTGTATCAGGTTGTACCGTTTTCGCTGCTGAGCGGCTGGGGGCTGGTCTTTCATGAAGGTGGATTTGCAGCGGTACCCTGGCCCGTCAATGCGATGCAGCTTCTGGGGCTGGTCATGGCAGTGGTTTTCATCCTGACCGTTCAGGGCCCCTTCCGCCGCGCACGCCGGGCCATGCGCCCCCAGCCTGCCCTGTTCGATACGCTGCGCAGCCGCACTGCAATCATGGCGGCACTGGGTGTCCTGACCATCCTTGTCGCCGCAATGGCACGCGGCATCTGAAATCGTATGCGATACGGCGCTTTTAGGGCCGTATCGCTTGCCATTTCCGCCATTTGTCGATAACGCACCAGTTATAGCTGCGGGTCACTGCCCCGCCCTCAACTCCGGCCCGCATCCATTGGGGTGCGCACCGTCAACGAGAGTCTCGAGAGTCATTTGAGCGCGAAAACGACCTCCGGTCCTTCCAAATCCCGTACGACTGCCACGCCCAAGCGTGGTCGCCCTTCCGCTTCGCGCAGCGCCGCAGCCGAGGTTTCCCCGACGCCTGCCGATGAAGGCGACACGCCTGCGGCACCGGAAGCCCCTGCCGCCAAGGCCCCGCGAGCGCGACGCTCGAAGACCGCAGTTCCTGCAATCCCGGATGCGACAGACGCGGCAAAGCCTGCCACACGCCGCCCGCGCAAGGTGATCTCTCCTGCTGTCGAGACCCTGACCGAAGACGACGCTCCCGTTGCCAAACCTGCCGTACGCCGCAGAAAGGCGGTTGCGGAGCCGAAGACAACCGTCGATACCGACGAAACATCTCCTGCCCCCCGTCGTCGCACCACGAAAGTGGCTGATGAAACGGTCACCGAAGCTGCTCCCAAACGCCGCGGCCGTCCACGCAAGGTCGCCGCCGTCGAGCAGCCCGCACCCGAAATCGTAACTGAAGATACTCCGAAGCCTGGCGAAGCTCCGCGTCGCCGCGGTCGTCCGCGCAAAACGGACGTTGTCGCCACGGAAGCTCCTGTGGAAAAACCTTCTGCAGAAAAAGCCGAAAAGAAGGCACGTCCGACACGTCGCAAGGCGAGTGTCCCGGTTGAGGAGGTCGTCGCTGCGCCCGTCTCCGAAGAGACGCCTTTGGCACAGGTCGAGCCGGCAAAGAGCGAGAAAGCCACGGCCCGTCGCAGACGCGCCAGGACTGTTGTCGCTACGGAGCCCGCCGTCACCGTAGAGAACATTGCGGTCCCCCCTGCCATCATTGAAACCGTCGCTGTCGCCGAAGAATCGTTCGACAAGCCCCGTTTTGCCGATCTGGGGCTGGGCGAACCGATCATGCGCGCCATTGAGGAACTGGGTTACGAGCACCCTACCCCCATTCAGGCACAGGCTATCCCCGAAGTTCTGAAGGGCCATGACGTTCTGGGTGTCGCCCAGACCGGCACCGGCAAGACGGCTTCCTTTACACTTCCAATGCTTCAGAAGCTATCCGGGTCGCGCGCCCGTGCACGGATGCCGCGTTCGCTGATCCTTGAGCCGACGCGTGAACTCGCTTTGCAGGTCGCTGAGAATTTCAAGCTCTACGGCAAGTATCTTCGCCTGACACACGCCCTGCTGATCGGCGGCGAAAGTATGGCCGAACAGCGCGATGTCCTGAATCGTGGCGTCGATGTGCTCATTGCAACGCCGGGACGCCTGCTCGACCTGTTCGGGCGTGGAGGTCTGCTGCTCACGCAGACCAGTACGCTCGTGATCGACGAAGCCGACCGCATGCTGGACATGGGATTCATTCCCGATATCGAGAAAATTGTCGGGCTGCTGCCAGCCCATCGCCAGACCCTGTTTTTCTCCGCCACCATGGCTGAAGAAATTCGGCGCCTGGCCGATGCATTCCTGCGCCATCCAGTTGAAATCACGGTCTCGCGCCAGTCTTCCGTCGCCACGACGATCGAAGAAGCACTGGTCATTGTTCCCGAAGACGAAAAACGCCGCACCCTCAAGAAGCTTCTGCGCCGTGAAAACGTCCAGAGCGCGATCGTTTTCTGCAACCGCAAACGCGATGTGGACATGATCCAGCAGTATCTGACCAAACACGGGATAGAGGCCGGGCATCTGCATGGAGATCTGGCCCAGTCGCTGCGTTTCTCGACGCTGGAGCGTTTCCGTTCCGGGGAACTGAAGTTCCTGATCTGCTCTGACGTGGCTGCACGCGGTATCGACATTGGCGGCCTGTCTCATGTCTTCAATTACGATCTGCCGTTCAATGCCGAGGATTACGTCCACCGGATCGGACGCACCGGACGGGCCGGCAAGGAAGGCCACGCCTTCAGCCTGGCCACACCACGCGATCGCAGACTGCTCGAAGCAATCGAGACCCTGACTGGCAAGGTCATTGCACGCCCGGTTCTCGAAGGCATCACGACTGTTGACTGGGCTCCGGAAGAGGGCGACCGCCGTCCGACGGAATCCGTCTCTGCTCCTGTTCCAACGCCTCAGGAGGCTTCGGAAGACGGCGAGCATCGTGCACGCAAACGCCGCCGGGGCGGCCGCAAGCGCAACCGTGGCGAGCGTGACGAACACGAGAGCGTTCAGCAGGCAGTACCTGTTGCAACTCCCACACCTGTCTCGGTGATCGAAGCCCCCGTGAGCCATCGTTCCGTTGAACTGGCTCCTGCATTCGAGAACGATGGCCCGAAGACCGGCTTTGGCGGAGATACGCCCGCCTTCATGCTGGTCCCGCGTCGTCGGAAAATTACGGTCTCCGGCGAGACCGATCTCGCTGCTCCCGTTCAGCATGATGGGCGCCATTACGGTAATGAATGATACCTTGACCGGAGTTGCAGAACTCCGGATTGAAGGACTGGGTGCGGCAGGCGACGGCGTTGCGCATCTTGATGGCCAGAGCGTCTTCATTCCGGGTACATTGCCCGGAGAAGACATTCGGGTCCGCCTTGCTTCCAGCCATCCTGAACTGATTGAAATCGTTCACTCATCTCCCGAGCGCGTAACGCCACCCTGCGACCTGTTTGGTGAGTGCGGCGGCTGTGCGTTGCAGCATCTTTCCCTCCCGGCTCTGCTGGAATGGAAGTCGCAGCGCGTCCTCCAGGCCCTGACCGCCGCTGGTTTTACAGATCTGCCACCAGCACGGATGTTCCAGACAGCGCCTGAAACACGGCGGCGGATGGATTTTGCTGTCCAGCGTGTGCCGGGTGGCGTGATCATCGGGCTGCACCGCCGCAACGGCGATCCCGTGGACATGACGGAATGTCATGTTCTCCACCCAGCGATTTTTGGACTTCTCGCGCCCTTGCGCGACGTTCTGGGCAGCCTGGGAGCCCTGACAGGCCGTGGCAGCCTGATGGTCAACCTGCTTGATAGCGGCCCGGACCTGACACTTCAGACATCTGCTCCGCTGACAAGTGCAGACCGTATCAAGCTTGCGGCCTTTGCACGCGAGCATAATCTGTCGCGAATTTCTTGGCAGGACCCGAAAGATCTGGGCATCGAAACGGTGGCCCAGTCTGGGGCTGTGCGGGAAAATTTCGGTGGTGTGACTGTCTCACCACCCCCTTCGGCATTCCTTCAGGCAGCGGCGGACGCCGAGAAAGCCATTGTCACAGCCGTTCTGGACGGTCTGCCGTCACTGAACAAAAAGGACGTGACGGTCGAGCTGTTTGCCGGTTGTGGCACGCTGACATTTCCGATGTCGGAAAAAGGGCGCGTCATGGCCTATGAAGGAAATCTGGCGGCTGCAAACTGCCTCAAAGCGGCAGCCGGGGGCCGACGCGTTGACGGTTTTCATCGGGATCTGGGGCGCCAGCCTCTTCTGCCGCATGATCTGAAATCAACACGGGCTGTTGTCCTCGACCCGCCTTATGCGGGTGCGGGCGCACAGACTGTACCGCTGGCAAAATCTGCCGTGCCGGATATGGTCTATGTGAGCTGCAATCCTGCCGCGCTTGAAAAAGACGGCAAGATGCTTTGGAACGCAGGATTTTCAGTCGTCGGTCTGACGATCGTGGACCAGTTCCTGTGGTCCACGGAAGTCGAGGCCGTTGTCGTGCTTTCGCGGGATGCGAAGCGGATCAGACGTGAAAACTCTCGCCGCAGCCACAGCGTCCCTTCTCGTTCGGATTCCTGAACGTGAAGCCGGATTCGAGGTCTTTGACCTCGTAATCCATCACAGTACCGGTCAGGAACAAGGTGGCCTTTCGGTCCACCAGCAGGGTCACGCCCTGATCCTCGACCCGCTCGTCGGCAGGCTGCGGGTCTGTGACGAAATTCATTTCGTAAGACAGTCCCGAGCAGCCTCGCGTCCCCACGCTGATGCGCAGGAGCTGCCCCTGATGAGAGCCTTCATAAAGGGCTTTCAGACGTCTGGCAGCCTGATCTGAAACAGTCATGAGAGCAGGCAGCGGACGACGCGTTGCAACATCGGACATGATGGTTTTTTCCGGATCAGAACATGTTGAGGGCAAGACGGGCATCATCGCTCATACGGCTCATATCCCACGGCGGATCCCAGACGATCTCGATCGTCGCCTGAGTAACACCCGGAACATGCGACACGGCATCGCGCACCATCTCGGGCAGTTCCTGTGCGCTGGGACAGTTCGGCGCCGTCAGCGTCATTTCCATATGGACGCGACCGTCGTCGTGCAGGTCAATCGCGTAAATCAGGCCAAGTTCGTAGACATTCACCGGAATTTCCGGATCATAAACCGTGGCGATGGCGGCGATGACCGCCTCCTGATCCGGCGCAGTTCCGGTGGCGGGAACGCAGGCTGTGTCTTCACTGGTGGAGATATCGGTCATGGCTACACTCATGTGAGCATCATCCGGGCCCGTTCAAGGCCTTCGATAAACGTGTCGATTTCATCGGTCGTGGTATAGATGCCGAAGCTGGCACGCGCTGTTGCCTGCACGCCCAGACGCCGGACCAGCGGCTCCGCACAATGCTGCCCCGCACGGATGGCGATTCCCAACTGGTCGAGCAGCGTCGCCAGATCATGCGGGTGCGCGCCATCCATGACGAAGGAAATCACGCCGCCTCGCTCCTGCGGCTCCCCCAGAACACGCAGGCTGTTGATTCCACGCATTTTTTCCAATGCGTAGCGGGTGAGTTCCGCTTCATGGCGGGAGATGGCTTCATAGCCAATCTCTTCCACGAAGCGGACAGCAGCCCCCAGACCAATAGTTTCCAGAATGGCCGGCGTTCCGGCTTCAAACTTGTGCGGAACATGCGCCCAGGTGGCGCGCTCGAACGACACGGTCTCGATCATGTCACCGCCACCCATGAAAGGCGGCATGGCGTCCAGAAGCTCCATTCTGCCCCAGAGCACACCGATGCCTGTGGGACCATAGAGCTTGTGCCCGGTGAAGGTGAAGAAATCCGCGCCGAGGTCCTGCACATCAATCCTGCGATGCACGACAGACTGCGACCCATCCAGCAGAATGCGCGCGCCGTAAGCATGGGCAATGTCCGCAAGCTTGCGAGCCGGAGTGATGGTCCCAAGCACGTTGGACATATGCGTGATGGCCACAAGCGCCACTTTGCCGTCCGACAGGAGCGCCTCATAGGCGTCCAGATCAATGTCGCCAGCGTCATTGATGGGCGCGACCCGCAGGTCAATCCCCGCCCGGTCCCGCAGCATGAGCCAGGGCACGATATTGGCGTGATGTTCCAGTTCGGAAATCAGAACCGCCTGCCCCGGCTTCAGCAGACTACCGAAACTGTGGGCCACGAGGTTGATGGCCTCGGTACTGTTGCGGGTGAAAACGATTTCATGGTGGTCGGGAGCATTGAGAAGACGGGCAACGTCATGACGGGCGCGCTCATAGGCTTCCGTCGTGCGTTCACTCATCCAGTGCAGGCCGCGATGAATATTGGCATACTGGTGATAGGCCGCATTCCGCATGGCCTCGATCACGGCATCCGGTTTCTGCGAAGATGCCGCACTATCGAGGAAAACCAGCGGGCGGCCATGAACGGTTTCGTTCAGGATCGGAAAATGGGCGCGGATTTCAGCCGTTGTTTTTCCGGACGGGATGCTGCTGCCGGTCATGACTCCATGCTCCGGCCCAGCAGATCACGCAGGGTCTCATCGGCAACGAGATCCAGCGCGTCTATCAGGAACGCCCGCACAAGAATATCGCGGGCCTGCGCTTCGGGAACACCCCGGGAGCGCAGATAGAAAAGCTGCTCGTCATCAAGGGCGCCTACAGTGGCACCATGGCTGCACTTGACGTCGTCAGCATAGATTTCCAGCTCGGGCTTGCTGTTGATCTGCGCCTTTTCAGACAGCAGAAGCGCCTGGTTCATCTGATAGCCATCGGTTTTCTGGGCCACACGATCCACAAGGATCTTGCCCTGAAACACGCCCTGCCCGGCGTCTGACAGAACCGTCTTGACGGTCTGGCGCGAACCGCCATCCGGAGCCGCATGATGAATCATGGAGGTCAGGTCGTTCAGCCGCTGGCCGTCCACGATCTGCACCCCATTCACATGAACCATGGCATGGGGGGCATTCAGCGTGACGACAGCTTCGTGCCGGGCGAGGCTCCCGCCCTGATTCAGGGTAAAGCTGTCATACTCGCCCTTCTCCGACACATCAGCGGAAACAATGGCAAGATGCGTACCGCTCAGGCTCTCGCGCTGCAGCTTGATGTGACGCAGCGTAGCCCCCTTGCCCACGACAATATCGAAACGCGGATTGGTGACATACCGCCCCTTGCCAGCATTGACGTCATAAAGCGTGAGCGATGCGCCGTCTTCCAGCACGATGCGATGCTGCAGATGCGTCGAAACATCCGCGCCATCGCAGAGGCTGATGAGGGTCAGCAGTCCCGCGTCCGTTCCTGCCGGAATACGCAGATCGAGCCCCTTTTCGCCCAGCGCCATATTCAGCGTGGCGGAGAACACACCCCTCAGCGGAGAAACAGGGTCCGAAGCCTGTCCGGCGGCTTCCGACAGAGCGGACAGACCGTCCAGCAGCCTGCCATTGCCATAGACCATCCGTGCGCCGCTGTCCGGCAGCGGCAAACCATCAAGGAGCGCAGCAACGGATTCAGACGCCAGAGGCGCCGCCTGTTGCCAGGCCGTTTCCGCGATAGTGCGCAGCGGCGTATAGCGCCACGCTTCGACACGACGCGTTGGCAGGCCGGTTTCGGCAAGAGCCGTCCCGTGACCGGAAGCGCGCTGGATGAACGCCTCCAGAGCCGGGGTCTCCTGCGCCACGGTTGGCTGTACGCTCACGCTGCCGCCTCGAGGAACTGGGTATAGCCCTGCTTTTCAAGCGTCTTGGCGATCTCAGGGCCGCCGCTATGGATGATGCGGCCATGCGCCATGACATGCACCCGGTCCGGCACGATATAGTCGAGCAGACGCTGATGATGCGTGATGACCAGAGCAGAGAAATCCGGGCTGCGCAGCGAATTCACGCCTTCCGCGACAATACGCAGGGCGTCGATGTCCAGACCGCTATCCGTCTCGTCAAGGATGGCGAAAGACGGCTGAAGCAGGCGCATCTGGAGCACTTCGTTGCGCTTCTTCTCGCCACCCGAAAAGCCGACATTGACCGCACGCTTGAGCATGTCGTCGGACATGGACAGGTGCTTGGTTTCGGCGCGGACAGCCTTGAGGAAGGCCACGGCATCCAGCTCCGCGTCACCACGCGCCCGGCGAACGGCGTTTACGGCAGTCCGCAGGAAATTCGCGTTGTTCACACCCGGCAGCTCAACCGGCGACTGGAACGCCAGGAACAGGCCCAGAGCCGCACGTTCCTCGGGTTCAAGAGCCAGAAGATCCTGTCCCTTGAACGTGGCCGACCCACCCGTAACTTCGTAGTCGTCACGACCGGCAAGCACATAGGACAGCGTGGATTTACCCGAGCCGTTCGGCCCCATAATGGCGTGGACTTCACCCTTGGGGATTTCGAGATCGAGCCCCTTGAGGATGTCCTTGGGCGTACCATCGGCGTCGATGCGGGCCTGAAGCCCCTGAATTTTCAGAAAATCGCTCATATTAACCCACACTTCCTTCGAGGCTGATCTGCAGAAGCTTCTGCGCCTCGACCGCGAATTCCATCGGCAGCTCCTTGAGCACCTCGCGGCAGAAACCATTGACGATCAGACCAACCGCATCTTCTTCCGAAAGGCCGCGCGAACGGCAGTAGAAGAGCTGGTCTTCAGAGATTTTTGACGTGGTCGCTTCATGCTCCACGCGTGCCGTCATGTTACGGCTTTCAATATAGGGCACCGTATGCGCGCCGCACTGATCGCCGATCAGAAGACTGTCGCACTGCGTGAAATTACGCGCGTTCCGGGCCTTTGGCTGTATACGGACGAGGCCACGATAGGTGCTGTCCGACTGACCGGCCGAGATCGTCTTGGCGATGATCGTCGAGCGCGTATTGGGCGCAAGATGGATCATCTTCGTGCCGGTATCGGCCTGCTGGTGGTTGTTGGTCACCGCAACCGAGTAAAACTCACCGACCGATCCTTCACCCGCCAGCACGCAGGACGGATATTTCCATGTGATCGCGGAGCCGGTTTCGACCTGCGTCCACGAAATCTTGGACCGTGCGCCACGGCAGATGCCACGCTTGGTGACGAAATTGTAAATGCCACCCCGACCTTCATCATCGCCCGGATACCAGTTCTGGACGGTGGAATACTTGATCGAGGCGTCTTCCATCGCGATCAGTTCGACTACAGCGGCATGAAGCTGGTTCTCATCACGCTGCGGCGCCGTGCAGCCTTCCAGATAGGAGACGGTGGCGCGGTCTTCAGCGATGATGAGAGTGCGTTCGAACTGCCCCGTATTGCGCGCATTGATGCGGAAATAGGTGGACAGCTCCATCGGGCAACGAACACCCTCAGGGATGTAGACGAAAGAGCCATCGGTAAAGACAGCGGAATTCAGCGCCCCGAAGAAATTGTCGGACACCGGCACGACCGTACCCAGATATTTCCGGACCAGTTCGGGATGTTCGCGGATAGCTTCGGAGATCGGGCAGAAGATGACGCCGGCTTCCGCAAGCGTTTTGCGGAAGGTCGTTGCGACGGACACACTGTCGAAAACGGCATCAACGGCAACAGGCAGACGCGCCTCTTCCGCCCCTTCCACGCCAGCCAGAAGGGCCTGTTCATGCAGTGGAATGCCCAGCTTGGCGTAGGTCTTGAGAAGTTCGGGATCGACTTCATCAAGGCTCTTGGGGCCGGGCTTTTTCTTCGGCTGGGCGAAGTAATGCGCGTCCTGATAATCAATCGGCGGGTGATGGATATGAGCCCAGGTCGGCTCTTCCATTTCCAGCCACGCACGAAAAGCCTTCAGACGCCAGTCCAGCATCCATTGCGGCTCGCCCTTGCGCTCGGAGATCAGGCGCACCGTCTCCTCATTGAGACCCTTGGGCGCGATATCCATTTCGATATCGGTCTCAAAGCCCCATTCGTAGCTGGATTTCGCGAGTTTTTCGACTGTCTCGCGGGTTTCCGTCACGGCTGGCATGGTGTGTTGTCCTTAACTGACCGCTTCGGTCACGGAGGGAGACTCCGCTCCAACGGTGGCGACAGGGGCCAACGCGGGGCCGCGCCTTGGCAGGCGCTCCGCATGTCGGCCCATATCCGCCAGTGTAATGCTGTTGAGTGTGCTGAGGATGGCATCGTTCACAACGTCCCACTGGCCCGACAGGCCGCACAGGGAACTGTGTTCGCATTCGCGCCCGTCACAGCAGGCTGTAATGGCGATGGGTCCGTCCACGGCTGCGATAACGGCGGCGACGGTCACCTTTTCAAGCTCGCCCGCAAGGCGGTAGCCGCCTCGGGCGCCGCGATGGGACAGCACCAGGCCGCTGGAGGCCAGCCCTTTGAGGAGCTTGGCCACGGTGGGTTCTGGAACGCCGGTTTCTACTGCAAGGGCTGCGGCTGTTGCCAGTCCTTCATGACGACCGAGATGGACCAGAAGGACAGTGGCGTAATCGGCCAGTTTGGAGAGCCTCAGCATCGCTTGCACACTCGCATCTTGTTCTAATTCAAGACTTGGTAAGTCCTGATTTGTTCCAAATGGCCCATACCGGAGCAAAGGTCAAGGCTTCTGTGCCCGACCTTTCCCTGACATGGAATGTCACACACCAAAAAACAGTCGGGAAACGCCGTCAAGCGCGGCTCCGGCCAGAAAACCCACGACCGTGCCATTGATGCGGATATAGGCAAGGTCACGGCCGACACGCGACTCCAGTCGCATCGCCAGATCGTTTCCGTCCCATCCTGCCATGACGGCGGCGATGAACCCGGAGAGCTTCTCGCGCAGACCTGGCAGGATCCGCTGGACCGTGCTTTCAACAGCCTGATTGACTTTCAGGCGCACGGCATCACTGGACCGCAGCGCACTCGCAAGCTGAACGATCGCGGCATCAATGACCGTGGCGCTCCAGCCCTCTTCGCGGCCACTGTCTTCCTCAACCATGCGCCGCAGACGGTCCCACAGTTCTGAACTCCAGCCCTTGAGGCTGGTATGGGTCAGGACGGAGGTAATGGTGTCGGCCATGTCCTTGCGACGGACGGGGTCATGTTCGATCCGGTCGATTTCGCCACGAACCCATGTCGTAAATCCGTGCCGCAGGTCCGAGTCCATGGGATCGACCCGTTCAAACTCGGCATGGAGCGCCATCAGCACACGGCTGGCGACGGAGCCGCCGATCGCCCAGCCCAGAAAACGGCCGCCCTGCTCCCGCACGCGCTCCTCAACGAAATGCCGCAGGTCCGACTCCCGGGACGTTACGGTGGTCTTGATGCGCTCAAGCAGGAAAGACAGAACTTCCTGGTGCATCTCGCTGTCCACCATGGCACGCATACCACGGGAGACCAGCGGCGCCATTTCCTCACCATTGAGCAGGACCGGAAGGGCGCGTGAAATGGCAGCCTTTGCACGCCCGTCCTCAAGGCGGTCGAACATCACGGGAATGGCGGAGCGCATGCTGTTGACGAGTGTCTGGCGTGTCGCAGGTTCGCTCAGCATGTCGGCAATCAGGCCGGAGAGATCAATTCTCGACAAAGCACGGCGCACATCTTCTTCAGTGAAGAACTGGCCCGAAATGAAGCGGCCCAGCGCCTGTCCAAGACGCTCTTTCTGACGCGGCAGAATAGCCGTGTGGGGAATGGGGAGGCCAAGCGGGTGCCGAAACAGCGCAGTTACGGCGAACCAGTCGGCAAGACCACCGACCACGCCCGCTCTCGAACCCGCCCGCAGCAGACCGAACGCCAGACTGCCATCGCCGATATGACGGGCCGCCGCCAGCGTCGTGCCTGCGGCAAGCACTCCCATGCCAACGAGCAGGCCACCGGCCATGAACCGGGGCGAAAGACCTGCGGGGCCGGATTTGGAGACGGGATGGGGCGTGTCCGCATGCATCTGCGGACAGATAGCATCATTCCGACGGGCTGTCGCGTACAGAGCAAGGTTGCGCTTGGCAGCAGGGCGTGAAAAGTATTGCGGCCCGTTTTCGGTCCATTTTTTCTTTTTTCCGCAGAAGCGAGACTGCTCCCGATGTCTGACTGCGCCTCCCGGCTCGATCCGTCTCTCCATGACCGTATTGACGCGATGACGTCCCGGCTGCTCCACGAACGTGATGGTCTTGAAGACCTGATTGCCTCCATCGGGCAGGATCTGTCCAACGACGATCCGGACGCCAGCAGAGCGCGCCTTGCCGAGATCGGGAACGTCGTACGCGCCCTGCGTGACGAGCATTTCGTGGACCGCGCCGCACATCTGCGCGCCTATGTCGGCCTTGATGAGACTGCCCCGCAGGAGCGGCTTGAGGCCGTGGCAAAGCGTCTGGTGGCTCAGGTTCCGGACGCGGTTTCGCTGACCGTGCCGAAGATTGCCGCGGTTTTCACCGCACATCCGACGTTCGCACTGGCAGACGGGGTGTATGACATCCTGACGCAGCGGGCAGAAAATCCGGAAACGCCGATCCCGTGCCTGAAAACGCACCGCCGTCCCGGACCGCCGACACTGGCGCAGGAGCAGGCCCTTGCACTGGCGGCCATCCTGCGGGGCCGGGATGCCCTCGATGACCTGACAGCAGCGCTCCTGCGGGAGATGTCCCAGCGCTGGTCGGGCGAAAACAGCCACGTTGATCCCGCTCCCGTGATTCTGGCGAGCTGGGTCGGCTTCGATACGGATGGACGTAACGATATCGGCTGGTGGGATACGCTGCGCATCCGGCTCGAACTGAAGTCGTCCCAGCTTCATCGTCTGACGGATGGGCTGGAGCGGCTGGGTCTGCAGGAAAGTGCGCTGGCCATGCGCACGCGCCGGGCCATCGAAGCCGTCAAGACGCAGCACGCGGCCTGCCCGACCGGACGGGATGCCGCGCCGGAAACCATCCGTGATTTTGCCCAGACGCTGATTTCACACCGCGACAAGGCGCTTCTGGATGCCGCCGAGCTTCTGCCGCTCTTTCAGGATGCCGCTTCCGGACTGGATGAAGACAGCCTGCTGCACCTGCGGACGCTGCGTGCCGGATTCATGAACCACGGCCTCGGAATTGCCCGCATCCATACCCGTCTGAACGCGGCACAGATCTATAATGTCGCGCGCACACGACTGGGCCTGACCGACGATCCGGCCCTGCCCTCGCGTCGTCGCGTTCTGCTGACGAAGATCGACGAGGCCCTTTCGGACCTGACGCCCCGTGCCGTGGATTTCGGCTCGCTGCTGGTCGAGCCTGCCTCCGCCGCGCGGCTGATGATGACCATGGCGCAGATCCTCAAGCACATCGACTCAGGATCGCCCATCCGCTTCCTCATCGCCGAGACCGAAAGCGGGTATACGCTGCTGGCGACGCTCTGGCTGGCACGGCTGTTCGGGATCGAGGATCACCAGATCGAAATTTCGCCGCTCTTTGAAACGGAAAGCGCGCTCGAAAATGGCGAGACCATTCTGGAAGAAGCTTTCCGGTCAGGCCATTGGCGCGATTATCTGAAGGCGAACGGACGACTATCGCTTCAGTTCGGCTATTCCGATTCGGGACGCTATGTCGGACAGCTTGCCGCCACCAATCTGGTCGAGCGCCTGCGGATGCGGACCCTTTCCCTGCTGGCGGAACACGGACTGGAGGATGTTTCCCTCACCCTGTTCGATACGCACGGCGAAAGCATCGGACGCGGCGCGCATCCTTTCAGCCTGCGTCAGCGCCTGGATTATTTCTCCCCTGCCCGCACGCGACTGGCCATGCGCGAAGCCGGGATCGGCTGCCGCGTCGAAACCGCGTTTCAGGGTGGCGACGGCTACACGCTGTTCGGAACGAAGGCTCTTGCGGCGTCCACAATTGCCACTCTTGCCGAACATACGGCCGAAGTCCCGCAGGACACGAAAGATCCGGTCTATGCACGTCCCGATTTCGCAGCCGATTTCTTCTCCACCATCGCACTCGACATGGGCGCGCTGGTCGATGATCCGGGCTATGCCGCATTGCTCAGCGCATTCGGGCCGTCACTGATCGACAAGACGGGCTCCCGCCCATCCGCACGTCAGTCGGATGCCGCGACCGTGACGCGCATCACCCATCCCGGCCAGCTTCGGGCCATTCCCAATAACGCGATCCTCCAGCAGCTCGGCTGGTGGGCGAATGTGCTGCACGGACTGGGCAATGCGGCGCAACGCCATCCCGAGACGTTCGAGCAGTTCGCAACAGAATCATCGCGCTTCCGCGAAGCCATGGATTTCGCCCGTCAGGCACTGGCTCATTCCGATCTGGACGTCCTGCGGACAACGATCCATCAACTCGACCCCGGAACCTGGCTGGACCGCGCAGCCAACGCCCAGAGCGACGAGGAACGGCAGAGCCTGCTAGGCATTTCGCACGGACTGGAGCTGCTGCGTTTCTGGACGAGCGGCCCTGCAATGTTCCGGCGTATTCAGGCAGACCATATCGCACTGCGCGCTGCATGGCCTGATGCGCCACGCATGGCAGCTCGTGAAAAGCTGCTCCATGCGATCCGCTTCGCTCTTATCGACCGTCTGTGGGGCCTCTCGACGCGTATTCCGTATTTCGGACCCCGCAACAGCCTGACACGGGAGTCTATCACGAACCTGATCCTCTGTCTGGATGTGCCGCGTGCGCTGCACCTTCTGGACGACCTGTTCCCCCTCACGGTTCCCAGCGTTGCCAATCTCGATTTCGGAGAACCGGGCGATGCAGCTGAGGCTGGCGGTTTTGCGCGGGAGCATCAGGAAATTTTCGAGCCGCTGTCGCAGTGCTTTGCATTGCTGCGCGAGGTGGGGATCGCCATCATGCACGCCAACAGGGCTTTCGGCTGAAGAATGATACGTAGCCGGAACCCTTGTCGGTGAGGGCTACGTCCGTCTAAAAGCTCTCTGTAACAAACCCTAACGGAAAGTTCCTCTGCATGCTTCGCAAGGCCCTTCTTCTGGGCGCAGCCATGATGGCTGTGCCTGCTCTGGCCGCAGGTCCCGCGACACCGGCACCCAATGCTGACAGCGTGACGAACGGGACGGTGACGGTCAATGGCGCCACGATCCCCTACCGGGCCGTCGCGGGAACCATTCTGGTACATGGCGCCGACTACAACGATTCCAGCGACGTTCTGGCCAAGCGCGGCACGAAGATTGATAGCGGCAAGGACGACGACAGCAAGACCGCACCGGTCGCGTCCATGTTCTACACCGCCTATTTCAAGGAAGGCGTTCCGTCGGAAAAACGTCCGATCACGTTCCTTTATAATGGTGGGCCGGGATCAGCTTCGGTCTGGGTGCATATGGGCACCTTTGGTCCGCGTCGTGTGAACACGCCGGGTGACACACACCTTCCGGCCGCACCCTACGCGCTCATCAACAACCCGCAGTCCCTGATGGATGTTTCAGACGTGGTGTTTGTCGATGCGCCGGGAACAGGTTTTTCCCGAATTGCCGGGAAGGATGCCGACAAAGAATTTCTGGGTGTTGACGGTGACGGCGAAGCTTTCACACATTTCATCTCAAAGTTCCTCGCCAAGTATCATCGCTATAATTCGCCGAAATACCTGTTCGGCGAGAGCTATGGCACGATGCGTTCGGCCGTGGTCATCAATGACCTTGAGCAGGACGAAAACATCGACTTCAACGGCGTAATCCTGCTGTCACAGATCCTGAACTACGACAACAGCGATGACAGTCCGCAGTTCAATGCCGGCATGGACGACCCCTATGTGCTGGCTCTGCCGACCTATGCAGCAACCGCGTGGTATCATCACTGCCTGCCTGCCGAACATCCGGATCTGAAGGCGTTCCTGCGCGAAGTCGAGCATTTCGCGATGACCGACTACACGCTGGCCTTGCGTCAGGGTGCTGATCTGCCGGAAGACCAGCGTCAGGCGATTGCGGCGAAGCTGCATGATTACACGGGTCTGCCGGTCGATTACATCCTGCGGGCCGATCTGCGCGTTAATGGCGGCGAATTCGACCAGCAGCTTCAGGCCAAAACCGGAATGGCGACGGGCCGTCTGGATACGCGCTATTCAAGCCCGACGATTGACCCGATGAGTCAGGAAGTGGATTACGATCCTCAGTCCAGCGCCATCAGCTCTGCCTATGTCACGGCCTTCAACGACTATGTCCGCAACACACTCAAATATGGCACGGACGAGGACTATCGCCTCTATAACAGCCAGGGCCACTGGGACAGCCACCACCGGCAGCCCGGTCACGGCTACCAGCCCAAGGGCGAGCCAAACGTCATGACGGATCTGGCCATGGCGATGAAAACCAATCCGAACCTGCACGTGATGCTCAACGCAGGCTACTACGATCTCGCAACGCCGTATTTCGAAGGCGTCTATGAGATGAAGCACCTGCCGATGGCAAAAAGCCTGCAGAAGAACATCGAATACGCCCAGTATCCTTCCGGCCACATGGTCTATGTGGATCCGGCGACGCTCCAGCAGTTGCACGACAATGTTGCGGCCTTCATCCGCCGGACAGACAATCTGCACTGATCCCTGAAAAATCAGACAAGGCTGCGGAAGGGAAAACTTCCGCAGCCTTTTTTATATGCTCAGACTGTATGAGCAGGGCAGCCGATGCGGACCAAAACACAATTCGGTCCATTGACCGCGAATTCATACATGCCCCAGGGCTTGATCGACGGCCCTTCCTTTTCAAGAACCTGGCCCGCGAAGAGCCGTGCCAGCGCATCCACATCCGGACGGCGGAAATAGAGACCGAAAGGATTGCGTCCTGCTTCGACCCAGCCGGAAACGGCCTGCGTCAAATGAAGCTCCTCTCCGTCCGGGGTTTGCAAAAGCCGGTATTCAGCTGAACTGCCAGCTTGGGGCGAAAAGCCCAGTGCCGCAAAGAACTGCTCGGCCAGCAGAAGATTGTTCACGGGCAAAATAGCAATAACGGATCTCAGAGGCTCACACGAGGACATCGCTCTCTCTTTGACGGTACTGGACACAAAAAACCCCGCCAGATTGCTCTGGCGGGGTCTGATGTTTCACCGGGGCGAAAAAATCAGGCGGACTTCGCGATGATTTCGTCAGCCACGTTACGAGGAACGGCTTCGTAGTGATGGAACTGCATGGTGAAGGACGCACGGCCCTTCGTTGCAGAACGCAGGTGCGAGATGTAGCCGAACATTTCCTTCAGCGGCACCTGTGCACGGATCATCACGGTCGAACCAGACGTTTCCTGGCTCTGGATGATGCCGCGGCGGCGGTTAAGATCGCCCACCACGTCACCGACGTGATCGTTCGGGGTCGTGACTTCAACGTCCATGATCGGCTCGAGGATCACCGGACCGGCGTTCTTCATGCCTTCACGGAAAGCAGCCTTGGCGGCGATTTCGAAGGCCAGAGCCGACGAGTCAACGTCATGGTACTTACCGTCGAGAAGCGTGAACTGGAAGTCCACGGTCGGGAAGCCGGCCAGAACACCCGTGGTGCTCTGCATGCGGATACCCTTTTCGACAGCCGGGATGTATTCCTTCGGAACCGTACCGCCGACGACCTTGTTGGTGAAGATGATCTCGTCCGGCTTGTCAGACGGAGCGAACTCGATCTTGACTTCAGCGTACTGACCCGAACCACCAGACTGCTTCTTGTGGGTGTACGTCTCGATGTGGGTCTTCGTGATCGTCTCACGATAGGCCACCTGAGGCGCACCGATGTTGGCATCAACGCCGTATTCACGACGCAGACGGTCAACAATGATGTCCAGGTGAAGCTCGCCCATACCGGAAAGGATGGTCTGACCCGTTTCCTGATCGGTCTTGAGGTGCAGGGACGGATCTTCAGCCGTCAGCTTCTGCAGAGCCAGCGTCATCTTCTCGACGCCGTCCTTGGTCTTCGGCTCGACGGAGATGTCGATGACCGGAACCGGGAACTGCATACGCTCCAGAACCACCGGATCGGCGGCGTCGGCAAGCGTGTCACCCGTAACGGTGTCCTTGAGGCCCACGAATGCGGCGATATCACCGGCACCGACGGACTTCACTTCCTGGCGCTTGTCGGCATGCATCTGGAACATGCGGCCGACGCGTTCCTTGTGACCCTTCGTCGTGTTCAGGATGGTGTCACCGGAGTTCAGAACGCCACGATAGACACGAACGAAGGTCAGCGTGCCGTACTTGTCGGAGATGATCTTGAACGCAAGGCCAGCGAACTTGCCATCCGGATCGACCGGAACGATCGGCAGGAAGTCTTCATCGACTTCTTCACCTTCCGGCGGAGCAATACGGATGCCTTCGACTTCGTCAGGAGCCGGCAGGTAGTCGATGACTGCGTCGAGCAGGGGCTGCACGCCCTTGTTCTTGAAGGCCGTACCGCACATGACGGGACGGAATTCACCGGAAATGGCCCCCTTCTTGATACACTTCTTGAGGGTTGCAACGTCCACGTCGCCCTTCTCGAAGTACTCTTCCATGGCTGCGTCGTCGACGGCCAGAGCCGTATCGAGCAGGACCTGGCGGGCTTCGTCAGCCTTTTCCTTCAGGTCAGCCGGGATCTCTTCGTAGTGGAACTTGGCGCCGAGTTCGCCGCCTTCCCACACGATGGCGCGCATCTCGACCAGATCAACCACGCCAACGAAGTTTTCTTCGGCGCCGATCGGGAGCTGCAGCGGAACGGCCACGATGTCCAGTTTCTCTTTCAGCGTGCTGAAAGCGTAGTAGAAGTCGGCGCCGGTACGGTCGAGCTTGTTGATGAAGATGACGCGCGGAACGTTGTAACGGTCAGCAAGGCGCCAGTTCGTTTCGGACTGCGGCTGCACGCCGGCCACGCCTTCGATCACGAAGATCGCGCCATCGAGCACGCGGAGCGAACGGTTGACTTCGATGTTGAAGTCAATGTGGCCCGGGGTGTCGATGATGTTGATGCGGTGGTCGTTCCACTCACACGTCACGGCTGCCGAGGTGATCGTGATGCCACGCTCACGTTCCTGCGCCATGTAGTCAGTGGTGGTGTTGCCTTCGTGGACCTCACCGATCTTGTGAGAGACACCCGTGTAATACAGGATACGCTCGGTCGTCGTGGTCTTACCGGCATCAATGTGCGCGGTAATACCGATGTTGCGAATCTTCGAGAGAGCCGACTTGGCTTCCTGAACGCTTTCGGACACGGAGAACCTCCAAAATACAATGAAAGGTGTTTCAGCCTGGACCGAAACACCTCCGCTGCGGCCCTGTGAAAGGACCGAACCTGATTTATCCCAGTGGCGGCTGAATGACCCAGACCGCCATGGTTTTCAAGAGCAATCTTATTACCAAACAAAGTTCGGCAAAGATTCCTCAGGCGGTCTGGGCAGCCTTGCGTTCCTGAACGCGCAGGATACGGCGCTTGATGACCTGGGCTTCCGTCGGAAGCTTGCGGTTCGGCGTACCCAGCAGGAACGAATCCAGCCCACCGTTGTGCTCAACCGTGCGGATACCGTTGGTGGACAGGCGCATACGCACCGAAGCACCGAGAATATCGGAGATCAGCGTGGTCTCCTGCAGGTTCGGGAGAAAACGACGGCGGGACTTGTTATTGGCGTGGCTGACGTTGTTGCCCGTCAGCACGCCCTTGCCCGTGATCTGGCAACGGCGAGACATGGTGGTACTTTCCTCGATGCTGGATGACGCAGGACAGCGAGGTCCGGCGTGTTCCGTAAATCAGGCGCGGCTTATGACGTATGGTTGGGGGCTTCGTCAACCCCCGGAGACGTTTTCCCCGGCCTGTGCGGCCCACATTGCGGCATAATGACCACCTGCGGACAGCAGTTCCATGTGGCTTCCCTGCTCCACCACACGCCCCGCGTCAAGTACTACAATGCGATCGGCATCCTGAACGGTGGACAGACGATGTGCGACAATGATCGTCGTGCGCGCCCGGGAGAGGATCGCCAGCTCCTTCTGGATGGCGACCTCGGTGCGGGTATCAAGCGCACTCGTGGCCTCGTCCAGCAGCAGGATGCGCGGGTCCTTGAGAATGACGCGGGCAATAGCCACACGCTGTTTTTCCCCCCCTGAAAGCTTCAGCCCCCTCTCCCCGACCACGGTCTCATATCCGTCGGGAAGCCCCCGGATGAACGCGTCGATCTGCGCACTTCGGGCCGCGCTTTCAATATCTTCGCGGGAGGCCGACAGATCGCCATAGGCAATATTGTCGCCAATGCTGGAGTTGAAGAGCACCGTATCCTGCGGAACCGTTCCGATAATGTTCTGGATGTCGATTGGTGCGATGTCACGCAGGTCATGCCCGTCAATACAGACCGAGCCCTCCGTGGGATCGTAGGCACGGGTCAGCAGGCGCCCCAGAGTGGATTTCCCGGAGCCTGTATGGCCGACAATCGCGAGAGACGTCCCTGCGGGCACGCTGATGGAAACATCATGCAGGATCTGTCGCGCAGGACTGTAGCCGAAGGAGACGTGACGGAACGCCACCGCAGCGGCTCCGGCCTCCGACAGTTTCCCCGCAAGATGCAGAGGCTGCGGAGCCTGGGTGATTTCCGAGCGGATGGCGAGAAGCTCGAGATAGTTTTCCAGATCGACGCGGGCATTGCGCCAGCCGGCACTGACATAGTTCAGGGCGCCCACGGACGAATAAAGCCCGCTCAGATAGCTGCCGATCAGGACAAACTGCGCCACCGCGAGACGGTGCAATACGATGTCATGCGCCGCAATAGCCAGAAGCGTCGTGGTCGTTGCGGCTATCAGAAATCCCCGACTGATTTGAGACAGGCTGACATAACGCTGAAGGCTGATTTCCGCCTTCCGGAGATCCCTGCGGGCCGCGTCGTAACGGTCAATTTCATGGGTTTCATTGGCAAAACTTCGCACCGTCTCGAAGTTGAGGATACTGTCCACAAGCTGGTGCTGGGCCTGATTGCTGGCACGGTTCCGGGCCCGTCTGGCCGTCATCCTCAGGCGGGTAAAAACGTAAGACACGGCGGAATACAGCCCCAGCGCCACCAGAAGCAGTGCGACATACCGCCAGTCGAAGATTTTCAGGATGACAGTCAGCGTCATGATGAGTTCGATGACGTTGGGCAGAACGTTGAACAGCGCCAGTGACAGCAGCGTTCCGACAGCATCGGCCCCACGATCGAGCGTCCGGGTCAGGGAGCCCGTCTGCCGGTCCAGATGGAAGCGGACACTCAGATCATGCAGATGCCGCAACCCGAGGACAGCAACACGACGCTCAAGATCCGTTTCAACCGGCTTGACCAGAAATTCCCGCAATGGGCTCGCCAGTCCGGAAATAATGCGGATGACGGCATACTGGGCTATCAGCCACACCGGGACAGCCAGAAGGGTTTCCGGACGCGAAAGACTGCTCACCATACGACTGAAGAGCCAGGGCGTCGCAACGGCGGTCGCACTTTCCACCAGAAGAATGACCAGTGCAAAGCCGATACGCGTCGCGTCGGGCCAGAGCTTCTCAGGACGGATCAGGGGCCACAGAACACGAAGGGAAAGCGCTTCAGACGTCGAATCGGTTTTTTTGAGCATGGATCGACTATGTGGAAGTGCTGACGGTGCTTTGCAAATGGCCGCCCTGCATGCGACATATCTTGCTGTGTCGAATAAATCTTTCTCCCGCCCCCTTGAGCCGTTTCTGCGGCATATCGCAGCCTGCAACAGCGCCGTCCTGCCAGGCAGCCGCACTCCGTTCTTCTGCGCTGACTCACAGATCGGCTGGATCACCCCTTCTACGATGCAGGCGCTTGAAACTCTTGAGGCTCACAAAGCGGGGACATTCGGAGTGAGTTCCGGAGCAGACCTCTTTCCCCTGTCCCGCACGCTCTGCGAAATGGGCCTCTACACCTCCCATCACGAAGCCTTCGACGTACGCGATGACAGCGGCGCCGTTCTCGGACAGGTGGACCGGGGGGCCATTCCGGTTCTGGGGCTTGCGGCTGAAGGCGTACATCTGAACGGGCTGGTCGAGCGTGCAGACGGACTTTTCCTCTGGGTCGCGCGACGCAGCATGAGCAAACGGCTTGATCCGGGAAAGCTGGATCATCTGGTTGCCGGTGGCATGAGTGCCGGCCTTGATCCGCAGACGACCGTAATCAAGGAAGCGCAGGAAGAAGCCGGTATCCCCGCCGGACTGGCCGCAAAAGCACAGCGTGTTGGGCGGATCCATTATGCTCTTGAGCGGCCTGAAGGGCTGCGGCGCGATGTCCTGCACTGCTATGATCTTCTGCTTCCCGAAGACTTCGTGCCCGTTGCGGAGGACGGAGAAGTGGAAAGCTTCCATCTTCTGCCCATTCAGCAGGTCATGGCACTGGTCCGGGATACGGATGATTTCAAGTTCAACGTAAATCTTGTTCTGATCGACCTCTTCCTGCGGCGTGGTCTTTTCGATCCCGCCGACGCTGCCATTCTACGCCGCGCCCTCTCCGGACAGGCCGCGTGAGAAAAGCAGTCGCTTCCCTGATCCTGATGACCCCTCTGCTGGGCGGATGCATTGTGCCCGTCAGCGTCACGCCCAATCTGTGTCGGGAAATCGGTGCGCGGGACGGATTGCAGATCCGTCTGGCATTCGGCCTGACCCGCCCTGATGGCAGCGTGATTGACACGCAGGACTGGCAACAGTTCGTGGACAGTGAAATCACACCACGCTTTCCGGCAGGTTTTACCATTATCGACGCTCAGGGGCAGTGGTATGATGCTGCCGGACAAAGGGTCATTCAGGAAAAATCGCGAATCGTCTGGATTGTCGCCCCTGCCACAGACCGTAGCCTTCAGGCTCATTTAAGAACCATTCGTCAGATCTATCAGAAACGTTTCAGCCAGCAGGCAGCCGGACTGGCCATCCAGTCCGGCTGCTCTTCATTTGAAAGCCTTCCCGTGGAATAGTTCCGCCCATGCGGAACAACGTTTCCCGGTTTTTTTTGACGCCTCTTTTCATCCGGACTCTTTTCGTCAAGGCAGTTCTCCCTGCGCAAGACGACAGTTCAGGCATGTTTTTCTTCCGGAAGTCCCATGACCGATCTTTCTTCTTCTTCATCACCCGACACCATCACGATAGAGGCTTCAGCCTCCACGGGAACGATCCAGCGGCGCGCACGGGGCTTTCTGGCACTCTTTTTCGTGGCGATAGGCCTTTATACCCTCAAGGGCTTCCTGCCGGCCCTTCTGTGGGGCTGCGTGTTCACAATTTCGATCTGGCCGCTTTACCGCCGCGCTGAACTGCGCTTCGGCCGCAGCGACTGGCTACCCATGATCTTTACCCTGGCCGTGGCGCTGATCTTTCTGGTGCCTGTTTCGCTGGTTGGGGTGAAAGTCGCGGATGAGGCACGAAGCGCGCTGGAATGGATTGATGACGTGCGCAACAACGGCATTCCGATGCCGGAATGGGTGCCACACCTGCCTTTCATGGCCACCCAGGCCACCAATTGGTGGCAGAACCACATGACCAGCCCGCAGCGCCTCTCCCATCTGCTTCATTCCGTCGACGTCGGACATGGAATGCAGATGACCAGACAGGTAGGCACGCAGCTCGCCCGCCGGGGCACCCTGTTCGCCTTCTCGCTACTGACACTGTTTTTCCTGCTGAAAGATGGCGACAGTGTTATCCGCAAATGCCTTCTGGGATCACAGCGGCTGTTCGGTGAGCAGGGAGAAAGCCTCGCCAAGCAGATGATTTCCTCAGTCCACGGGACGCTGGCCGGACTTGTTCTGGTCGGTCTGGGCGAGGGAGCAATCATGGGCATCGTCTATATGTCGACAGGCGCCCCACAGCCCCTGCTGTTTGCGATGGTCACGGCTGTAGCCGCCATGATCCCGTTTCTGGCATGGCCGACGGTCGGGCTGGTGGCGCTGCTGCTGCTGGCAAAAAGCAGCATGATCGGAGCTATCGTCGTGGCTGCCATCGGCTCCGTCGTGATCTTCATCGCGGACCATTTCATCCGCCCCGCGCTGATTGGTGGCAGCACGAAAATGCCGTTCCTGTGGGTTCTGCTGGGAATTCTTGGGGGCGCCGAGACCTGGGGTCTGCTGGGCCTCTTCCTTGGTCCGGCCATCATGTCCGCCTTGCATCTGCTATGGACGCTCTGGACAGAGACAAATCCCCGCAAAGGGATCTATGCAAAAGACACTGAGTTTTAAGGAAGAAATATTACCGCAGGACTGGTCGGGCAGGCGGGATTCGAACCCACGACCCCCAGTCCCCCAGACTGGTGCGCTACCAGGCTGCGCTACTGCCCGTCGTCCTGCGGTGGCGGTGGTTTAGCAGTGTCCCACCCTCACCGCAATGGGGGATTGTGACTAAACTGGCAGAAGATTTCGCAAATTCTGAAGCTCTTCGAAAATTTCCCGCAGTTCAGCCCGCAGCAGGCCGTTTTCGGCCTCGGTCTTTTCGAGCGCGCTGAACAGAAGTTCGTTTTCGTCACGCAGGGTCAGAAGAAGTGCAGAATCGTGGGCTTCGGCTTGGGCTTCGGCTTCGGCTTCGGCTTCGGCTTCGGCTTCGGCTTCGGCTTCGGCTTCGGC